>NZ_JBWKEQ010000006.1:76675-232802 GCF_056435365.1 Kitasatospora sp. NPDC043949 | reverse complement strand
GCCGTCGCCAAGGGCCTTGAGGACAAGGCCGGGCACGTGGTGGGCGTGCTGTTCGCCATCGCGCTGCTGGACGCCTCGATCATCGGCGCCTTCGCCGTGTCGCTGTCGACCGCCTACGCGATCGGCGACGTGTTCGGCATCAGGCACTCGCTGCACCGGGGCGTCAAGGGCGCCAAGGGCTTCTACGCGATCTACGCGGGCCTGGTGGTCGCGGCGGCCGTGATCACGCTGCTGTCCACCGGCTACACCCAGGGCCTGATGACGCAGTTCGTCCAGGTGCTGGCGGGTGTGCTGCTGCCCTCGGCGACGGTGTTCCTGCTGCTGCTCTGCAACGACAAGGCCGTCCTGGGGCCGTGGGTCAACGGGCCCAAGACCAACGCCTTCACCTCCGCCGTGGTCGGGGTCCTGGTGATGCTGTCGCTGATCCTGACCGCCGCCGTGGTCTGGCCCGACATCAGCTCGCAGGCGATCCTGTGGATCATGGCCGGCTGCGGCGTGGCCGGTGTGCTGGTCGCCGGGTACTTCTTCACCTTCGGCCGCACCGCCACCAAGGAGGACCCGATCGACCGCACCGGCCGCGAGGAGTGGCGGATGCCCCCGCTGGAGACCCTCGGCAAGCCGGTCATGTCCACCGCCCGCAAGGTCGGCATGGGCGCCCTGCGCGCCTACCTCCTGGTCGCGATGGTGATGGTCATCATCAAAATCGTCCAGACCGCGCTCAACCACTGAGCCGCCGCCGGGGCGGCGCCCGACAGTGCCGCCGCCCCGGCCCCGACCCGGAAACCTCGACCGCCCCGCACCCGGGGAAGGAAGGAAGTACGGCCATGCGCACCGCCCTTCACCACCACTGCCCGCGCGTCCGCCTCGCCCTGCACGACGGCGTCGAGAGGGACTACCGCCTCGACGACCCCGGCGCCTGCCCGCACTCCGGCACGCCCAACACCCGGGCCTCCGCGTACGAGCCGCGCGTGCACCTGGCCTACCTGCTGGCCCGCCAGGGCCACCGCCCGGACTGGCTCGCCGACTTCGCGGACCTCCCGCCGGCCGCCGCGCGCCGCCTCAGCCGCGCCGCCGCCCGCCACCGGCCGCACGGCTGACGCCCCGCCGACCGCACCACCCGCGCCCTCGCGCACCCCCTCCACCCGCCGCCCCGTCACGGAGGTGACCTGCCATGTCCATCGTCGCCGCGTTCCACCCCTCCCTCCCGTCCGCCGGCCGCGGCCGCCTGCGCGCCGCGCTCGCCGTCGTGGGCCGACGCCTGGCGGAGAGCCCGCTGGACAGCCCCGTCCTGCACGCCGTCACGGCCCAGGCCCCGGCACCGGCCGCCGCCTCCGCCGACCGCCCCGCCCGGCTGCGGGCCAGCTGGCGGACCGTCACGGCCCCGGACGGCACCGCCCGACTGGAAGCCTCCTGGCACCCCTGGCACCCCGCCCGCTGACCGGCCCGTCCCGATTCGTACAGATCCGCACCGACTCCGCACCGACCCGCCGAAGGAGCATCCGCCATGGCCGTGCGCTACCCCAGGCTCGAAGCCATCTTCTCGGACCACACCGCCGCCGCCCCGCCCCGGCGTCCGCGCCCCGCCCCGGCCCCCCGGCCCGCCGTCGACCCGGACACCGGCCTGGTGGTGGACCCCGAACAGCGCACCGTCACCGTCGACGGGCAGCAACTGACCCTCCCCTACCTGGAGTTCGAGCTGCTCGCGCACCTGGTCGACAACCCGCTGCGGGTCCACTCCCGCCGCCAGCTGATGGAGACGGTCTGGGGCCGACCGGACACCGGCGACACCCGCACCATCGCCACCCACATCGCCCGGATCCGCCGCAAGCTCGGCCCCGGCCACCGGGAGGCGATCGCCACCGTCCGCCAGATCGGCTACAAGTACGACCCGCGCCTGACCCGCGTCGCCTGACCGCCGTCCGGCCGCGCCGCCCGAGGCCCGATCGCCCGCCCCGGCGGCACCCCACCGGCCGCCACCCCACCGAAGGAGGACACCGTCGTGACCAGAACCGCCCTGTTCCCCTGGACCAGCAGAGGGACGGCGCTGTGCGGCGTCCTGCTCCTCCTCACCCTCCAGGGGATCGCCGTCGGCGTCGCCCCGGGGCGGCTGCGGATCTTCCTCTCCGGCGTGCTCATCGGCGCCTCGGCGGCCGGGCTGCTCCTCGCCCTGCTGCTCGCCCGCAGCGGGCGCGGCACCGCCCGACCCGCCGCCCCCGACGAGGACGACACCCAGTGGTTCAGCGCCCGCTCCCTGGACGGGTTCCCGATGGAGCAGGTCCGACCGCTGCTGCTGTCGCCCGGCGCCCCCGGCCTGAACCGGCTCTACACCGCCTGGGTGTTCGCCACCCACGGGCACGACCCCCAGTGGATCGCCCACCACCTCGACCTGTCCACCCCGACCGCCCGGCTGCTGGTCACCGCGGCCCGGCACCACACCGCTCCCGAGAGGAGGCCGCAGTGATCACGGCCCTCGACCACGTCCAGCTCTCCGCACCCCCCGGCAGCGAGGCCCTGCTGCGGGCCTTCTACGGCGACGTCCTGCAGATGGCCGAGATCCCCAAGCCCCGGCCGCTGACCGCGGGCGGCGGCTGCTGGTTCGCCGCCGACGGCGGCCGGGTCCGGCTCTACCTCGGCATCGAGGAGCGCTTCCGCCCCAGCACCAAGGCCCACCCCGGGATCGCGGTCTCCGAGATCGACGACTTCGCCTCGCGGCTGTCCGAGCTCGGCGCGCTCGTGGTGTGGGACGACAGCCTGCCGCCCCGGCGCCGCTTCTACACCACCGACCCCGTCGGCAACCTGCTGGAGTTCGTCGAAGCGGCCTGAGCCGGCGCGCGGAGGAACCCCGGATCCATTTGCCTACGGACGTACCCGAGGAGCAGACTGCCCGGGGCCCGCAGGACGGGCCGGGACGACACCAGACGACACCACCGGAGGAGGCGGCCATGGGCGAAGACCCTCCCAGTACGCGCCGCCGTACCGGCCGCCTCCCCCACGCCCGACCGCGCGCCTGACGCAACGGCCCGGGGGGACGCGGCGTTCGTCCCGATCCCGCTGACGTCGCACGCACCTCTCCCGACCCCGGGGCCCCGGGTGCGCGCCGGAGGTGCACCCCATGACCCTGCCGAAGCCGGCCCCGGGCGCCGCCCGGGGCTCACTGCCGTCCCGGACGGCCGCCCGCCTGGCCCGGATGACCTGGGTGGACGCGCTCGTCGCGGCCGCCGTCCTGGTGCTGCTCTACCTCGCGCTGCGGGTCGGGCAGGGCACCACCGTCCGGTTCTCCACCGGCCGGAACGCGGCGGTCGACACCGACCCGGCCCGGCTGCCGTACGACGCGGCCCGCTCGCTGCTGCGGATGTTCGCCGCGCTCGCCGTGTCGGTGGTCTTCACCTTCGGCTACGCCTACGCCGCGGCCCGCAGCCGCCGGCTGGAGCGGGTCCTGATCCCGGCCCTGGACATCCTCCAGTCGGTACCGGTGCTCGCCTTCCTGACCGTCGCGGTGACCGGCTTCCTCGCCCTGTTCCCCGGCTCCGTACTGGGCCTGGAGTGCGCGGCGGTGTTCGCCATCTTCACCTCCCAGGCCTGGAACATGACCTTCGGCTTCTACTGCTCGCTGGTCTCGCTGCCGCCCGAACTCGACGAGCTGTCACGCTCGTTCCGCTTCACCCGGTGGATGCGGTTCTGGAAGGTCGAACTGCCCTCGGGCATGATCGGCCTGGTCTGGAACGGCATGCTGAGCTTCGGCGGCGGCTGGTTCTTCCTGGTCGCCTCCGAGGCGATCAGCGTCGACAACCAGCGCTACGCGCTGCCCGGGGTCGGCTCCTACGCGGGCGCGGCCATCGCCGCCGGCGACCTCGGCCGGGTCGGCTGGGCGATCGCCACCATGGCCGTCCTGGTGGTCGGCGTCAACCTGCTGTTCTGGCGCCCGCTCACCGCCTGGGCCGAACGCTTCAAGAACGAGCAGTCCGAGGCCACCGAGGTGCAGCGCTCCGTCGTGCTGGACCTGCTGCGCCGCTCCCACTGGCCCGGGCTGCTCGGCCGGCTGCTGCGCCCGGGGTGGCGGGCGCTCTCCCGGGCCGGGCGCCTGCTGGGCACCGACGACCGCCCGCTGGCCGTCGACCCCGGGCGGCGGCGCGCCGGGGACACCGCCTTCGCCGCCGTCGCCGGCGGCCTCGTGCTCTGGGGCCTGGTCGACCTCGGCCGCTACCTGCACGGCGCGACCGGCCTCGGCGTGTTCGGCGAACCGCTGCTGCTCGGCCTCGCCACCCTCGCCCGGGTCGTCGTCCTGGTGACCGTCGCCACCCTGGTCTGGGTGCCGGTCGGCGTGCGGATCGGCTTCTCCCCCCGGCTGACCCGGATCGCCCAGCCGCTGGTGCAGGTGCTCGCCAGCTTCCCTGCCAACTTCCTCTTCCCGCTGGTCGTGTGGCTGCTGCTGCGGACCGGGCTGTCGATCGACCTCGGCGGCGTCCTGCTGATGGCCCTCGGCGCCCAGTGGTACATCCTGTTCAACACCATCGCCGGCGCCATGGCCATCCCCACCGACCTGCGCGAGGCCATGGACGACCTGGGCGTGCGCGGCTGGCAGCGCTGGCGACGGCTGATCATCCCCGGGATCTTCCCGGCCTACGTCACCGGCGGACTCACCGCCTCCGGCGGCGCCTGGAACGCCTCCATCGTCTCCGAGGTCGTCACCTTCGGCGGCACCACGCTCACCGCCACCGGCCTCGGCGCGTACATCGCGCGGGCCACCGAGCACGGCGACTACCCGCACCTGCTCGCCGGGGTGGCGGTGATGAGCCTGTACGTCGTCGCCCTCAACCGGCTGCTCTGGCGCCGCCTCTACCGCCTGGCCGAGCGCCGCTACTCGCTCTGACCCGCGCCCGCTCCCCGCCCCGGAGGTCCCCGCATGCGCTTCCCGTTCCCGCGCGCCGCCCGCACCGCGCCGCCCACCGCCGCTGTGTTCTCCCCCGCAGACTCCTCCGACTCCTCCGACTCCCCCGACTTCCCCGGCTCCCCCGCCGACGGCGAGATCCTGCTGGAGACCGTCGGCCTCACCAAGGCCTACGCCGGCGCCGACGGCGCGCTGCCCGTGCTGTCCGGCATCGACCTCACCGTCCGGGCCGGCGAGATCGTCGCCCTGCTCGGCCGCTCCGGCTCCGGCAAGTCCACCCTGCTGCGCTGCCTGTCCGGACTGATCCCGCCCAGCTCCGGCACCGTCGCCTACCGCGGCACCCCGCTCACCGGCGCCAACCCGGGCAGCGCCCTGGTGTTCCAGACCTTCGCGCTGCTGCCCTGGCTGACCGTCCGGCAGAACGTCGAACTCGGCCTGGAGGCCCGCGGCGTGCCGCCCCGGGAGCGCGCCGAGGCCGCCGTCCAGGCCATCGACCTGATCGGCCTGGCCGGCTTCGAGTCCGCCTACCCCAAGGAGCTCTCCGGCGGCATGCGCCAGCGCGTCGGCTTCGCCCGCGCCCTGGTCGTCGAACCGGACGTGCTGATGATGGACGAGCCCTTCTCGGCGCTGGACGTCCTCACCGCCGAGAACCTGCGCGGCGAACTGCTGGAACTGTGGGAGTCCGGCCAGTTCCCCACCCGCGCCGTCGTGCTGGTCACCCACAACATCGAGGAGGCGGTCCTGATGGCCGACCGCATCGTCGTCCTCGGCTCCCGCCCGTACGGCACCATCCGGGAGACCGTCGAGGTCGACCTCGACCGGCCCCGCGACCGCGACGCCGCCGCCTTCGACGAACTCGTCGACCGGGTCTACCGGATCATGACCGGACGCCCCAAGGAGACCCGCCTGCCCGGCCGCGCCGACGGCGCCCGGCCCGACCGGCGCACCGTCGCCAACACCCCGCTGCCCACCGCCAGCGTGGACGGCCTCGCCGGCCTCGCCGCGATGATCGCCCACCGCGGCGGCTGCTGCGACCTCGCCGACCTCGCCGACGAACTCGGCCTCGACATCGACGACATGCTCCCCCAGCTCGACGCCCTCGACCTGCTCGGCTTCGCCGAGATCCACGGCGACGACCTGCTGCTCACCGAGGCCGGCACCGCCTTCGCCGGAGCCGACGTCCAGGAGTCCCGGACCATCTTCGCCGGAGCCGCGGTGGACGTCCCGCTGGTCCGGCTGATCACCAACGGCCTGCGCGGCCGCCCCGGCACCGCCGTGCACGCCGGCTTCTTCCGCGACCTGCTCGCCCACCACTACACCAGCGAACAGGTCGACCGGCAGCTGGAGACCGCCACCGACTGGGGCCGCTACGCCGGGCTGTTCGGCTACGACGCCGCCCTGCGGGAGTACCGGCTCGACGAGGAGACGCCCTAGGACGGGCCTCAGGCCTGGCCGGTGGCCGGGCGGCGGCGGGCGGAGCGGACGGCGCGGGCGAACGGCTGCTCGGCCGTCGCGGCGGCCGGGCCGGTACCGCCGCCGTCACCGCCGTCACCGCGCCCGGGCAGGTCGTTGGCGATCAGCGCCGCCTCCGTCAGCAGGCCGCGCACCTCGGCGGCCCGGTAGAAGATCCGGGTGCCCTCCCGGCGCGAGACGACCAGCCCGGCCGCCCGCAGCCTGGCCAGGTGCTGCGAGGTCGCCGCCACGTGCGCGCCCAGCAGCTCCGCCAGTTCGCTGACCGGCAGCTCCCGCCGGGTCAGCGCCCAGAGCAGCCGGTACCGGGAGGGGTCGGCGACCGCCTTCAGCACCGCGACCGCCCGCTCCGCCGCGTCCGTGTCCCACGCCTCTTCCTGCGCACCCATGCCAGGATCCTACCGAGCCGGCCCCGCCGCCCCGGCGGCGCCGAACCCGGTGCCGTCCGGCCGGGCGCGGGCGTCGACAGCGGGCGTACCCGGCGGGCGTCGACAGCAGGCGTGCCCAGCGGGCGTCGATAGCGGGCCGATGGCCGGAGCTGCCAGGCTTCAGCCATCCTTTCAACCGCTGCCGACCGGCCGCGCCGTCCAGGAGTTGGAGTCCGTACGAGATGATCGAGCACACCACGTTCCGTACCGCGGTCAGCGAATCGCACGAGCACAATCCCTGGGGCTGAGCGGCCTGGGTCCGCCTTCGGACGCCCGCCCGCCGGGCGGTGTCGGGGAGGACGGACCCGGCCGCCGTGGTCGGTGGGGCGACCACGGCGGCGGTTGGGGGGTGGGGGCGGGTCATGCCGTCAGGCCGCCGCGAGGGCCGCCCTGACCGCGGCGCCGACCTGCTCGGTGGTGAGGGAGCCGCCGAGGTCCGGCGTGCAGGCGCCCTCGGCCACGGCCGTGCCGACGGCCAGCTGGATCGCCTTCGCCTCGGCGGCCCAGCCCAGGCGCTCCAGCATCAGCGCGGAGCTGAGGATGGCGCCGAAGGGGTTGCCGATGCCCTGGCCGGCGATGTCGGGCGCGCTGCCGTGCACCGGCTCGTAGAGGCCGAACCCGGTGTCCGGGTTGATGTTGGCCGAGGCCGCGTTGCCCAGGCCGCCGGCCAGCATGGCCGCCAGGTCGCTGAGGATGTCGCCGTACGAGTTGTTGGTGACGATCACGTCGAACTGCGACGGGTCGGAGATCAGCTTCATCGCGGCGGCGTCGACGTAGAGGTGGGTGGAGCTGATGGCGGGGTACTTCGCGGCGGCCTCGCGGAACACCCGCTGCCACACCTGGCCGCCGTGCCGGACGGCGTTGGACTTGTCGACCATGCAGACGCCGCGCTCGGCGATCGAGTACGCGTACTCCATCACCCGCGAGACGCCCATGTAGGTGCTGACGTCCGCGTCGACGGCCATCTCGTGCACGGTGTTCCCGCGCAGCACACCGCCGATGTCGGTGTAGAGGCCCTCGGTGTTCTCCCGGACGATCACGGCGTCGATGGCGCGGGTCCGGGCGTCGCGCAGCGGGCTCAGCCGCTCCTGGAGCAGGGTGGCCGGGCGGTGGTTGACGTACAGGTCGAGGTCGAAGCGCAGACGCAGCAGGACGCCGCGGCCGTAGTCCGAGGTCTTCACGCGGGGGTCGCCGATGGCGCCGAAGAGCACCGAGTCGCTCGCCTTGATCCGCTCGAAGTCCTCGTCGGACAGGGAGACCCCGGTCCGCAGGTAGGTGTCGGCGTTGACGTGGTCGAGCACGTCGACCGCGAGGTCCAGGCCCAGCGACTCGATGGTCTCCAGGGCCTCCTTGGTCACCTCGGGGCCGATGCCGTCACCGGGGATGACGGTCACTGTCTTGGTCATGGGTCTCTCACCGTTTCTGGGGTGGGGCCGGCCGGGTGTGGGTCGGGTCGGCCGGGCCGGGGGCGTCGGGCAGGGTCACCGCCGCGCGGCCCTGGGAGCTGCGCCGGGGGGTGCGGTCGTCAGGAGGCCCGGCGCTGCTTCGCGGTGTCCGGGGAGGAGAAGGCGCCGCGGGTGATGCTGGTCATCCAGGCCGGGCGGCCCTGCTCGAAGGCGGCGATCGCGTCGGCCTTGCGCAGGGTGACGTCGATGTCGTCGAGGCCGTTGAGCAGCAGCCAGCGGGCGCGTTGGTCGGCCTCGAACTCCCAGGTCCCGAGGTCGGTGCCGACGGTCAGCTGCTCCAGGTCGACGGTGATCTCGAACTTCGGGTCGGCCTGGGCGCGTTCGGCGAGGTCGGCGACGACGGGCACCGGCAGGGCGACGGCCAGCAGACCGTTCTTCAGCGCGTTGCGCAGGAAGATGTCGCCGAAGCTGGTGGCGATGACGGCCCGGAAACCCCAGTCGCGCAGGGCCCACACGGCGTGCTCGCGGGAGCTGCCGGTGCCGAAGTTGTGGCCCGCCACCAGGACGCTCGCGTCCTGGTGCTGCGGCTGGTTCAGGACGAACCCGGGCTCCTTGCGCCAGTGCCCGAACAGGGTGTCGGCGTAGCCGGTCTTGGTCAGCCGCTTGCAGAACTCGGCCGGGATGATCTGGTCGGTGTCGACGTCGTCCCGGGACAGGGCCACGGCCTGTCCGGTGTGCGCCGTAAGCGGCTCCCTCATGCCTCTGCCCCCTGCTGGTCGGTCTGGCTGCGGTCGGTCGAACGGGTCGAACAGGCCGGTCGGGTGGAACGGGTCGGGCGGGTGGAACGGGTCGGGCGGGTCGGGCGGGTGTGCCCGGCGGGCGCGGTCACAGCTCGGTCGGCGCGGCCAGGCGGCCGACCACGGCGGTGGCGGCGGCGACGACGGGCGAGACCAGGTGGGTGCGGGCGTGGGTGCCCTGCCGGCCCTCGTAGTTGCGGTTGGAGGTGGACGCGACCCGCTGGATGCCCTGGAGGCGGTCGGCGTTGATGCCCATGCACATCGAGCAGCCGGAGAGCCGCCACTGCGCGCCCGCGTCGAGGAAGACCTGGTCCAGGCCCTCCTCCTCGGCCTGGGCCCGGACGGCCATCGAGCCGGGGACGACGAGCATGG
The DNA here is from genome assembly GCF_056435365.1 of Kitasatospora sp. NPDC043949. Classification (NCBI taxonomy): domain Bacteria; kingdom Bacillati; phylum Actinomycetota; class Actinomycetes; order Kitasatosporales; family Streptomycetaceae; genus Kitasatospora; species Kitasatospora sp. NPDC043949. The sequence continues at coordinate 223,441 of NZ_JBWKEQ010000006.1, read as the reverse complement.
TGATCCGGTCGGAGACCTTGCGGCCGCGCAGCACGTCGGCCGCGGCCCGCAGGTCCTCGATCCGGCCGTTGGTGCAGGAGCCGAGGAAGACCGTGTTGATCTCGACGTCCCGCAGGGCGACGTCCGGTTCGAGGCCCATGTACTCCAGGGCGCGGCGCGCGGCCTGCTGCTCGGCGGGGGTCGCGAAGGTCTCGGGCGCCGGCACCGCGGCGTCCAGCGGGACGGCCTGGCCGGGGTTGGTGCCCCAGGTGACGAAGGGCTTGAGCCCGGTGACGTCCAGTTCGACCACGCGGTCGAAGGCGGCGCCCTCGTCGGTGCGCAGGGACTGCCAGTAGCGGACGGCCTCGTCCCAGTCGGCCTCGGCGGCCGGGTCCCAGCGCTCGCGCAGGTAGGCGAGCGTGGTGTCGTCGGGGGCGATCAGGCCGGCGCGGGCGCCCGCCTCGATGCTCATGTTGCAGACCGTCATCCGCCCCTCCATGGAGAGGTCCTCGACGGCCTTGCCGCGGTACTCGATCGCGTAGCCGTTGGCGCCGTTGGCGCCGATGTGCGCGATCACCGCGAGGATCAGGTCCTTCGGCGTGACGTCGGCCGGCGGCTCGCCGACGAACTCGACGGACATCGTCCGGGGGCGCTGGAGCGCCAGCGTCTGGGTGGCGAGCACGTGCTCGACGTCGCTGGTGCCGACGCCGAAGGCGAGCGCCCCGAAGGCGCCGTGCGTGGAGGTGTGGCTGTCACCGCACACCACGGTCATGCCGGGGCGCACGAAGCCCAGTTCGGGCGCCACCACGTGCACGATGCCCTGCCGGTCGTCGCCGAGCGAGAACAGCTCGATCCCCTGCTCCTCGCAGTTCTCGCGCAGGCGCTCCAGCTGGGCGCTGCCCATCGCGTCCTTGACCAGCAGCGTGTTGGTGGGCACGTTGTGGTCCTCGAGGGCGAGCGCGAGGTCGGGCCGGCGGACCCGGCGGCCGGCCAGCTGGAGGCCGTCGAAGGCCTGCGGGGAACTCGCCTCGTGGAGCAGGTGCAGGTCGATGTAGAGCAGGTCGGGCTCGCCCGGTGCCTGGTCGACGACGTGGCTCTGCCAGACCTTCTCGATCAGGTTGCGCTCGGTGCCGCCCATCAGCTGGCCACCGCCATCTCGCTGGTGCGCTCCAGGCGCTCGGCGATGATCTCGCGCAGCTCGCCCAGTTCGATGCAGGTGCCGTCGGCGCGGCCCGCGATGTAGGTCTCGTAGATCTCGTCGAGCAGGTCGCGCTCGGCGCCGATTCCCATCTGGTCGAACAGGTTGCGGACCACATTGCGCCCGGAGTGCCGGCCGATGAGAATTCCGCGCTCCCGGCCGAAGCTGTGCGGCTCGACGTATTCGTAGGTCACCGGATTGCGCAGCATTCCGGCCTGGTGGATTCCGGCCTGGGTGGCGAAGGCGTTCTCCCCGAATATCGCCTTGTTGCGCGGCGTCGACATTCCGATGATCCGGGCCAGCAGCTGGTAGGCCTCGTAGAACTTCTCGGTGCGCAGCCGGCTGGTCAGGCCGAGCTGCTCGCCCTTGTAGAGCAGTACCGCCGCCAGCTCCTCCAGCGGGGTGTTGCCCGCGCGCTCGCCGATGCCGGCGATGGTGGCCTGCACCTCGTCCGCGCCCGCCTCGACGCCGGCCAGGGCGTTGGCGAGGGAGAGTCCGAGGTCCTGGTGGCAGTGGGTGGACAGGATGATGTGGTCCGGGATCCAGGAGCGGACCCGCGCCACCTGGGCGCCGAACTCGGCCGGGATCAGGCAGCCGGTGGTGTCGGCGAGCGCCACCGTGCCGGCGCCCTCCTCGATGCCGGCCTCGATCATCGGGCGCAGCAGGTCGTCGCTGCCCCGGCTGGCGTCCTCGATGCCGAGCGTGATGTCGGTGAAGCCCAGCTCGCGGGCGAACCGGATGCTGTCGATGATCTCGTGCAGGCCCTCGGCCCGGGTGAGGCCGCGCTTGTGCTCCAGGTGGACGTCGCTGCCGGTGGCCATGATCTGGACCTGGTGGCGCTCGACGCCGCCGGCCTCGGCGGCCAGCTCGATGTCCGCGCGGACGGCCCGGTTGAGAGTCGCCACCTTGGCGGTGGTGAGCGCGCCCGCGATCAGTCTGGTCGCCTCGAAGTCACGCGGTGAGGAGCTGGGGAAGCCGGCCTCGATGGTGTCCACGCCGGTCGCCTCGATGGCGAGGGCCAGCTCCAGTTTCTGGTCGGGGTTCATCGCGTTGCCCGGGGCCTGTTCGCCGTCGCGCAGTGTCGAGTCGAATACCCGGAGCCGCCGTGCGGTGGGGACGGATTTCGGAGACATGGATTTTCCGCCTCTTTCGGGAACGCCGCCGGACGGGCGACCGGACGGGAGGTCGCGGTGTGCGGCGGCGGAGGATTGTGGCTGGCAGCGGTGACTTTACTGGTCCGGAATCACTGCCCGTCAAGACTTTTCGAACAAATAATCATTCGATGGCGGGCCGATAGCGGGACCCCTGACAATAGGCTTGACGCGCCCTTTTCCCAATGCATCGTGTACTGAGGCAAGGAGTGGTTTTCATGCGAGATATCCCGTCCGAGGAACGTCCGCCGGCCCGGTTACCGCGCCCGGGGCGGGTGGGCTGATGGCGAGGGTCATCGTCGAAGCGCTGGACAGCGTCCACGGGCGCACCGCCGTCGGCCTCGACACGAGACTGGAGTCGCTGGTCGACAACGAGTGGGTGCCGGTGGTCGAGCGCAGAACGGACGCGAGCGGCCGGATCGAGGAGTGGGGCGGGACGGACGGCGGGCGCGGCCTCTACCGGCTGGTGTTCGACGTCGACCGGTACTTCAGCGGGCTCGGCCTGTTCACCGTGCACCCCGAGGTGGCGGCCACCTTCCGGGTCTCCGACGGCGAGTCGGGGCACCGGGTGAGCCTCACCCTCTCGCTGAACCACTACGCGGTGGCCTTCATCGCCGACTAGGAAGGTGGACCCGGGCCTGCGGGGGGCTCCGGGTCGCCGGCGGCCAGCCGGGCGGAGCGCAGCAGGTCGAGCGTGCGGGCCTCCTCGGCGGGGGTCCGCATGAGGCGGAACACCAGCCGGGCCCGCCGCAGGTGCTGGACCGCCAGGTCGGCCTCCCCGGTGCCGAGCGCCAACTCACCGAGGGTGACGAGGATCCGGCCCATGATCAGCCGCTCGTTGGAGCCCTCCGCGAGGAGCAGGGCGCGGTGCAGGGCGTGGGCGGCCTCGCCGCTCTCGCCGAGCCGGTGGCGGGCCGCCCCGATGCCGTGCAGGGCGTAGATCTCGCCGGTGTGGTCGCCGATCAGCCGGACGACGTCGAGGGCGCGGGAGAAGGCCTCCAGGGCCCGGTCGTAGCCGCCGCGTTCCAGGTGGCTCTGGCCCATCCGGTGCAGCACCTGGGCCTCGACCCGCCGGCCGCGGCCCTCCCGGCTCAGCCGCAACGCCTCGTCGAGGAGCTCTCCGGCGCCCTCCTCGTCGCCCTCGCCCAGTTTGAGCTGGGCCAGGTTGTGCAGCACGTAGGCGACGGCGACGGAGCCGCCGCTCGCCCGCAGGACGGTGAGGGCGGCCTGGTAGTGGGCGGTCGCCTCGTCGATCCGGCCGTCCACCCGGGCGAGGTAGCCGAGGCCGCGGGCGGTGAGGGCGGAGCCGAGGTCGTCGCCGAGGTCGGTGAAGATCCCGGCGGCCTGGCGGAAGCGCTCCTCGGCGGCGGCGAAGTTCTGCCGGGTCAGCGCGAGCGAGCCGAGGGAGTGCAGTGCGGCGGCCTGGCCGAGCCGGTCGCCACCCTTGCGGGCGGCCGCGAGGGCGAGTTCGTGGGTGTCGCGCCAGTCGTCGAGCCGGCCGTGGGTCTCCAGGAACGTCACGGCGGTGACGGCGAGTTCCCAGCAGTGCGCGGTGAGGCCCATCATGGCCGCCTGTCTGACCCGGGGCACGAGCATGGGCCGCTCCCGGGCGAACCACCGCAGCGGCTCGGCCAGCAGCCGGTCCACCGTCCGGGCGGGCAGCGGGTGCAGGGCGGTGCCGCGGCCGCGGATCAGCACGTCGCGGCCGTACTCGCGCTGCCTCGCCTCGATCAGCAGGTAGAGGAAGCAGCCGATCACCCGGGCCAGTGCGGACTCCCGCTCCTCGACGCTCTCCTCGTCGACGAGGCGTTCGCGCGCGAAGACCCGGACCAGGTTGTGCAGCCGGTACTGGGTGTGGCGTCCGGGCGCGGTGCCGACGGCGTCCAGCAGCTGGGCGTCGGAGAGTTCGTCGATCAGGTCCTGGACCTGGTACTCGGGCAGGTCGAGCAGCGCCATGCCGACCCAGGTGGAGAACGGCCCCTCGTCGATCAGGGCGATCCGCCGCAGCAGCCGGCGGGCGTCCTCGCTGACGCTCTCGTAGGTGAGCGAGAGGCCGGCCCTGATGCCGACGTCGGCGTACTTGAGCTCGTCGAGCCGGCGGGTCCCGTCCTCCAGCCGCTCCACCAGTTCGGTGATCTCCCAGTGCGGCCGGGCGGCGAGCCGGGCGCCGGCGATGCGCAGCGCCAGCGGCAGGTGGTCGCAGAGTTCGGCCAGCGCCTTCGCCGCCTCCGGTTCGGCCGCCACCCGCGCGGGGCCGGCGATCCGGCCGAGCAGTTCCGCGGACTGGTCGGGGTCGAAGGTGTCGACGTCCACCCGGACGGCTCCGGCGAGGCTGCCGATGTGCCGCCGGCTGGTGACGATCACGGCCGAGGTGGGCTTGCCCGGCAGCAGCGGGGTGATCTGGCTCTCGGTGGCGACGTTGTCGAGGACGATCAGCACCCGGCGCTCGGCGAGCAGGGCCCGGTACATCTCGGCCCGCTCCTCCAGCCCGTCGGGGATGGCGGTGCCGTTGACGCCGAGGGCGCGCAGGAAGCGCTCCAGCACCTGGGCCGGGCCGACGGTGTCGGGGGCCCCGGCGTGCAGGTCGGCGAAGAGCTGCCCGCCGGGGAACTCGGCGGCGATCTGGTGGGCCGCGTGGACGGCCACGGCGGTCTTGCCGACCCCGGCCTTGCCGACGACGGAGACGATCGGGACGGCGAGCCGGGACTGGTCGTGGGAGGAGAGCAGCAGCCGTTCGCGCAGGCCGGCGAGCAGGTGCTCGCGGCCGGTGAAGTCTGCGAGGTCGGCGGGGAGCATCTCCGGGACGGTGACGGGGGCGGCGGTGGCCACGGACGGCGCGGCGGCGGACTCGGCGGCCGGGGTGGCGTGGGCGGCGGCCGGACGGCCGTCGGGCAGGTCGAGCCGGGGGTCGCCGGCGAGGATGGAGAGTTCGAGCCGCTGAAGCCGGGGGTCGGGTTCGACACCGAGTTCGTCGATCATCCACTGACGGGTGTCGCGGTAGACCTGGAGCGCCTCGGTCTGGCGCCCGGAGCGGTAGAGCGCCAGCATCAGCTGGCCGCGCAGCCGCTCCCGTAACGGGAACTCGTCGACCAGGCCGATGAGTTCGCCGACGGCCGCGCCGTGCCGGCCGAGTGCGAGTTCGAGCTGGACGCACTCCTCGGTGGCGCCGACCCACTGCTCGGTGAGCTGGCCGGCGGCGGACCGGAGCGCCTCGCTGGGCAGGCCGCCGAGGGGATCGCCGCGCCACAGTCCGAGCGCCTGCCGGAAGAGGGCGGCGGCCTCCGCCTTGCGGTCGCGGTCCTCCGCCGTCCGGTCGCGGTCCGCCGCCTTCCGGTCGCGCAGCGCCCGCGCCTTCCCGACCAGGTCGCGGGCCTGGAGCAGGTCGAGCTGGGCGTCCGCCGCCTTCACCATGTAGCCCTGCGGGTGGGTGGTGATGACGTCGGAGAGGCCGTGCACGGCGAACAGCCGGCGCAGGGCGGAGACGCTGATCTGCAACTGCGCGCGGGCGGTGGCCGGCGGGGCCTCCTCGTAGAGGGCGCGGACCAGGCGGTCCACGCTGACCACCCGGTTGACGTCGAGGAGCAGCGCGGCGAGCACCGTCTGCTGCCGGATCCCGCCGAGGTTCAGCGGCCTGGCGTCGACGAGCGCTTCGAGCGGGCCGAGAATGCGGTACTCGACCCGGGGCACGGGTGAGGAACTGCCGTCGTGGCGTATGCCGGAACCAGGTCGGTACCCCACCGTTTCCACTCCCCCCAGAGGAATAGGCGCAGGATCGCAAGGCACTCTAAGGACGGCCCGGTCAATGGGTCAACGATATTCAGTTCTCCCCAAAAGACGCCGCCTGACGGACTGCGATCGGCGTCCGCGCCCCCGGGTCACCGACGGGGAATCGGCGCGGAAAGGCCGGTTGGCCGGATCGGCGCGCACCGATCCGGCCAACCGCGGTCCGGGGCGGTTCTCAGGCCTTCATCAGCTCCGCGACCCGGAAGGCGAGGTCGAGGGACTGGCGGTGGTTCAGCCGTGGGTCGCAGGCCGTCTCGTAGCGCTGGTGCAGGTCCTCGGCGCGGACCTGGTCGCCGCCGCCGAGGCACTCCGTGACGTCGTCGCCGGTGAGTTCGACGTGGATGCCGCCGGCGTGCGTGCCCAGCTCCCGGTGCACCTCGAAGAAGCCGGCGACCTCGCCCAGGATGTCGTCGAAGCGGCGGGTCTTGCGGCCGTCGTCGGTCTGGACGGTGTTGCCGTGCATCGGGTCGCAGATCCAGGCGACCCGGGCGCCCTCCGCCGTGACCTTCTCCACCAGCGGCGGCAGCAGTTCGCGCACCCGGCCCGCGCCCATCCGCACCACGAAGGTCAGCCGGCCGGGCCGGCGGTCGGGGTCGAGGCGGTCGACGTAGCCGAGGACCTCGTCCGCGGTGGTCGTGGGGCCGAGCTTGACGGCGATCGGGTTGTGGATCCCGGCGAAGTACGCGATGTGCGCGTCGTCCAGGCCCCTGGTCCGCTCGCCGACCCAGAGCAGGTGCCCGCTGGTGGCGTAGTGCGCCCCGGTGCGCGGGTCGGTGCGGGTGAGGGGCTGCTCGTAGTCCAGCAGCAGTCCCTCGTGGCTGGCGAAGAACTCGGCCTCCAGCAGCCCGGCCGGGTCGCAGCCGCAGGCTTGCAGGAAGCGCAGTGCGCGGTCCACGCCGTCGGCCAGTTCCTCGTAGCGGCGGGCCTCGGCGGAGTCCTCCAGGAAGCCGCGGTTCCACTGGTGGGCCTGGTAGAGGGAGGCGCTGCCGCCGGCCGCGAAGCCGCGGACCAGGTTGAGGGTGACCGCCGACGCCTCGTACATCCGCCGCAGCCGCGCCGGGTCCGGGCGGCGGGCCGCCTCGGTGAACTCCGGGCCGTTGACCGCGTCGCCCCGGTAGGAGGGCAGGCTGAGGCCGTCGCGGGTCTCGTCCGGCTGGGAGCGGGGCTTGGCGTACTGCCCGGCCAGCCGGCCGATCTTCACGACCGGGACGCCGCTCGCGTAGGTCAGGACCACCGCCATCTGCAACAGGGTGCGCAGCTTGGCGGTGACCGCGTCCGCGGTGAGCCCGCCGAAGGTCTCGGCGCAGTCGCCGCCCTGGAGGACGAAGGCCTCGCCGGCGGCGACGGCGGCCATCCGGTCGGTCAGCCGGTCGCACTCCTCGGCGAGGACCAGGGGCGGGGCGGCCGACAGGTCGGCGACCACCTCGCGCAGCGCCGCCTGGTCCGGCCACTGCGGTTGCTGGGCCGCCGGCAGGGAACGCCAGGCGGCAGGTGCTCCGGTCTGCGGAATTCGATTCATCACGGCCCTCGGATGGGAACGGAAATCGCTGGCCCGCTCATTGCAGCCCGGCCGCGGAAAGAAGGTCAAGCGTCCGCGAATTGGCCTGCTCCCGCACCGGAGAACTGGTCTGACCGCCTTCCGGGACGAACGGATTGACTGGAGGCCATTGGTTCACCGGCCGTACCCAGCCGGCCATTCACGATGAGGATTCCGATGCCAGACGCGCCATCGCACCCTCCGTTCGCCGTCCGGCTCGGCACCGAGCCGCTGCCGCCGCACGACCCGCTGGAGCTGTACACGCGGCTGGGCGACCGGCTCGGCGCGGAGCAGGTGTACCTGCTGGAGAGCCTGACCGAGTCCGGCCGGCAGGGCGGGCCCGCGGTGCTCGGCTGCGGCCCGCTCGCCGAGATCCGGCTGTACGGCTCGTACCTGGAGATCGACGGGATCGCGGAGCTCGCCCCGGTGCTGCGGGCGACCGCCGAGGCGGCGGGCCTCACCCCCGCCGCGGACGCCCCCGCGCGGCTGGAGGCCCCCGAGCCGGCCCGCGTCTGGGAGTTCCTGCGGCGCGCGCAGGGCCTGTTCGGCCTGGAGCCGGGCCTGCCCGGCGACCGCTTCCACTTCGGCTTCCTGGCCCGGTTCGGCTACGACGCGGCCTGGCACATGGAGGACCTGCCCGCCCGGGCGCTGCCGCCGGCCCGCCCGGACGCCGTGCTGACGCTGTTCCGCGACAGCGTGCACTACGGCACCGACGGCGCGCCGGTCCTGCGGACCGCCGACAGCCCGGCCTTCGGCGAGCACGGCCGCCACGACCTCGCGGGCGCGGCCCGGGAGGCGGCCGGGCAGGAGCCGCAGGCCGCGTGCCCGCCGGCCGTCCGCCCGCAGTCCGTGCACGACAGCGTGGACCGCGACACCTTCCACGGCTGGGTCCGGCGCTGCCTGGAGCACATCGGGGTCGGCGACATCTACCAGATCCAGGTCGGCCACCGGATCGACGTCCGCACCGCGCTGACGCCGGTCGAGGTCTACCGGCGGCTGCGCTCGCGCAACCCCTCCCCGCACATGTACCTGCTCCCGAACGGCGAGGGCACGCTGATCGGCGCCAGCCCCGAGCTGCTGTTCCGGATCGAGGACGGCCGGATCGTGATGCGCCCGATCGCCGGCACCACCCGTCGCGACCAGGACGAGGAGGAGAACGAGCGGCGGATCAAGGCCCTGCTGGCGAGCACCAAGGAGCAGGCCGAGCACGTCATGCTGGTCGACCTCTCCCGCAACGACATCAGCCGGGTCTGCAAGCCGCACACCCTGACGGCCGACGACCTGATGGTGGTGGAGACCTTCTCGCACGTCTTCCACCTGGTGTCCACGGTCAGCGCCGAGTTGGAGGAGGACGCCGACGTGTGGCGGTCGCTGTGCGCGACCTTCCCGGCCGGCACCATGACCGGCGCGCCGAAGCTGCGCGCCATGGAGATCATCCACGAGATCGAGCGGGAGCCGCGCGGAGCCTACGCCGGTGCCGTCGGCCTGATCGACGTCGGCGGCTGGAGCGAACTGGCCCTGTGCATCCGCACGATCGCGCACGACGGCGCGGTGTACTCCGTGCAGAGTTCCGCGGGGATCGTCGCCGACTCGACCCCCGAGGGCGAGTGGAACGAGACGTTGGCGAAGCTGGGCGCCGCCTACTGGGCGCTGACGGGTGAGGAGTTGACGGCGTGAAGGTTCTGCTGGTGGACGCGCGGGACAGCTTCGTCCACATCATCGACCAGTACCTGCGGGCGCTCGGCGCGGACACCGAGGTGGTCCGCTCGCACACCCGCACCCCCGAGCAGCTGGCCGCGACCGCGCCCGACGCGGTCGTGCTCGGCCCCGGTCCCGGGCACCCGGCGGCCTCCGGCCACGTCGAGCTCGTCCACCACTTCGCCGGGAAGGTCCCGCTGCTCGGCGTGTGCCTGGGCCACCAGGCGATCGGCCTGGCGTTCGGCGGGCGGGTCCAGGTCGCCGACCGGCTGATGCACGGGCGCACCAGCACCGTGACGCACGACGGGCGCGGCCTGTTCGCCGGCCTCGGCAACAGCCTCACCGCGACCAGGTACCACTCCCTGATCGTCACCCAGCCGCTGCCCGAGGACCTGGAACTCACCGCGACCGCCGACGACGACGGCTACGTCATGGGCATGCGGCACCGCAGCCTGCCCATCGAGTCGGTGCAGTTCCACCCCGAGAGCATCACCACCACCGGCGGCATGCAGCTGCTGGAGAACTTCCTCGCGGTCGGCGCCGGACGCTGACCGCACGCACATCGGAACCGACGAGCGGAAATGGGTGACCAGTGACAGGGAATGGTGAATCGCGCAGCTGGCCGCAGCTGCTCACGGCGCTGATCGGCGGGACGGACCTGAGCACCGCCGACACCGCCTGGGCGATGGACCGGGTGATGCGCGGCGAGGCGGCACCGGCGCAGCTGGCCGGGTTCCTGGTGGCGCTGCGGGCCAAGGGCGAGACCGCCGAGGAGGTCGACGGGCTGGTCCGGGCCGCGCGCGAGCACACGGTGCGGGTCGACGTGCCGGGGCCGACACTGGACATCGTCGGCACCGGCGGGGACGGCGCGAAGACCGTGAACGTGTCCACCATGGCCGCGATCGTGGCGGCGGCCGCCGGGGCCCGGGTGGTCAAGCACGGCAACCGTTCGGCCTCCTCCGCCTCCGGCTCGGCGGACGTGCTGGAGCGGCTCGGCATCGCGCTGGAGCTCTCGGCCGAGGAGGTGGCCCGCTCGGTGCGCGAGGTCGGGATCGGCTTCTGCTTCGCCCCGGCCTTCCACCCGGCGTTCCGCCACGCGGCCGTCGCCCGCAAGGAGTTGGGCGTGCCGACGGCGTTCAACGCGCTGGGCCCGCTGACCAACCCGGCCTCGCCCACGGCCATGGCGGTCGGCGTCGCCGATCCCCGGCTGGGCCCGCTGATCGCCGCCGTGTTCGCCCGCCAGGGCGTGGACGCGCTGGTCTTCCGGGGCGACGACGGCCTCGACGAACTGTCCGTCTCCACCACCTCGACGGTCTGGACGGCGACCACCGGCCGGTTCGTGCAGGAGCGGCTCGACCCGCGCGAGCTCGGGATCGCGACGGCGGCCCCGGACGCGCTGCGCGGCGGCGACGCGGCCCACAACGCGGGCGTGGTCCACGCCGTCCTGGACGGCGAGCAGGGCCCCGTCCGTGACGCCGTCCTGCTGTCCGCGGCGGCCGGCCTGGCGGCGCTGACGCCCTCCGAGCGGCCGGTCGTCGAGCGGCTGGCGGCCGTGCTGCCCCGGGCCGCCGAGGCGGTCGACTCGGGCGCGGCGGCCGCCCTGCTGAAGCGCTGGGCCGAGAGCGGGCCGCCGCGCGCGGGGCGGCCGGACTGAGCCGCCACCGGGCCGCCGTCGTCGGGCGGCGGCACCGGGGCGCGACGCCGACGGGCCGCGCGGACCTCCTCGGGGGGAGGCCCGCGCGGCCCGTCGCGTTGGTACGGGGTGGTCGCACGGCCCGCGTCCGCCCCGTTCGTCCGCCCCCGGCGTCACGGAGGCGGGCGAAGGGGCGGACGGGCGGACGGGCAGCGGTCAGGCGCGGTGGCGCAGCTCCAGGGTGCAGCACTTGACGCTGCCGCCGCCCTTGAGCAGCTCGGACAGGTCGACGCCGATCGGCTCGAAGCCGCGCTCCCGCAGCTTGTCGGCGAGGCCGGTGGCCGCCTCCGGCAGGAACACGTGCAGGCCGTCGCTGACCGCGTTGAGGCCGAACACGGCGGCGTCGCCGGCGTCGGCCAGCACCGCGTCCGGGAACAGCCGGCGCAGCACCTCGCGGCTGCCCGCGGAGAAGGCCTCCGGGTTGTACATGATCTCGTCGCCGTCCAGGACGGCCAGCGCGGTGTCCAGGTGGTAGTAGCGCGGGTCGATCAGCTCCAGGCCGATCACCGGGCGCCCGAAGAACTCCTGGGCCTCGGCGTGGCCGGCCGGCGTGCTGCGGAAGCCCCGCCCGGCGAGCACGTACTCGGCGGTGACCAGGAAGTCGCCCTCGCCCTCGTTGACGTGCTCCGGGTCGTGCAGCTCGGGGTAGCCGTTGGCGCGGAACCACTCCAGGTAGGCGGGGCCCTCGGCGGCGCGTTCGGCGTTGCGGAAGCGGGCGCCGAGCACCTTGCCGTCCACCACGGTGGCGCCGTTGGCGGCGTAGACCATGTCGGGCAGGCCCGGGATCGGGTCGATCAGGTCGACCCGGTGGCCGAGCTCCTGGTAGAGCGCGTACAGCCGCTCCCACTGCGCCACGGCGAGCCCGGTGTCGACCGGCTTCGCCGGGTCCATCCACGGGTTGATCGCGTAGGTGACCTCGAAGTGGGTCGGACGGCACATCAGGTAGTGCCGGGGCCGGGCCGTGCGCTCGGCGGGGCGCGGGGTGACAGCGTTCATCGGTGACTCCTCGTGAGGGCTTCGGACAACGGGCGGTGCCGCTGCGGTCCGGACGGGCGGCAATCGGGTGCCTGCGGGGCTCCGGGGCCGGTTCGCCGGCGGCGCGGCCGGGCGTGGGGGAAACCCAGGCGCGCCGCACTCGTTCCTGCGGGCCGGCCCCGCGCCCGTCCCTGACATGCTGTCAGTTCGCTTGCGGGGGACGGAAGATCCTTAAGCCAGGGCGGAACAGCCCTGATGGACCGGCCGATCGCGCTCAGTCGACGCGGGCGTCCATCGCCTCGGCCAGACTGCGCGGACGCAGGTCGGTCCAGTTCTTCTCGACGTAATCCAGGCAGGCCTGCCGGGATTCCTCGCCGAACACGCTGCGCCAACCGGCGGGCACGTCGACGAAGGCGGGCCAGAGCGCGTGCTGGTTCTCCTCGTTCGCCAGGACCAGGAACGCGCCCTGCTCGTCGTCGAAGGGGTTGGTGCTGCTCATCGGGCCCTCACTTCATGGTTGTGGTCGTGCACGTGGGCAAGGTCGTTCAACTCGTCGGCCGGCTCGTCGTCGAGCTCGCCGTCGAGCTCGCCGTTCGACTCGTTGTTCAACTCGTCACAGAACTCGGTGACCCGCCGTCGGAAGGCGGCCACCACCCGCCGGGCGGTCGGCTCGTCGCAGCCGTCCAGCGCGTGTACCAGGGCGCACTCCAGCCCGCCGGGTGCGCCGTCCGCGGTCCGCCGCTCCACCAGTTGGAGCAGCAGGTCGACGGCGGTGCGGGCCACCGGGACGGGCCGCTCGGCGACCGTCACGGCGTCGGCCCACCGCCCGCCGTCGGCCGGTTCGGCCCGCACCAGATGGGAGACCGCCACCCCGAACAGCGGCTGGCGGCCCGCCCGCCGGGCCGGGTTGACCAGTTCCACCACCCGGTCGAACGGCAGGTCCTGATGGGCGTGGGCGGCCAGCAGCCGCTCCCGGACCCGCCCGACCAGGGTGCGGGCCGTCGGGGCGCCGGAGGTGTCGACCCGCAGCACCACGGTGTTGACCAGGCAGCCGACCACGCCGTCCAGCACCTCGTCGTCCCGGCCGGCCAGCGGCACTCCGATCGGGAGGTCGTGCCCCGCGCCGAGGTCGCCCAGCGCGGCCGCGAACGCCGCCTGCACCACCATCCCGGTGCCGGCCGAACAGGCCCGGGCGGCAGCCGCCAGCCGGCGGTGCTCCCGCAGGTCCAGGGCGAAGCGGACGGTGCCGGCCGCGCCCGGCCCGGCGCCCGGGGCGCCGGTGGCGTCCGGCAGGCCCCGCCACGGCGGCAGGGCGGCCAACGCGCCCTTCCAGTAGGCGGCCTGCCGGGCGGCCGGGCTCTCCGGGCGGTCCTCGTCGCCGAGCCGCCGCCGCAGCCACAGGGCGTGGTCGGCGTACTGGACGGCGGGCGACGGCCAGCGCGGCGCCCCGCCGGCTGCCCGGGCCCGGTAGGCGGACCGCAGGTCGGCCAGCAGCGGTTCGAGCGCGTGCCCGTCCACCGTCGCGTGGTGCAGCACCAGCAGCAGGGTGTGCCGGTCGGGGCCGCTGCGCAGCAGGGCGGTGCGCAGCGGCGGTTCGGTCAACAGGTCGAAGCCGCAGTCGAGTTCGGCGGCGATCCAGGCGTCCAGCCGCTCCGGCGGGACGTCGAGGAAGCGGGGCGCGGCGGACGGGACGGCGACGAGGAAGGCCTCGGCGAGGTCGGCGTCGGCGGGCGGGGCGCCGGGCGGGGCATCGGCGGGCGCGAGGATGCGCTGCTCGGGGCCGTCCGGGCCGTACGGCAGGACGGTCCGCAGGGCCTCGTGCCGGGCCACCAGGTCGCCGAGGGCGGCCCGCAGCGCGGCGGGGTCGAGCCCGCCGGTGAGGTCGAGGGCCAGGGTGGTGAGGTAGTCCGGGCGGTGCTCGCCCAGGTAGTTGGCCGTCCACAGGCGCAGTTGGGCGGGGGCGAGCGGCAGCCGGTCGGGCCGGGCCGTCCGGTCGCCGAGCGCCGGGGCGCTGCCGCCGGTGCCGTCGGTACGGGCGGCGCGGTCGAGCCGGTGGTCCAGCCCGGCCACCGTGGGCGCGTCGAACAGCTCGCCGAGCGGCACGTCGACCCCCAGGGTGGACCGGATCCGCCCGGCCAGCCGCATCGCGGCGATCGAGTTGCCGCCGAGCGCGAAGAAGTCGTCCTCCGGCGCGACCGCCGGCACCCGCAGCACCTCCGCGAACAGCGCCGCCAGGACCTCCCGGCGGGGCGAGCGGGTCGGCCCCGGGGCCGACCGCTGCGGCGGGCCCAGGGCGGTCGTGTCGACCTTGCCGTTGGCGTCCAGCGGCAGCGCGTCGACCGGGACGAGCACGGCGGGCACCAGGTGGCGCGGCAGCCGCCCGGCGAGCCGGCGGCGCAGTTCGCCGGCGGCCACCGGCCGGTCGGCGACCACGTACCCGACCAGCGAGCGGCCCGCCGGGCCCGCCCCGTGCGGCACCACCCGGGCGGCGGTGACCTCCGGCTCGGCGCACAGCGCGGCCTCGATCTCGCCCGGCTCGATCCGGAACCCGTTGATCTTCACCTGCCGGTCCGCGCGCCCCAGGAAGTGCAGCCGGCCCTCGGTGTCCCACCGGCCCAGGTCCCCGGTGCGGTACAGCCGGCCGCCCGGTGGGCCGTACGGGTCGGCGACGAAGCGCTCGGCCGTCCGGGCCGGGGCGCCGTGGTAGCCCGCGGCCAGGCCCTCGCCGCCCAGGTGGATCTCGCCGGGGACGCCCGGCGGCACCGGGCGCAGCGCGGCGTCCAGCAGCAGCACCCTCGTCCCCGCGAGCGGGCGGCCGATCGGGACGGCCTCGCCCTCGCGGACCGGGCCCGCCGGGACTTCGTGGCCCAGGGCGAAAGTCGTGCTCTCCACCGGCCCGTACAGGTCCAGCAACCGCTGGCCGGGCGCGGCCCGCCGGGCCCGGGCGAGCGCCGCCGGGGGGACGACGTCGCCGCCGGTGCAGATCAGGCGCAACCGGGCCAGGGCCGCCGGGACCTGCTCGGTCAGCAGGTCGAACAGGCCCGCCGTCAGCCAGGCCGCGGTGGCGCCGCCGCGCTCGACGGCCCGGGCGTAGTCCGCCGGGGTCAGCTCTCCCGGCGGGGCCACCACCACCTGACGGCCGGTCAGCAGCGGCATGAGCAGCTCGTACACCATGGCGTCCCAGGCGTGCGGCGAGTGGAACAGCACCCGGTCGTGGTCGGGGCCGTGCCACAGCGGGTCGTCGGCCAGGGCGAGGATGTTGCGGTGGGTGACCGCCACGCCCTTGGGGCGGCCGGTCGAGCCCGAGGTGTACAGCAACTGGGCGACCTGCCCGGGCGGCACCTCCACGCCGGGGTTGCCCGCGCTCCCGCCCGCCCGCCGGACCGCCGCCAACACCTCGGCGTCCAGCAGCAGTTCGGCGCCCGCCTCGGCGGCGAGCGCGCGCAGCCGCTCGGCCGGGAACCCCGGGTGCAGCGGGACGCAGACGGCGCCGAGCTTGGCCAGCGCCAGCATCGCCACCGGCACCTCCGGGCAACGCGGCAGCCGCACGGCGACCCGGGTGCCGGGCCGCACCCCGAGGCCGGCCAGGTGGTGGGCCAGCCGGTTGGCGTCGGCGTTGAGCGCGCCGTACGTGGTGGTGGCGGTACCCGTGGCGTTCGCGGTGGCGCCGTCGACGTGTCGCAGGGCGATCCGGTCCGGGTGGTCGGCCGCCAGCCGCTCGAACCGCGCGCCCACCGACACCGGTTCGGCGTCGGCCGCCGGGCCGGTGCCCCAGGCCCGCAGCCCCGCCCGCTGGACGGGCGGCAGCAGGTCGACCCGGCCGGTGGTCAGCGCGTCCGCGCCAGGACCGGCCAGGGCGGCGCAGGCGGCCGTCAGCAAGGTGCGCAGCCGGTCCGCGTCGAGGTACCGGTCCAGTTCGGCGGGGCGCAGCTGGAGCCGCACGTCCAGGCCGCCCCGGCGCGGCAGCACCACCAGCGAGAGCGGGTAGTGGGTGCCGTCGAACGGTTCGACGGCACCGATCCGCAGGCCCGGCGCGGGCTCGACGAACCCGGCCTCGTCCAGCGGGTAGTTCTCGAACACCAGTGAGCTGTCGAAGAGCCGCCCGGCGCCGGCGGCCTCCTCCACCTCGGTGAGGCCCAGGTGCTCGTGGTCCAGCAACGCGGTGCGCTCCCGCTGGAACCGGGCGGCGAGCTCTCGCAGCGGCTCGCCCGGGTGCAGCCGGGCCCGGACCGGCACGGTGTTGATCAGCAGGCCCACGAGCCGGTCCGCCTCCGGCAGTTCGGCCGGGCGCTGGGCGACGGTGGTGCCGAACAGGACGTCGTCGCGGCCGGTGAGGTGGGAGAGCACCAGCGCCCACGCCGTCGCCACCAGGGAGCCGAGGGTCACCTCCCACTGCGCGGCGCGCGCCCGCAGCCCGGCGGTGAGCCCGGCGGGCAGGGTGAAGACGCTCGTCGACGGGCCGTCGTCGGCGCCCTCGCCGCCGGCCGGCGCGGGCCGGCCGACCCGGGTGGGCTCGGCCCCGGCGAGGGCGACGCGCCAGGCGCCGCGCGCGGCCGCGTCGTCGCGCCCGGCCAGCCAGTCGAGGTAGCGGTGGTAGGACGGCGCCGGGGGCAGATCGACGCCCTGGTGCAGCGCGAGCAGCTCGCGCAGCACGATCGGCACCGACCAGCCGTCCAGCAGCAGGTGGTGGTGGGTGAAGACGAGCCGCCACCGGTCGGCGGCCAGCCGCAGCAGGGTGAACCGGATCAGCGGCGGGGTGTCGACCGAGAACGGCCGGCGGTCCTCCGCCACGAGCCGCCGGGCGTCGGCGGACTGCTCCCCCTCCGCCCGTCCGGTGAGGTCCACGGTGCGCCAGGGCAGCGTCACCTCGACCGGCACGACCTGCCGCGGCGGGCCGGACTCGCCGCTGGTGAAGGCCCCGGCGAGCTGCGGATGGCGCGCGAGCAGCCGCCGGGCGGCGTCCTGGAGCCGCTCCGGGTCGATCGCGCCGGTGAGGTCGAGGACGAGCTGCACGAGGTACGGGTCGCGGCGGCCGTCGTGGGCGGCGTAGCGGGAGTGGAACAGCAGGCCGGCCTGGAGCGGCGTGGCGGGCAGCAGGACGGCGGCCTCGGCGGGTGCTTCGGGCTGGGCGTCGGCTGCGGGCCCCCCGGCCCGGGGCGGGCCGGCGGACGACAGGGTGGTGAGGGCCTGCTCCCAGCGGGCGGCGAGTTCGGCCACCGCGTCGGCGGCCAGCACGCCGGCCGGCCAGGCCCATTCGACCCGCAGCCGCGGGCCGTCCGGGCCGGTCTCCACGAAGGCGTCGACCGAGAGGGTGTGGGCGAGCGGCAGGGTGGGGTCGGCCTCGCCCCGCAGGGTGCCGGGGACGGGCTGCCAGGGGCCGCGTCGGGTGGTGTCGAAGCGGCCCAGGTAGTTGAAGGCGATCGGGGCCGGGCGGTCGGGCAGCGCGCCGGACCGCTGGAGCAGCCCGTACGTCAGGCCCCGGTGGGGGGTCGCGCGCAGGCGCCGCCGCGCGGCCGCGACGGCGCGGGCCAGTTCGTCGGCGGGGGCGAGGTCGTCGGCGCGGGCCGCTCCCCCGGTGTCGGGTCCGGCCGGGCCGGTGTCCAGCAGGACGGGGTGGATGACAGTGAACCAGCCCAGCGTCCGGGAGAGGTCGAGGCCGTCGAGGGCCGCGAGTTCCGGGTCGCGGCCGTGGCCCTCGACGTCCACCAGGAGCGGGCCGTCGGCGCCGCGGGCGCGCCAGCCGCGCAGGGCGGCGGCGAGCGCGCCGAGGAGGATCTCCGGTACGGCGGCGCCGAGTCGGTCGGGCAGGTCGGTCAGCAGGGCGGCGGTCGGGCCGCCGCCCAGGGTGGTGCGCAGGGTCGCGGCCCCGGCCACGGTGTCCCGGGTGCGGTCCAGCGGCCGGGTGCCGATGGTCCCGGTGCCGGCGGTCAGCAGGCCGTGCCAGTGGTCGCGGTCGGCGGCGACCGCCGGGTCGGCCTCGGCGGCCCGCAGCGCACGGGCCCAGTCGGCGGCCGTGACGGGGACGGCGGCGAGGTCGGCCGGGTGGCCGTCGGCGGCGGCCCGGTGGGCCCGGGCGAGGTCGTCGAGCAGGATCCGCCAGGAGACGCCGTCGACGGCGAGGTGGTGGATCACCATCAGCAGCAGGCCGCCCTGGTCGCCGTCGAACCAGACCGCCCGCAGCAGTTCGCCCCGGTAGGGGTCGAGGCGGCGGCGGGCGTCGTGCCGCTGTTCCGCGACGAGTTCCAGCAGGGCGGGCGCCGGGTCGCGGCCGGGGGCGGTGGCGAGGCCCTCGCGGGCGAGGTCGATCCGGTGCAGCAGCGGGGCCGCCGGGACGGTCCCGGCGGGCCGGATCTCGAAGGCGAGCGGCTCGCCCGGGGCCCCGGTCAGGCGGGTCCGCAGCGCGTCGTGGTGGTCGACGAGCTGCTGGAGGGCGGCGCTCAGGGTGTGTTCGGTGGCGCCGGGCGGCACCTCGCACAGCAGGGACTGAGCGTAGCCGTGGATCGGTCCGCCGCGGGCCGCCAGCCAGTCCGCGATCGGGGTGGGCGGCAGCACCCCGCCCGGGGGCGCGGGCACCGCCGGGCGGGCGGCCGGGGCACGGACACGGTCCGGGACGACGGCCGCGGCGGCCGCGAGGGCGCGCGGGGTCTGGTGGGTGAACACGTCCTTCGGCGTGATCAGCACGCCCGCCGACCGGGCCCGGGTGGCCAGTTGGATCGCCAGGATGCTGTCCCCGCCGAGCCGGAAGAACCCCTCCGACGGCCCGGGCCGCGCCCGGCCGAGGACGCTGCCGAACAGGGTCCGCAGCTGCTCCTCGGCGGGCGAGCCGCCCTCCGGGCGGGTGACAGGCTGCGGGCGGGCGGCGGCGGACGCCGGGAGCGGGCGGCCGGCCGGGCCCGGGGTGTCGGACAGGTCGAGGGTGCCGGGCAGGTCGAGGCTGCCAAGGGCGTCGACGGGTGCCGCCGGGTCGGCCAGGACGGCCGCCAGCAGGCGGCCGAGGCCCTGCGCCAGGCGGTCGGCGGTCTCGGGACGGAAGTGGCCGGTGCTGTACTCCAGGACGCCACGCACCGTGCCGTCCGGCTGTTCGGCGAACTCGAAGAGCAGCGGGAACTTGGCCATCACCCGCTCGAATCGGTGCGGTGCGCCGGACAGTCCGGGCAGGGTGAGCGCGGGTTGGCGTCCGCCGTGCAGGGTGATCATCACCTGGAACAGCGGGTGGCGGCCGAGTTCCCGGTCGGGTGCGAGGGCGTCCACCACCCGGTCGAAGGGCGCCTGGTCGTGGGCGAAGGCGGTGAGGTCGGCGTGCCGGACGCGGTCGACGAGCTCCGCGAAGCCCGGGCGGCCCGAGAGGTCGGTGCGCAGGGCGAGCGGCTGGGCGAAGTAGCCGACCAGGTCGTCCAGGGCCGGGTCGGCGCGGCCGGCGGTGACCGTGCCGAGGACGAGGTCGGTGCCCGCTCCGGAGCGGGCCAGCAGGCAGGCGACGGCCGCGTGCAGCACCATGAACAGGGTGGCTCCCCGGCCGGCCGCCAACTCAGCTGCTGCGGCGACCAGTTCGGCGTCCCACTGGAACTCGGCAGCGGCCCCGCGCAGGGCCGCGCCGGGCGGCGGCTCATGGTCCACCGGCAGCGCGGTGCGCTCCGGTGCGCCGCGCAAGGTCTCGCGCCAGTGCGCCAGTTCGGTGGCCAGCGGGCTGTCGGGCTCGTCGGCCGGGCCGAGCTCCCGACCCTGCCAGAGCGTGAAGTCGGCGTACTGGAGCGGCAGTCGGGGCCACTCGGGGGCCCGGCCGCGGGCCCGGGCGGCGTAGCCGACGGCGAGGTCGCGGGTCAGCGGGCCCAGCGACTGCTCGTCGGCGGTGATGTGGTGCAGGACGATCAGCAGCAGGTGGGTGCCGGGCCCGGCGGTGAACACCACCAGCCGCCAGGGCAGGCCCTGTTCGAGGTCGAAGGGCCGGTGGACCTCCTCGTGCACCGCCGCGTCCAGGCCGGCGGGGTCCAGCTGCCGGACGGTCAGCGGGAGGGGCGGGTCGTCGAGGATCCGCTGGTACGGCTGCCCGTCGGTGGCCGGGAACACGGTGCGCAGGCTCTCGTGCCGCTGCTGGACGTCGCCGGCGGCGGCCCGTAGCGCGGCCAGGTCGAGCGGCCCGGTCAGCCGGGCGGCGAGCGGGATGTGGTAGGTCGACGCCTGCTCGCCGAGCCGGTGCAGGAACCACAGGCCGCGCTGGGCGTGGGAGAGCGGGATGCGCTCCGGCCGGGGGCCGGCCTGCGGGCGCTGCGGGAGTTCCCGGCCGGCCGCCGCCTCACCCCTGCGGGCGGCGCCACGGGCGCCGATCCGGGCGGCCAGGCCGGCCACGGTGGGGGCCGCGAAGACGTCCCGGATGGTCAGTCCGGCGGACAGCTCGGCGGGCAGCTCGGCCCGGGCACGGACCACCAGCCGGTTCGCCGAGAGGGAGTCGCCGCCGAGGGCGAAGAAGCTCTCGTCCGCGCCGAAGCCCTCGGCCCCGAGGAGTTCGCCGAACAGCCGGTGCAGCCGGGTCTCGTGCTCGCCGCTGGGCGCCCGGCCCCGGCCGTCCGCCGCCCTGGCCTCCAGGGCCCGCAGCCGGTGCTCGTCGAGCTTGCCGTTGGCGGTCAGCGGGAAGGCCTCGACGGCGACGAAGGCCGCGGGCACCAGGTGGTCCGGGAGCGACGCGCGGGCGTGGTCGGCGGCCGCGCGGACGGCCTCCTCGGTGCCGAGCAGGTAGGCGGTCAGCGCCTTGTGCCCGGGCTCCCGTTCGGTGGCGAGGACGGCGGCGCCGGAGATGCCGGGCAGCGCGGCGAGCACGGCCTCGATCTCCCCCGGCTCGATGCGGTAGCCGCGGATCTTCACCTGCCGGTCGGTGCGGCCGAGGTGTTCGAGTTCGCCGTCGGGGCGGCGGCGGGCGCGGTCCCCGCTGCGGTACATCCGGCTGCCGGGCGGGCCGTACGGGTCGGCGGTGAAGCGGGCGGCGGTCAGCGCGGGGCGGCCGAGGTAGCCGCGGGCCAGGCCGGGGCCGGCCACGTACAGCTCGCCGGGCAGGCCGTCGGGCACCGGCCGCAGGGCGGCGTCCAGCAGGTACGCCCGCAGGTCGGGCAGCGGGCGGCCGATGGTGGCGGCGCCCGAGGCCACGGCGGCGGCGTCGAGGTCGCCGGCCGTGACGTGCACGGTGGTCTCGGTGATGCCGTACATGTTGACGAGCCGGGGCGCGTCCTGCGGGTGCCGCAGGTACCAGTCCGCGAGCCGCCAGGGTTCGAGCTGCTCACCGCCGAAGATGACGTACCGCAGGGCGAGCCGGGCGCTCGGGCCGGGGTGGGCGGCGTCGGCGGCGGCCAGCTGGGTGAACGCCGAGGGGGTCTGGTTGAGCACCGTGACGCGCTCGTCGGCGAGCAGGCGCAGGAACTCCTCGGGCGAGCGGGCGGTGTCCCGGGGGACGACGACCAGGCGGCCGCCGTGCAGCAGGGCTCCCCACAGCTCCCAGACCGAGAAGTCGAAGGCGTAGGAGTGGAACAGGGTCCAGGTGTCGTCCGGTCCGAAGCCGAACCGGTCGGCGGTGGTGGCGAGCAGCCGGGTGACGTTGCGGTGGGTGACCAGGACGCCCTTGGGGCGGCCGGTGGAACCGGAGGTGTGGATGACGTAGGCGACACCGTCCGGGCCGGAGCGCTGCGGCCGCGTCCGGTCGGCGGGCTCGTCCGCGCCGTCGACGGGCAGGGTCTCGACGCCGTCGGGCAGCGCCGCCCGGGCGGAGTCGTCCGTCACCACGAGCCGGGGCGCGGCGTCCTCGATGGTCGCGCGCAGCCGCTCGACCGGGTAGTCCGGATCCAGCGGCAGGTAGCCGGCGCCGGCCTTCTGGACTCCGAGCAGCGCGACCACCAGGTCCGGCGAGCGAGGCAGGGCGACGCCCACCAGGTCGCCGCGGCGCACGCCCCGGGCGGCGAGCCGGCGGGCCAACCGGTCGGCGCGCAGGTCGAGTTCGCGGTAGGTGAGGACGGTTTCCCCCAGCACCACGGCCGGTGCCCGCGGGCGGGTGGCGGCCTGCTGCTCGAACAGCGAGACCAGGGTGTCGCCGTCCTGGCCGGTCCGGTCCGGCGCCGGCGCGGGGGCAGGCCGCGGCGCTGGCAGGGCGACGGCGCTGCCGGTGCGCAGCCGGCCGACCGGGAGCCCCTCGGGGGCTTCGGCCAGCGCCGTCACGAGGTCGAGCACCCGGTCCAGGTGGGCCCGGACGGTGTCCTCGGGGTAGTCGCCGACCGCGTCGGCGAACACCGGCAGGGTGGCGCGGCCGTTGTCGTAGACGCCGAGCGCGAAGTCCTCGGGCAGGCCCGGCGAGACCTCGTGCACGGTGGCCGGGATCCCGCCGAACCGCAGGCCCAGGTCGAGCGGCAGCAGGTTCAGGGTGGGGCCGATCAGCGGCCGGTCGCCCCGGGCGGCGGCGGTGTCGCGGAGCAGGTCCTCGAAGCGGTACCGCTGGCGGCGCAGCGCGGCCCGGACCCGGTCCGCCGTGGCCGCCACCAGGCCGCCGACGGTGGCGGCCGGGTCGACGGCGAGCCGCAGCGGGACGACGTTCGCCGTCATGCCGAGGGCCCGCCGGGCCAGCGCGGCGTCCCGGCCACGGACGCCGAGGCCGATCACCGCCGTGCCCTCGCCGGTGTCGGCGTGCAGCGCGACGGCGAGCGCCGCCGGGAACAGCGCCGTCCAGCCCGCGCCGACGCGCTCGCGGACAGCGGCCCAGCGTTCGGCGGACAGCTCCGTCCGGACGGCGACCGGCGGGCGCGGGCCCGAGCCGGTCGGGGCGCTGCGTCCGCCCGCGAGGCGGGGCGGGTCGCCGAGGCCGGCCGACTCCTCGGCCCAGAACGCGGCGTCGGTGCGGAACCGGGCGGAGGAGCGGTAGGCGGCGTCGTCGTCCAGCAGGGCCTGGAGCGGGTCGTGCACGCCGGTGGAGGGCGGCTCGCCCGCGTGCAGCGCCGTGTACTCGGCCGCCACCCGGCGCATCAGCCCGGCCCCGCCCACGCCGTCGCACAGGATGTGGTGGATCCGGAGGTACCAGAGGTACTCCGCCTCGCCGGTCCGCAGCAGGAAGTGGTCGAAGGGCGGGCGGGCGGTCAGGTCGTAGGGGTGGGCGAGTTCGGCGGCGAGGAAGGCGCGGGCGGCGGCGGCCGGGTCCTCGTGGTGGCGCAGGTCCTGCCGGTGCAGCGGCCAGTCGGCGGCGTCCTCGATGATCTGGACGGCGCCGTCGGCGGTCGGCTCGAAGCGCGCCCGCAGGCTCTCGCTGCCGGCCACCACGCCCCGCAGCGCGCGTTCGAACAGCTCCTCGTCGATCGCGCCGTGGAACTGGACGTACTGGCCGGCGGTGAACCGCCGCCGGGTGGGGTCGGCCTCGTGGCCGAACCAGATTCCCGACTGCGGGGCCGTGAGCGGCCGTCGTCGGGCGGGCGTGGCGGGCGTGGCGGGCATGGCGGACATCCGGTTCAGCTCCTCTCCGGCTCGTGCGGCTGGTGCGGCCCCTGCGGACCCTGTGGCCCGGCCGGGTCGCCGAGCCGGTCGAGCAGCGCCGGGGCGAGGTCGACGAGGGCGGCCGGGCCGCCGAGTTCCTGGTGGCCGTGGTCGGTCCGGTGCCGCAGCAGCCGGCCGCCGTCGAGGTGGGGCAGCCAGCTCTCCGGGTCCTGGACGGGCCCGCTGGTCTCGGGGACGGCCTCGATGAGGAGCAGGTCGCCGCGGTACCCGCCGGGGCGGAAGGCCCGGCCGAGCCGGACGTTGTTGTCGTAGACCTCGGCGAGCGCGGTCAGGTGGTGTTCGGAGAAGACGGAGAGCGGCGAGTCGGAGTCCTTGGCGAGGGCGAGGAACTCCTCGGCGGTCGGCGCGGGCGCGTCGGCGGGGCGGTCGACGCCGGTCAGCCGCAGCAGGGCGTTGCGGACGTGGCCCTGCTCGGCGAGCACCTCGGCCTCCGAGCGGGCGGGCAGGTCGGCGAACACGTAGCTGTCGAGCATCGCGAGCAGGCCCACCTCCGCGCCCTGCTCCTGCAACCGGGCGGCCACGGCGTAGGCGACCAGGCCGCCGAACGACCAGCCGAGCAGGTGGTAGGGCCCGTCGGGCTGGACGGCGCGGATCTCCCGCACGCAGTCCTCGGCCACCTCCTCCAGGCTGGCCGGCAGCGGCCCCCGGCCGTCGAGGCCGCGGGACTGCAGGACGTAGAGCGGCCGGTCGCCGAGCGGCCCCAGCAGCGCCGCGTACGTCCAGCCGATCCCGGCGGCCGGGTGCACGCAGAACAGCGGCGCGCCGGTGCCGGTCGAGCGCAGCGGCAGCAGGGTGGCCAGCATGGGCTCCAGGCCGTCCGCGGGCGGGGCGGGCTCGGCGGCGTCGGCGGGGAGCGGGGTGCGGGCGGGCCCGGCGGTCGCGGGCCAGGAGTCGAGCAGGCCGAGGGCGCCGACGGTGGTGTCCGGCTCGGCGACGAGGGTGTCGAGCAGCCCCAGCAGCCGGGCGAGCAGGGCGTCGGCGGCCTCGGCGTCGACGGCGTCCTCCCGGTGCAGGATGTCGAGTTCCAGTCCGCCGTCCCTCGGGATGGCCATCAGCGACAGCGGGTAGTGCGCGGCCGTCTCGCTGCCCGAGCCGGTGATCCGCACCCCCGGGAGCGCGTCGCCCTGGTCGCCGGACTGCGGGAAGTTCTCGTACACCATGACGGTGTCGAAGAGTTCGCCGAGGCCGGTCGCCCGCTGGATCGCGGGGATTCCCAGGTGCTGGTGGGCGATCATCCGGACCTGCTCGCGCTGGACCCGGGTCAGCAGCCCGGCCAGCGGCTCCTCCGGCCGCAGGGTGATCCGCAGCGGCAGGGTGTTGATCAGGAAGCCCATGACGGACTCGGAGCCCGGCAGCTCCGGCGAGCGGCCGTTGACGATGATCCCGAACACGGTGTCGGGGCGGCCGGTCCGCTCGGCCAGCAGCAGCGCCCAGGTGGCCTGGAGCACGGTGTTGAGCGTGATGCCCAGCCCGGCGGCGAGGGCGCCGAGCCGTTCGGTGCGCTCCTCGCCCAGGGGCCGGTAGCGGCGGCCCGGCCACCCGTCGGCGGGCGGCAGCCCGGGCGGCGTCACCAGGGTGGGTTCGATCGGCGCGGCCAGGGCCTCGCGCCACGCCCGGCGGGCGGCCTCGTGGTCCCGGCCGGCCAGCCAGGCCAGGTGGGAGCGCAGCGGCACCGGCTCGGGCAGTCCGGCCGGGTCGCGGTACAGGGCGAACAGCTCCGGCAGGAGGAGCTGGTTGGACCAGCCGTCGATCAGGGTGTGGTGGGCGACCACCTCCAGCCGGTACCGCTGCGCTCCCACGCCCTCTCCGGGGCCCAGCCGCAGCAGGGTGAAGCGGATCAGCGGCGGGTCGGCCGGGTCGAACCGGGTGGTCCTGGCCTCGGCGGCCAACCGCTCGGTCTCCGCCTCCTGTTCGGCCGCCGTGAGGCCGCTGAGGTCCAGCTCCGTGAACGGCGGCAGGCGGTCCGGGACGACCTGGACGGGTCGGCCGTCGGGGAGGCGGACGAACCCGGCCGCCAGGTTCGGGTGGCGGCGGCAGAGCGCCTCGACGGCGCGGCGCAGCGCCACCGGGTCGAGCCGCCCGTCGAAGAGCATCCACAGCCGCATCACGTAGGCCCCGCCGCCGCCCTGGCTGTGCTGGGTGGGGAAGAGCAGCCGCTCCTGGAGCGGTGTCAGCGGCAGCACGTCCCGGTGGCCCGGGAACCGGGCCCGCAACCAGGCGCGTTCGGCGGCGTCCAGCGGGAGCAGTTCGCCGTCGGCGGGCCGGCCGGCGCCTTGGTCGGCGGGGTCGAGCACGGTGGCGACGGCCGCGAGTCCGGCCGGGGTCGGGTGCGCGAACACGTCCTCCGGGGCGAGCGCCAGCCCGGCCCGCCGGGCCCGGCGGAGCAGCTTGATGGAGCGGATGCTGTCGCCGCCGAGGGCGAAGAAGCTGTCGTCCGGGCCGACTTCGGGCAGGCCGAGAACGCCGGCGAAGAGCTCGCGCAGCACCTCGACGGGGCCGGCGGCCGGGACGGCGGGGGGCTCGGGCGTGGTCCCCGGCGCGGCTCCGGCGGCCAGGGCGGCGAGCGCGCCGCGGTCGGTCTTGCCGTTGGCGTTGGTCGGGAGGTCGTCGAGGAAGATCAGGGCGGCCGGGACGACCGGTGCGGGCAGCACCTCGCGCAGCGCCGCCCGGACGGCCTCCGGATCGGCCGGGCGACCCTCGGCGGCGACCAGGAAGGCCGTCGTGCGGCGGTCGCCCTCGCCGTCGTCGGTGGCGACCACCACGGCCCGCCGGACGCCGTCCAGCTCCGTCAACCGGGCCTCGATCTCGCCGAGTTCGATCCGGTGGCCGCGGATCTTCACCTGGTGGTCGGTGCGGCCGGCGTACTCCAGCTCCCCGGCGGCGGTCCAGCGGGCGAGGTCCCCGGTGCGGTACATCCGGGCGCCGGGCGGGCCGAACGGGTCGGGCAGGAAGCGCTCGGCGGTGGCCCCCGGCCGGTGGGCGTAGCCCCGGGCCAGGTAGTCGCCGGCCAGGTAGAGCTCGCCGGTGACGCCGACCGGCGCGGGCCGCAGGGCCGGGTCGAGGACGTGGGCGCGCACGTTGCCGATCGGCACGCCGATCGACGGTTCCCCGTCCGCGCCGGGCGGGCACGCCCCGGCCGTGGCGTACACGATGGCCTCGGTGGGGCCGTAGAGGTTGAGCACCCGGGCGTCCGGGTTGCGGGCGTGCACCTGGCGGACCAGCGCGGCGGGCAGCGGCTCGCCGCAGAACACGTAGGTCGTCGCCCGCTCGCGCACCCACTCGGCCCGGGCGACCTGCTGGTACACCGACGGGACGGTGTTGACCAGGCTGCCGGACCAGTCCGGGCGTTCCAGCAGCGTGAGCAGGTTGTCCACCAGGTCGACGCTGCCGCCGACGAACAGCGGCACCAGGAGCTCGAAGACCGACAGGTCGAAGGAGAGCGAGGTGGAGCCGAGCACCCGGGAGAGGGCCTGGGGGCCGAGCTCGGCCGCCGCCCAGGCGGCGAGGTTGGCCACGGCCCGGTGGGTGACCACCACGCCCTTCGGCGTCCCGGTGGAGCCGGAGGTGTGGATGACGTACGCCGCGTTGCCGGGCAGCGGGCCGGTGGGCTTCGCCTCGGCGGGAGCGGTGCCGGCGGGCTCGACGGGAGCGGGCTCGACGGCGGCGGGCTCGTCCAGCAGGACGACGGACGGGCCGTCGGCGGCCGGCTCCGGAAGCACGGCGGCGGCCAGCTGCGCCGTGGTCAGGACCACCCGGGGACGGGCGTCCGCCAGCACGAACTCCACCCGGCCGCGCGGGTGGCCCGGGTCGACCGGGAGGTAGGCGGCGCCGGCCTTCAGCACGCCCAGCACGGCCGCGACCAGGGCGGGCGTGCGGGGCAGCAGCACCGCGACGACGTCCTCGCGGCCGACGCCGAGGCCGGCGAGCAACCGGGCGATCCGCTCGGAGCGCCCGTCCAGTTCGGCGTAGTCCAGCACCTCGCCCCCGCCGCGCACCGCGACGGCGGACGGGGTCCGCGCCAGCTGGGCGGCGAACGCCGCGGGCACGGTGGTCTCGGGCACCGCGTGTCCGGTGGCGTTGGCCTTCCGCAGCAGGGCGAGCTCGTCCTCGCCGGCGAGGTCGAAGGAGTGGATCGGCTCGTCGGGCCGGGCCGCCAGCCGCGCCAGCAGCCGGACCAGTCGGCGGTGGGCCGCCGGGTCGGCGCCGTGGCCGCCGGCGGCGACCCGCCACGCCCCGTCCGGGTCCGCCGGGCCGGGGGTGGGGTCGGCGCGCAGGAACAGGCCGGGCAGCGGCTCGCCCCAGGCGCGGGCCAGGACGGCGACCGTACCGGGGCCGTACGCCACCCGCTCGGCGCTGTCGGCGATCCCGGTGACCAGGCCGTACCCGGAGGACGGGCCCCAGGGCAGGTCGAGGTCCGGCCGGTGGCCGTGGCGGCGGGCCGCGCGCAGGGCGCGGCCCGCCTGCCGGAGGACGGCGGTGAAGCTGAGCCCGGGGGCCGGGGCGAGGCGCACCGGGACGACCAGGCCGCGGCCG
Organism: Kitasatospora sp. NPDC043949; assembly: GCF_056435365.1. Lineage (NCBI taxonomy): Bacteria > Bacillati > Actinomycetota > Actinomycetes > Kitasatosporales > Streptomycetaceae > Kitasatospora > Kitasatospora sp. NPDC043949. Next base: position 195,377 of record NZ_JBWKEQ010000006.1, on the reverse strand, counting down.
CCCGGGCCGGGCGCCGGGCTCCAATGTCCGAGCAGCAGCTCCCGGGTGCCGGTCAGCCGGTGCGCGTGGACGGCGGCGGCGGCGAGCAGCACCGCGGCGGGGCCCGCGCCGCCGGCCCGGGCGACCCGGGCCAGTGCGGCCGGGTCGGCCACCGGCAACCAGGGCAGTTCGGCCGGCGGCGCGACGGCACCGGCCGGGCGGGCGGCGGCGGGCTCGGGGCCGGCGGCCCCCAGGACCTCCCGCCAGTACGCCCGGTCGGCGGGCCGGTCGGCGTCCGGGTCCGGGGCGGGGGCCGGGGTGCCGAGGGAGGCGGGGGCCGTCCCGCCGTCCTCGGCGTACAGCGCGCCGGCCCGGCGGACGAGCGCGGCCAGCCCGGCGTCGTCGTCGACCAGCCGGTGGTGGCGCAGGAACCAGCTGAGCCCGCCGTCGGAGCGGCGGATCAGCACGTGGCGCAGCAGCGGCCCGCCGAGCAGGTCGAGCGGGCGGACGAGCTCGGCGGCGAGCCAGCCGTCCAGTTCCTCCGGGTCGAGGTCGATCACCGCGACGGCGGGCGGCTGGGCCGGGTCGGCCGGGCGGAGCAAGCCGGGGCCGCCCCCGGCGGCGGCGCGGTAGCCGGTGTGCAGGTCCGGGCGCTCGGCCAGGGCCCGGGCCACGGCGCGGCGCAGCCGGTCCGACCCGACCGGGCCCTCGAAGCGGACCAGGCGCGCCACGCAGTCGGCGGGCAGGGACGGGGTGTCCCGCAGGACGGCACGCCGGGCGGCGTCGAGCGGGGTGGCGGTGAAGCTGCTCACAGGGCCCTCACGGTGTCGTCGTCGGAGTGCGGGGTCACGGTCTCGGGCGCGTCGCCGTGGTCGGCGTGGTCCGCGCAGTCGGCCTGGCCCGCGTAGTCGGCGTAGTCGGCCGCCACGTCGTGGACCGGGCGGTCGGGCTCGGCGAGCAGGCCGCGCAGCAGCTCGCGCAGGCCGGTGGCGAAGCCGGTCGCGGTCGGCGGATCGAAGAGTTCGGGGGCGTAGTGCACGGTCAGCGCCGTGGGGGCGGCGCCGTTCTCCGCCCGCCACCCCAGGTCGAGTTCGGCCCCGCGCGGGCCGACGCCGTGGCCACCGCCACCGCCACCGCCACCGCCGTCGCTGTCGCCCCGGGAGCGGACCGGGGGCTCGACTCCGGGGCCGGCCGTCCCGTCGGGGGTGGTCCGTCCGAGCAGGTCGGTGAAGGCGGGTTCGTCGGCGAGGTCGGCCCGCAGCAGGGCGCCGCCGGGCAGGCCGACCGCCACCTCGTCCTGGCCGGAGATCCACGAGAGCAGCACCAGCCAGCCGGCCCGCAGCACCCGGTCGGGGTGCGGGCCGGACCTGGCGATCGCGCCGCGCAGCGACTCGTCGACCGGGACGGTGACGCTGCGCTCGGTGTAGTCGGGGCGGCCCGGGCGGGGGCGGTCGGTGGGGACGTCGAGCCGGACGGGCCCGGGCGGGCCGGCCGCCGGCACCTCGGCGGGGGCGGTCGGGACCGCGGCGGCGGAGACGGCCGCCGGCGCCCCGGCCCACAGCCGGGAGATCGGCAACTCGCCATCGGCGGCGGCGAGTTCACGGAGCAGCTCGGTGTACTCCTCGACGAACGCGGCCGCCGTCTCGCTCGTGAACAACTGGGTGCTGAACTCCAGGCAGGCGGTCATGGCGTCGTCGCCGACCCGGTCGGAGGTGATCAGGGTGAGGTCGAACTTGGCGGTGCCCGCTGGCAGGCCGCCGAACAGGTTGCCGGCGCTGTGGCCGATGTCGAAGTACCCGGTCGAGGTGCCCTCGATCTGCTGGATCGGCGGCAGCTCCTGGTGCACGTAGAACACGTCGAACAGCGGGCTCCGGCCCGGATCGCGCTCGTCCGTCAGCGCCTGGACGACCCGGTCGAAGGGGATCTCCTGGTGCTCCAGGGCCTCCAGCACCACGGCGCGCACCCGGTGCAGGAAGGCGGTCACCGACGGGGCGCCGGACAGGTCGGCGCGCAGCGCCACGGTGCTGTTGAAGAAGCCGATCAGGCCTTCGAGTTCGGGCCGGTTGCGCCCGGTGGTCGGGATGCCGACGACCAGGTCGTCCTGCTCGCTGCGGCGGGCCAGCAGCAGGTAGAGGCCGGCGAGCAGGACCACGAAGAGGGTGACGGAGCGGTCGGCCGCGAGCCGCCGCAGCTCCCGCATCAGGGCGGCGTCCACGGTGAACACCGCGAGGTCGCCGGCGTGGTCCTTGCGGGCCGGGCGCGGGTGGTCGGTGGGCAGCCGCAGCACCGGCGCGTCCCGCAGGGTCTCGCACCAGTAGGCGAGTTCGCGGTCCAGGGCCGGGCCGGCCACCAGTTCGCGCTGCCAGGCCGCGTAGTCGGCGAACTGGACCGGCAGCGGTGCGAGCCGGTGCGGGCGGCCCTCGCGGCGGGCGGCGTACAGCTCGGGCAGCTCGCGTTCGAAGATCCGCGGTGAGGCGCCGTCGTTGACGGCGTGGTGCATGGTCACCTGGAGCACGTGCTGCTCGGGGGCCGTCCGGACCACGAGCACCCGCACCAGGGGGTCGTGGGCGAGGTCGAAGCGGTGCTCGGCGGCCTGCCGGACGAGTTCGCGGGCGGCGGCGAGCGGGTCCGGATCCGCGGAGACGTCATGGAAGGTGAAGAAGTCGCCGGGCTCCGGGCGGATGCGCAGCACCGGCTCGTCGTCCTCCTCGGCGAAGTTGGAGCGCAGCACCTCGTGGCGCAGCATCAGGTCGTGCCACATGCCGCGGACGGCGTCGACGTCGAGCGGGCCGCTGATCAGGCTGACCATCGGGAGGTTGTAGAGCGTGGTGCCGGGGTCGAGCTGGTGGTGGAACCAGATCCGGTCCTGGCCGAAGGAGGTGACCGGGGGCGTGTCGCGCGGGGTGATCGGCGGCAGGGCGGGGGCCGCGGGGGCGCCGGCCCGGCGGCGGATGAGGTCGGCGAACGCGCCGACGGCGGGGTGTTCGTAGACGTCGAGCAGCCGGGGGCGGAAGCCGAAGCGGGTCTGGATCCGGTCGGCGAGCTGGAGGGCGATGATCGAGTTGCCGCCGAGTTCGAAGTAGTCGGCCTCCGGGCCGGGCGGCTGCTCGCTGTGCAGGAGTTCTCCCAGGACTTCGGCGAGCCAGCGTTCGGGGTCCTCGGCGGGGCCGGCCCCGGCGCGCTCGACGGCGGGCGCCGCGGACGCGACGGGCACGGCGGATGCGACGGGCACGACGGGCAGCGCGGGGGCCCCCGGTGCGGGCCGGATCCAGCAGGGGGTGGCGGCCAGCGGGTGTCCGGGCAGGCGCAGCCGGCGGGCGGTGCCGGGCTCGGGGCCGAGCGCCGTCCAGTCCAGGTCCAGGCCGCATTCGTACAGCCGGCCGAGCAGCGCGGCGAACCCGTCGTCGGCGGCCGTGACCAGCCGGGCGCCGTCCTGCCCCTCCGGGCCGAACCGCTCGGCGAGCAGCCGGCCGAGGACCCCGCCGGGGCCGGGGTCGAGGAACACCACCGGTCCGGCGGCGGCGAGCCGTTCGGCCGCCGCGACGAGCCGGTCCCGGTCGGGCGGCGCGGCCTCGGCACCGGTGCCGGTGGCGGTGGCGAGTTCGCGGGTGTCCTCGGCGGTGAGGGTGCCGAGCAGGTACCGGGCGGCGTACCGGGAGACGCCGCTGCTCAGCACGGTCTCCACGGGCACGCCGCAGCGCGACAGCTCGCGGTGGAGGGCGAGTTGGCCGGCGAGCAGCCGGGCCGCCGGGCCGGTGGCGGGCAGCGTGTCGGGCAGCGTGTCGGGCAGCTCCGCCGGGCCGGGGGCGTCGGGCGCGGCGTCCGGGGAGAGCAGCAGGCAGACGGCGGGCGGCCTGGTCCGGCCGCCGCGCGGGGCGCCGCCGGCCGGTGCCGAGGCGTCGAGCCGGGCCGCCCGTTCGAGCAGGGCCCGGCCGAGCTCGGCGGTGTCGCGGGCCCGCACCGCCACCCGGTGTCCGTAGTGGGTGCGCCCGGAGTTGAGGGTGAGGGCGACGTCGTCGAGGTCGGTGTCGCGGGCGGCCGGGCCGGTCAGCGCGGCGCCGAGGTCGGCGCAGAGCCGGGCGAGCGCGGTGCGGCTGCGCGCGGAGACACCGACGAGCCGGGGGGTGCCCGGCCGGTCGGCGCGCGGGGGCACGGGCGGCCGCTGGACCACGCAGTGGGCGTTGATGCCGCCGAGGCTGTACGAGCTGACGCCGGCGATCCGCTCCTCGCCCTCCCAGGGGCGCAGCGCGGTGACCACCTCGACGGGTTCGAGGGCGGCCTCGTCGACGGGCCGGCGGAAGTGCAGGGACGGGTACAGCTCGCCGTGGCCGACCGCGAGGACGGCCTTGACCAGGCCGGCGATCCCGGCCGCGTGGTCGAGGTGGCCGACGTTGGTCTTCACCGAGCCGATCGGCAGCCGCCGGCCCCGCGCCCCGAACCCGCGCGGCCCGAACACCTGGGCCAGGCCCTCCAGTTCGACGGCGTCGCCGAGCCGGGTGCCGGAGCCGTGCGCCTCCAGGTAGCCGGCCAGGGCGGGGTCGAGCCCGGCGGCGCGCCAGGCCGCGCCGATCACCGCCGCGTGCGCGGGTGCGCTCGGGGTGCTGATGGTGGCGGCCGCGCGGCCGTTGTGCCGGACGGCGCTGCCGCGGATCACGGCGTGGACGGGCGTGCCGTCGGCGCGGGCCCGGCCGAGGGTGGTGAGCAGCAGGACGGCGCCGCCCTCGCCGCTGGCGGTGCCGTCGGCGTCGGCGTCGAAGGCCCGGCAGCGGCCGCTCGGGGAGACGAGTTCGGTCATGCCTTCGGTCTGCCGGGCGGGCAGGCCGCCGGGGCGCAGGCTGAAGCCGCCGGCGAGCGCGTACTCGGCCTCGCCGTCGCGCAGTTCGCGGCAGGCCTGGTGGACGGCGACGAGCGAGCCGTTGCAGCCGGTGTCGACGGCGTAGCAGGGGCCTTCGAAGCCGAGCACGTGGGCGATCCGGGCGGGCAGCGCGAAGGGCACGTTGCCGAGGGCGCTGAGCGGGCCGGGCTCGGTGGCGGCGCCGAGGTAGCCGGAGGCGGCGGCGCTGAGCACCACGGCGACCTGGCGTCCGCGCAGGGCGCTCGCGGCGTAGCCGGCGTCCTCGACGGCCTGGTGGGCGAGGACCAGCGCGATCCGCTGCTGGGGGTCCATCAGGGCGGCCTCGCGCCGGGAGAGGCCGAAGAAGGCGTGGTCGAAGGTGTGGACGTCGGCGAGGTGGCCCATCGGCAGGTAGCCCGCGTCCGGGTCGAGTCCGGTGGCAGCGGCCCGGGCGGCGGGCATGTCCCCGACGGAGTCCCGGCCGGCGGCGAGGTTGGCCCGGAAGGCCGCCAGGTCGTCGGCGTCGGGGAAGCGGGCGCCGATGCCGACGACGGCGATGTCGGTGTCGGCGGGGGCCGTCGCTGGGGTCCTGGTCACTGCTGCTCTCTCCCGTTCGTCAGACTTCGTACGCGGCGTCGGGCCGGGCGCCGCCCGTGGGCGCTCCGGCCACCGGGGCGACGGGCTCCGGGGTGGCGGGCTCCCCGGCGACGGCGGCGGCCTGCTCGGCGACGGTGCGCAGGTCGAAGAGCCGGCCGACGCGGACGGCGCCGGGCCAGCGGCCTTCGAGGCGCAGGTGGAGTTCGACGATCCGGTGCGAGTTGCCGCCGACGGCGAAGAAGTCGTCGTCCGGTCCGAAGTCGCCGTGCCCGAGGACCTCGGTCCAGTAGCGCGTCACGAGCCGCGGGGCGCCGTCCGCCTCGGCGGGCTCGTCGCGTCCGCCGAGACCGTCCGGCCCGCCGGGGTCGCCGGGGTCGCCGGGGTCGCCGGGGTCTTCGGCGAGCAGGGCGCGCAGTGCCTGGAGGTCGGTCTTGCCGGACGGCGCGAGCGGGAATCCGGCCATCCGGACGAAGCGCTCCGGCCGGGCCTGGCCGCCGAGCAGGGCGGTGCAGTGCGCCAGCAGTTCGGTGGTGTCCGGCGCGGGGGCGGCGGGGTCGGCGGGGAGCCAGCACGCGGCCAGCGCGGTGGCGCCGTCGGGGCCGGTCACGGCGAGGACGGCGGCCTGCCGGACGGCGGGGTGGCGTTCCAGCGCCGCTTCGACGGCCTCGCGTTCGACCCGGACGCCGCGCACCTTGAGCTGCCCGTCGGCCCGGCCGCGGAACACCAGCGCCCCGGTGGGGTCGGCGGAGGCGAGGTCCCCGGTGCGGTACATCCGGGCGCCGGGGGTGGTGGCGAAGGGGTCGGGGAGGAAGCGCAGCGCGGTCTCGGCCGGGCGCCCGGCGTAGCCCTCGGCGACCTGCGGCCCGGCCACGTACAGCTCGCCGGTCCGCCCGGGCCCGACCGGGGCGAGCCGCTCGTCCAGCAGGTGGATCCGGTTGCCCGGGGTGGACCGCCCGATCGGGACGGGGTCGAGCGGCGCGGACGCGACCGGCTGGGCGAGCACGGTGACGGTGGTCTCGGTGGCGCCGTACTCGTTGACCAGCCGGGTGCCGGGTAGGACGGCCCGGTGCCGCTCGGCCTGCGCGGCCGACAGCGCCTCCCCGCCGACGATCCACTGCCGCAGGTGGGCGTCGGCGCCGGCCAGGTGAGGCAGCACCAGCACGTGGAACGAGGGCGGGCTGACCGCCACCTCGACCCGGTGGCGGCGGATCAGCGCGGCGGCGGCCTCCGGGTCGGGCAGGGCCCGTTCGTCGGGCAGCACCGCCGTGCCGCCGCCGCAGAGCGTGTGGAACAGCATCAGCAGCGGCGCGTCCCAGGAGAGCCGGGAGGCGGTGAAGGTGGTCGCGGCGGGGTCCTCGGCGCGGGAGGCGACCAGGTGGGCGAGCGCGCCGCGGGAGACCAGGACGGCCTTGGGCTCCCCGGTGGTCCCGGAGGTGGTGACGGCGTAGGCCGGTGCGGTCGGGGGAACCACGGCGTCCGACCGGCCGGCGGCCGGAGACACGGCCGGGGCCGATCCGCTCTCGGCCACCGCCGTGACGGGCTGCCCGCAGCCGGCCGTCAACTCCCGTACGGCGGCGGGCGGGGTGGCCGGGTCGCCGTCGTCGTACACCAGGACGGCGCAGCCGCTGTCGCGCAGCAGGGCGCGCACCATCGCGGCGGGGCGCTCGGGTTCCAGGACGCACCAGGCGGCGCCCAGCCGCAGCGCGGCCAGCATGCCGACGACGGTGCGCACGCCCTGGCGGCGGTGGATCAGGACGAGCCGACCGGGGGCGACCCCGGCGGCGGCCAGCCGGTCCGCCAACACACTTGTTTCGAGATCGAGTTGACGATACGTCAGATTCTGATCGCCGACCGCCACGGCGGTCCGGTCGGGCAGCGTACGGAACCGCTCGCGCATCAGGTCGAGCACGTCGGGGGCAGGACGGCCGGCGGTCACGGGCGGGTCCCGTAGGCGTAGAAGCCCAGCCCGGTCTTGCGGCCGAAGTGTCCTCGCCGCACCAGGTCGAGCAGCAGGTCGCAGGGCCGGAACCGCTCGTCGCCGGTGGTCTCCAGCAGGACGTCGAGGGTGTCGACGATGGTGTCGAGCCCGATCAGGTCCGCCGTGCGCAGCGGGCCCATGGCGTGGCCGAAGCACTCCTGGAAGATCAGGTCGACGGTCTCCGCGTCGGCCACGCCCTCCTGCACCCGGGCGGCCGCGTCGTTGACCATCGGCATCAGCACCCGGTTGGAGACGAAACCCGGCGAGTCGCGGACGACGTGGGCGCGGCGGCCGACCCCGGCGAGCAGGGCGAGGGTGGTCTCCAGCGTCCGGGCGGTGGTGGCCGGGCCGCGCACCACCTCGACCGTCTCCTTGAGGTACGCGGGGTTCATGAAGTGCGTGGCGAGCACCCGGTCGGCCCGGTCGGTGTAGGAGGCGAGCCGCTCGACCGGGATCGCCGAGGTGCAGGAGGCGAACACCGTGGCGGGGGCGCAGACCCGGTCGAGCTCCCGGAGGACCCGCTCCTTGACGGCCAGCCGCTCGGAGGCGCACTCCACCACGAAGCCGGCCACCGCGAGCCGTCCGAACTCGTCCGTCCAGTCGACCAGTTCGACGGTCTCCGCCGCCGAGGGGCGGGCCTCGCCGGGGATCTCGGCACGAGCCTCCCCGGGGGCCGGGCGGCGGCCGAGCAGCCGCGCGGCGCGCAGGCCGTCCCGCAGCCGGCCGGGGCCGGCGTCGAGGGCGGCCCGCTGCCGGTCGACCACCACCACGGGGTGCCCGGCCGCGGCGAAGACCTGGGCGACGGCGGTGCCCATCGTGCCGGCGCCGACGATCCCGACCGGGATCCGGTCGGTGCGGGCCGCCCGGGCCTCGCCTGCCTCGCGGTTCTGGGTGTCTTGCGGGTGCACGGTGTCCTTCCTGGTCACGACGGATTCCGGCCCGGTCACGGCCGGCTCCGGGCGTCGGGGGCGTCGGGGGCCTCGAGGGCGACAGGGGCGTTGGGCGCCGCGGGGGCCTCGGGGGTGATCAGCCGCAGGTGGCCCGGCGGTGGGGGCGGCGGAGCGGCGGGCGGGTAGCCGAGCAGCAGCCGACCCTCCCCCTCCTGGCCCACCACGGTGAACCCGGCGAACCGGAGGTTCACCAGCATCACCCGGTTGACGTCGGTGGGCACGAACTCGGCCAGCGGGCGGCGCCCTTCGGCGAGGGCCGCGCGCACGACGTGCCCGATCAGCGCCGGCCCGATGCCCCGGGACATCACCCGGCAGGACAGCAGGAGCAGCCGCAGCACCTCGGCCGGCCCGGCCGGGCCGTCGCCCTCCCGGTGCCCGGTCCGCTCGCTCAGCGCGAGGCCGATGGTGCCGTAGTCGCCGAACCGGTCGGTCAGTTCGGCCACCAGCACCCGGTGGTCGGGCGAGTCGCACAGCGCGCGCAGCTCCGGCAGGCCGTAGGTCCGGCCGGTGGTGTTGAGCTGGTGGGTGCGGACGGTGAGTTCGTGGGCGCGGGCGAGGTCGTCCGACCCGGCCCGACGGACCGTCAGCTCCAGTCCCAGTGAGGCGAGGAACTCCTCGGGGGTGCCCTGGTGATCCTCCCGGGCCTGGGTGCGGAGCGCCTCGCCGCGGTAACGCAACCGGCGTTCACGGGCGTCGGAGGTGACGAACTCGGGCCGGAACTCCGGCAGTTCGGCCAGTGCGGCGACCTGCTCGGCCGGGTAGCAGCGCACCACGGGGTGGGCGGCGGCCACTTCGGCGCGCTCGACCGGGTCGTTGTCGACGAAGGCCACGGTGTCCAGCCCGATGCCGATGGTCTCGGCGATCCGGCGCACCGCGCCCGACTTGGGCCCCCAGCCGATCTCCAGCACGGTGAACAGCTCGTGCAGTCCGAGCCGTTCCAGGTGCGCGGTGGCGACGGCCCGGTCGCTCCGGCTGGCGACGGCGTGCAGGACGCCGCGCTCGTCCAGCGCCCGCAGGGCGGCAGTCGCGGCGGGGAACGGCACCGGATCGTCGCCCTCCAGCACGGTGCCGTCCCAGAGCGTGTCGTCGAGATCCCAGACCAGGACCTTGACGGTCGGCTCCGCCCTACTCTGCTCCGCCCCGCCCTGCTCCGCCTTGCTCTGCTCCGCCCCGCTCTGCTGCGGCCCGGTCATCGGCGCACCCCCTGGCGCAACAGGCGGTCGGCGATGTGCAGTTCGGCGACCTGCGGGCTGCCCTCGATGATCTCCATCACCTTGGCGTCCCGGTAGAACCGGCCGGCCCGGACGCCGGGCTCGCAGCCCGCCGACCCGAGGATCTGGACGGCCCGGTCGGCGACCGCCTTCGCCGCCCCGGCCGCCGCGTACTTGGCGACCACGGTCTCGGTGGCGGCGCCCAGCGGCGAGCCGACCCGGGCCTCGGCGGCCCGCTCGGCCAGCGCCCGGGCGGCCGCCGTGTCGACGGCGGAGCGGGCGAGCAGCGAGCGCACCAGCTGGTGCCCGGCCAGCGGCACGCCGCCCTGGACCCGGCGCGCGGCGTGCTCGGCGGCGTCGGCCAGGCAGGCCTCCGCCATGCCGACGCAGCCCCAGGCCACCGTGAACCGGCCGTGGTCCAGCGCCACGGCGGCGGTGTGGGTCAGGCCCAGCCCGGGCGGCGCCACCAGGTTCTCCCGGGGCACCCGCACCCGGTCGAAGGTGAGGTGGGCGATCCGCGCGGCGCGCAGGCCGAGTTGGCCGCTGACGGGCTCGCGGACGATCCCGGGCCGGTCGGCCTCTACCAGGACGGCCGTCGGGCCGGCGTCGGTGCGCCCCAGCACCAGGAACACGTCGGCGCTCTGCCCGAAGGTCACCCAGCGCTTGGCGCCGGTGACGACCAGCCGTTCGCCGTCGTCCTCGATCCGCGTCCCGACCTCGGCGAGCGCGCTGCCGGCCTCCCGTTCGGTGGCGGCGAAGCCGGCGAGGCGTTCGCCGGAGGCCAGTGCGGGCAGCCACCGCGCGCGCTGCTCCTCGCCGCCCCAGCGCAGCAGCGCCGCGGCCGTCATGCCCTGGACGGTGAGCAGCGCGCGCAGGGCGCCACAGACGCCGCCCAGGTGCGCGACGGCCTCGCCCAGCTGGGCCGGGGTGGCGCCGGCGCCGCCGTGGCGGGCGGGCAGGTCGAGGCCGAGCAGCCCGGCGTCGGCCACCGCGCGGACGGCCTCGTCGGGCAGCGCGCCCTGCTCGTCCCAGCGGGCGGCATCGTCGCGGACGGCGGCGGCCAGCTCGGCGGCGGCGTCGACCACCGAAGCCCCCAGGTCGGACGGGGCGGACGGACGGGTCTCGCTAGCCGTGGGCGGCACAGCCGGCCCCCGTCTCCCCGCCCGCGCCCAGGCCGGCCCGCTTGCGCTCGACCAGCGCGGCGATCCGCTCGGCGGTGCGGAAGGAGTCCAGGTCGAGGTCGTCCACCTCGATCCGGATGTCGAACCGCTCCTCGACGAAGACCACCAGCTCCAGCGCGAACAGCGAGTCCGCGAGCCCCAGTGCGAAGTAGTCCTCGTCCGGCGCCACCGGCCGGCGCAGTGCGACGGTCAGGAACTCCCGTATCTCGATTGCCGTGTCGGTCACGCGGTGCTCTCCCAGGGTCCGATTTCCACCAGCAGCAGGTTCCAGGCCGCCACCGGGCTGACGTTGACCAGGACGACCCGGTCGCCCTCGGCCAGCCGCCCGTTCGCCAGCGCCGTCCAGAGGTTGAGGAAGACGTCGTTCGGCCCCAGGTGGCCGTACCGGGCCAGGTTCTCCCGGCACTCCGGCAGGAGTTCGACACCCAGCGACTCCGCCAGGAAGCGCAGTCCGCCCGCCGAGAGGTTCTGGCTGGCGTAGCCGGCGACGTCGGCGCGGTCGAGGCCGTGCCGCTTGAGCAGCCGCTCCAGGAGCGCGGTGAGCCGGTTCCTGGTCTCCACCGCGAGCCGGAAGGAGTAGCCGGGCAGGTCCCGGCACTCCTCCTGCCAGCGCTCCCAGGGGCGGTCCCGGTAGTCCACCCGGAAGAGGTCCCAGTACGCGCCGTTGGTCTCCTGGACCAGGTCGAGCACCCGCACCGGGCCGGTGCGGGCGAGCAGCAGGGCCTGCCCGGCGTCCCCGTTGACGGTGACGGGGTGCCGGTAGCGGCCGGGAGTGGCCGGGGTGGAGGCGTGCGCGACCAGGACGTGCCGGACGTCCGGGTCTGCGGCGAGCAGTCCGCGGGCGGCGAGCAGGGCCGGGCCGAGCGAGACGCAGCCGAGGCCGCCGACGCCGAAGGTGACGGCCTGGTCGGCGCCGAGCCGGGCCTGGAGCCTGGTCGCCTCGGAGCTGAGCAGGGTCTCGGGGGCCCGGGAGTCGACGACGATCAGGGCGTCCAGGTCCTGGGCGGCGAGCCCGGCGCCGGCGAGCGCGCTGCGGGCCGCCCGCTCGGCCAGCCCGGTCGGGCCGAGTTCGCGGTCGACGGCCACGGTGTCGATCCCCAGGCCGGCCAGCGTGGTTCGGCGCTCGCCGTCCAGGCCCGCCAGTTCGGGCAGTTCGCCGACCGGCACCCGCTGCTCCGGCAGATGCCAGGCCGCCTCGCGCACCGCGAGCGGCGCGGGGGCGCCGCCCGTCCTCGTCGTCACCATGCCGTGTCCTCGACTCTCCACTGTCCGTCCGGGCGTCTCTCGGTGTCGTACGGTCGCGTTCCGGGCCGAGCCGGGGCGCGGCTCAGGCACTGCGCAGGCAGCCGTCCGCCGCCGACTCGGCGTAGGCCTCGCCCAGTTCCCGCACCGCCTCGGCGACGCCGCTGCGGGGCACCCCGGCGTACCCCACCACCAGGGCCGGCCCGGACTGCCAGGACCGGTGGTGGTACGAGCGGCCGCCGCGCACCAGCACCGAGCGGCGCAGCGCCCGGGCGACCAGCGCGGCCTCGTCCACCCGGTGCGGGAGCTGGACGTAGGCGTGCAGCCCGGCGAAGGCGCCCACGATCCGGGCCCCCGGCAGCCGGCGCCGCACGGCCTCGTGGAAGACCTCGCGGCGGGCCCGCAGCCGTTCGCGCTGGCGCCGCAGGTGGCGGTCGAGTTCGCCGCCGTCCAGCAGTTCGGCGAACGCGTGCTGGGTGAACACGTCGCAGCCGAGGTCCCGTTGGGAGCGGACCTCCTCCAGGCGGCGGCGCAGCCGGGGCGGGGCGACCAGCCAGCCCAGCCGCATCCCGGAGGCCAGCGACTTGCTCGCGGTGCCCGCGTAGAGCACCCGGGAGGGGGACAGCCGTTGCAGCGCGGTGGGCCGGCGGCCGTGGTCCAGCCAGAGGTCGCCGTCGTAGTCGTCCTCGATGATCCAGCCGTCCACGTCCTCCGCCCAGCGGACCAGGGCGGCCCGCCGCTCGGCGCTGAGCACGGCGCCGGTGGGGAACTGGTGGGCGGGGGTGACCAGCACCGCGCGGGCGCCGGTGCGGGCCAGCGCGGCCACGTCGATGCCCTGCTCGTCGACCGGGACGGACGGGCAGTCCAGGCCCGACTCGACGATGAACTGGCGCTGTTGCGGGTGGCACGGGTCCTCGACGGCGAGCGCGCCGAGGCCGGTGCGGGGCAGCGTGGCGCAGACCAGGCCGAGCGTCTGGGCGAACCCGGACACCACCATGACGTGCTCGGGGGTGGTGTGCACGCCGCGCGCCCGCCCGAGGTAGCGGGCGAGTTCGGCGCGCAGCGCCGGGACGCCGGACACCGGCGGGTACCCGAGGTCGCGCGGGCCGAGCCGGCGCGCGGCCCGCTGGTAGGCGGCCAGCCACTCGCGCTGGGGGAAGGCGGAGGCGTCGGCGCCGCCGGCCCGCAGGTCCCAGCGGATCACCGGGGCGGGGCGGGCGTCGCCGAGCAGGGTCGGCATCCGGGTGCCCCGGTCCAGGTGGGTGGCGACCCGGGTGCCCGACCCCCGGGTCGCCTCCAGGTAGCCGCCGGCGACGAGTTGCCCGTAGGCCTCGACGACGACGCTGCGGGACACCCGGAGGTCCTCGGCGAGCTGACGGCTCGACGGCAGCCGGGTGCCGGGGTGCAGCGCCCCCTCGGCGATCTCCCGCTTGATGCCGTCCCGGATCTGGGCGGTCAGCGGGAGCACGTCCTCCCGTGCCACGTCGATCAAGGTGTTCCAGGGCATGCTTGGTTCCTCCCTCCCCCGCCCACGGCGGCCCTGTCTAAGCCCTCCGGACCTGTTCAGCCCGTCGGCCGGCCCTGCCCGTCAACCCGGTGGCCCTAGCGGGCCTCGGACAGACCGGACCGCTCGGTGTCCAGCAGCGCCCGCAGGGACGCGGCCCGGACGGCCCGGCCGACGGCCTCGCCCTCCTCCTCAGCGATGCCGACTCCCCAGTAGGAGTGGGAGTCCACGACGATCTCGAAGGCGGCGGTGACCGCGTTCAGCGGTGCGCCGGCCCGCTCCACGACGAGGCCCTGGACGACGGCGTCGAGCCCGTAGCCGGCCACCGCCTCGGCGGTGGCCCCGCTCCAGCGGGTGTCGCCGGGCTCCGCCACCAGCGGCTCCGGCTCCGGCAGGCCGGGCACGGTCTCGGTGCCCAGCGCCACGTACCGCTCGACGAAGTGCTCCCACAGCTGGTCGCCGGTGATCTCGCCGCCGATCTCCTCGCAGACCGCCTGCATCTCGGCGGCGAAGTCGATCTGGAGGCGGCGCGGCAGCTCGATGCCGTACTCGGTGCGCAGCAGGTGGGCGATGCCGCCCTTGCCGGACTGGGTGTTGATCCGGATCAGCGCCTGGTAGTCGCGGCCGATGTCGCGCGGGTCGATCGGCAGGTACGGCACGTCCCAGACCTCCTGCCCGGACTCCTCGCGGGCGCGCAGGCCCTTGGCGATGGCGTCCTGGTGGGAGCCTGCGAAGGAGGTGTAGACGAAGTCGCCGGCCCACGGGTGGCGGGCGTGGACGGGCATCTGGTTGCAGCTCTCGACGATGCGGCGGATGCCGTCGATGTCGCTCAGGTCCAGCATCGGGTCGACGCCCTGGGAGAACAGGTTCATGGCCAGGGTGACCAGACAGACGTTGCCGGAGCGCTCGCCGTTGCCGAACAGGGTGCCCTCGACCCGGTCCGCCCCGGCGAGGACGGCGAGTTCGGCGGCGGCGACGCCGCTGCCGCGGTCGTTGTGCGGGTGCACGCCGAGGATGGTGCGCTCGCGGTGGAGCAGGTTGCGGTGGGTGTACTCGATCCGGTCGGCGAACTCCTGCGGCGGGAACACCTCGACGGTGGAGGGCAGGTTGATCCGCAGCGTGTGCGCGGCCCGCGGGGCCCAGAAGTCGAGGACGGCGTTGCAGAGTTCGAGCGCGTAGTCCGGCTCGGTCTGGGTGTAGGACTCCGGCGCGTACTGGAGGTAGATCTCCGTGCCGGGGATCGAGTCCTGGAGTTTGAGGGCCTGTTCGGCCCCGTCGAGCGCCATGGCGGTGGTCTGCCGGCGGTCCTTGCGGAAGACCAGGCGGCGCTGGACCTCCGAGGTCGGGTTGAAGATCTGGAGGACGGCGCGCGGCACGCCCTCCAGGGCCTTGACGGTGCGTTCGATGAAGTCGCCGCGGATCGGCGTCATGACCTGGACGACGACGTCGTCCGGGATCGCGCCGGTGTCGACGAGGTGGCGGAGGAAGGCGTGGTCGTCCTGCGAGGAGGTGGGGAAGCCGACCTCGATCTCCTTGAACCCCATGGCGACCAGCAGGTCGAACATCCGCCGCTTGCGGGTGATGTCCATGGGGTCGGTCAGGGCCTGGTTGCCGTCCCTCAGGTCGACGCTGCACCACAGCGGGGCCTGCTCCGCGCGGCGGCCCGGCCAGCCGCGGTCGGGCAGCCCGACCGCCTGGTACGGCTGGTACTTCCGGACCGGCATCGCGCTGTGGCGCTGGATGCCCTGGTCGCGGGCGGGTGTGCCCTGCGGCGTGTCCGCGTCGGTGGGTTGAGCGGTCATCTCTCCTCCACAACGGTGGTCTGGGCGTCTTGTGGGGACGCTCTGCTAGCTCTGCTAGGCGGGCCAGGTGCTGAACTGTCTCCTCCCGTAGAGCAGCGGCGACGCGTCGCTGAGCTCGGTGATCCGGATGACCTCGCCGAAGACCATCCGCTGGCCGCCGACGGGGACCAGCTGGCTGACCCGGCAGTCGGCCACCGCGTGGGCGTCGTGGACGAGGTGGGGTCCGCCGGCGCCGGGGGGCAGCCGCCAGGTGGTCGCGTCGAACCGGTCCGGGTCGCCGGAGGCGAACAGTTCGGCGGTGCCGCGGCCCTCGGCGTGCAGCAGGTTCACCGCGAACTGGCCGCTGCGCAGCACGGCCTTCAGGGTCGGGCTCTCCGCCCGCATGCCGACCAGCAGGGTGGGCGGTTCGACGGTGACACTGCACAGGGCGGAGCAGGTCATGCCCCAGGGCCGGCCGGCGTCGTCCAGCGAGGTGACGATGGCGACGCCGCTCGGGAAGCCGGACATGAAGGTCCGGAAATCGGAGGGGGTTGAGGTGACGAGTTCCACGTGATTCACCGCTCGACTGGGTAGGGGACCGGCTCCGCGGTCCGGGGCGCGTCCACGCTCGCCGTGCGCCGGTCGATGACCCACAGCAGCGGACCGCTGAGCACCGTCGTGAACAGGGCCATCACGACGAGGGCGAGGAAGAGCGCCGGGGTGAGGATCCCGGCCTGGTAACCCGTCTGGAGGACGGCGAGCTCCGTCAGGCCGCGGGCGTTGAGGAACACCGCGATCCGCATGGACTCGACCGGAGGCCGGCCGGCCGCCCGGGCGCCGTAGTAGCTGCCGACCAGCTTGCCGAAGATCGCGAGCACCACGGACAGGACGACGGCCTGCCAGGAGAACACGCTGAGCGGCGCCGAGGCGAGGCCCATGCCGGTCACCGTGAACAGCAGCGGCAGCACGATCCGGCCCCAGCCGCCGACGGTGTGGGCGGCCCTGGTCCAGGGGCCGGCGCCGTCGTCGCCCGGCAGCGCCAGGGCGACCAGGACGGCGCCGAGCACGTCGGTGAGGCCCAGCCGCGAGGTGGTCAGGGCGGCGGCCACGGCCGCGGCGGCGGTCAGCCCGATCGGCACCGCCACCGGGATCCGCTCGGCCCAGGCCCGGGGCCCGGGCAGGGCTCCGGCCCGGCGGAGCAGCCAGGCTCCCAGCAGGCCGACGACGAACACCAGGTACGGGGTGATCTTCCCGCCGCCGTGCGCCAGGCCGACCGCGATCGCCAGCAGCGACCAGGTGACGGCGTCGATGGAGACCGCGACCGCCATGCAGAGCCGGCCGATCGCGGTGTTGAGCATGCCGCGGTCGTCCAGGATGCCGGCCAGCACCGGTACGGCGGTGACCGCCAGCGCGATCGCCAGCATCAGGACCAGCACCCCGGCCGGGGCGCCGCCGCGCAGGGCCGGGGAGCCGTCGGCCAGCACCCACGCGGCGAACGCGACGCCGCAGCCGAGCGGCAGCAGCAGCGAACCGGTGGCGGTCATCGCGATGGTGCGCCCGCCCAGCCGGCTGCCGCCGGCCCGGATCTCGTGGACGGCGCCCACCAGGAAGAGCGCGAGGCCGAGGTGGCCCGCCTTCTCCAGGACGGCCCCGCCGTCCATGGTGGCCGGCTTCCAGTGCCACTGGCTCGCCAGCAGCGCCCCGAGCAGGAGGCAGGCCATGATCTCGCCGACGATCTCCGGCTGCCGCAGCAGCTTCGCCAGCCGGCGTCCGAGCAGTGCCACGGGGACGAGCAGAGCGAGCGTCACCGCGGCCGGTACGTACGGAAGACTGTCCATGGTGCCTCCTTTCTCGGGGCGCCGAAGGGTCAGTGCATCTGGGCGAGGTACTCGTACTGGCTGGGCAGGCGCTTCAGGAGCTCGGCGGACTGGTCGCTCAGCAGCTGGAACTCCTTCTCCGCGCGGCTGCCGTCCTGAAGGGCGAGCGCGGGCGGGGCCTTGAGCTCGATGCCGCCGAGGCCGAGCAGCATGGCCAGGTAGGAGTAGGACTCGAACCCGTGGAAGTGCGGGAAGATGGTGGCCTCCGTCGGAGGCTTGGCCTTCCACAGCTCGATCCGCTCGGCCAGGCCGTCGGGCATCACCCGGGTCTTGGCGTCCCGCCAGTAGGCGTTGTCCTCGCGGGCCGCGGCCTTGTAGTGCAGGACGAGGAACTCCCGTACGCCGTCGATGGTGTTGCCGACGATGCGGTTGTAGGAGCGGCGCAGCCCCGGGTCCCAGTCGGCGTCCGGGAAGTGCTTGACCAGTTCCTCGATGCCCTGCTGGATGAAGAAGATGCCGGTCGACTCCAGGGGCTCGACGAAGCCGCTGGACAGGCCGATGGCGACGCAGTTGTTGACCCAGGCGTTGCGGGTGCGGCCGATCCGCATCCTGATGTGGTTGGCCTCCAGGCCCTCCGCCTCCGGGCCGACCTTGGCCCGCAGCGTGGCCTCGGCCTCCTCGGGCGTCGCGTACTCGTCGGAGTAGACGTAGCCGGTGCCGATGCGGCCGAACAGCGGGATGGTCCAGATCCAGCCGGCGTCCGAGGCGGTGGCGGTGGTGCAGGGGCGCAGGCCGCGCTTCTCCATGTCGACCGGGACGCGCAGCGCCACCGCGCGGTTGTTGGGCAGGGTGTCCTGGAAGGAGGTGAACGGCTCCTCCAGGGTCTGGTTGATCAGCAGGCCGCGGAAGCCGGTGCAGTCGATGAAGAGGTCGCCCTCGATCAGGCCGTGTTCCTTGGTGCGCACGCCGCTGATCCAGCCGCGCTCGTCCTGGACGACCTCGACGACGTCGTCCTCGATGTGCTTGGCGCCGCGCTCGGTGGCGTACCCGGAGAGGAAGTCGGCCAGCAGCGAGGCGTCGAACTGGTAGGCGTACGGGAACTGGGTGTCCTGCTCCGTGAGGGTGTCGCGCTCGGTCGTGTTGCCGCCCTCCTTGAAGTCCTGCTCGAAGAGGGTGCCGTCGAGGTAGCGCGGGGACTTCTCGGCGTCGCAGATCGCGGCCATCAGGAACACGTCCTGGTCGAAGCGGTCGCCGGAGCGGCTGTTCAGCCACCAGTCGGTGAGCGGCAGGCCGTCGACGACCCGGAGGCGCTCGAAGGGGTGGTAGAAGTAGTGGCCCTTGCGCCGCCAGTTCTCGAATCGGATGCCGAGCTTGTAGGTGGCATTGCACTTGGGCATCCAGACGTGCTCCGGCAGGCCCAGGTAGTTGAAGAAATGCCGGACGGTGCTGAAGGTCGCCTCGCCGACCCCGATGGACTTGATTCGCTTGGATTCCACCAGCGTGACGGAAATGCGATCGCCGAATGCGGCGCGCAGGTACGAGGCGGCCATCCAACCGGATGTCCCACCACCGACGATGACGACGTTGCCCAGCATTCCTGACCCTCTCAGCCGGTCGTTCAACCCGGAGCCCCGGGCTGTCCCATGGCTCGAAATCCTGCGGCAGCGGAGCCTCCGGAAAACAGGCTTTTAAGCCTCAGCGGAAACACGCACTCCAGCGCGTCCCGGCGTTCGCCGGGGGTTTTCCGACATGCCGAACAGATGGCACCCGATGGTTGGGGGTGCCATCTGTTCGGCGGAACTCGCCGGAATTCGGCGGGGGTTCGACGGGCGTTCGGCGGGGGTTCGCGGCCCGGCCGGGCCGGCTCAGTCCCCGTCCAGCAGGTAGTCGTGCAGCAAGGAGATGACCCGGGCCCGCTGCGCGGTCAGGTAGAAGTGCCCGCCGGGCAGCACGTGGAACGCGAACTCCTTGCCGGCCAGCGCCTCCCAGCCGCGGGCCCGCTCGACGCTCACCGTGACGTCGGAGTCCCCGGTGAGCACCACGACCCCGCAGTCCACCGGGCGCAGCGCGGTGGGCCGGTAGGAGTCGATCAGCAGGTAGTCGTTGCGCAGGATCGGCAGCACCATCTCCCGGATGTCCGGGTCGTCGAAGATCGACATCTGGGTCCCGCCGTGGCCCGCGACCGTGGCGAGGAGCTCGTCGTCGCCGCGGGGCCGGGCCGGCGCCCGCCCGACCGGTCCGTCGCCGGAGCCGGCCGGCGCCTGCGGCGGCGGGTAGCCGGAGAGCACCAGCCGGGCCACCGGCAGGCCCTGCGCGTGCAGCGACTGCACGGTCTCGTACGCGAGCAGCGCGCCCATGCTGTGGCCGAAGACGACCGTCTCGACGCCGGGACGGTCGGTCTCCAGCAGCGCCCGCGTCAGCTGGGCCACCAGGGTCGCGGCGTCCTGGACGAAGGGGTCCTCGATCCGCTCCTCCCGCCCCGGGTACTGGACGAGCTGGAGTTCGACGGCCGCCGAGAGGTGGTTGGCCCAGGGCCGGTAGAAGCCCGCGCTGCCGCCGGCGTGCGGCAGGCAGACCAGCCGACGGGTCGCCTCCGGGCGCGGCCGGGGGATCACCAGCCAGGGTTGGTCGTCGTTCAAACGGTCACTTCCTTCCGTCGGCCCCGCGGGGCCGTGTCCGTACCGGCCCGGCCGGTCATCCGCAGGCCCGGACGATCTCGCGCAGGGCCTCGTGCATGCGCTGGAGCAGGGCGGTGGCCGCCGCCTCGTCGAACCGGCCGCCCGCGTACACGCAGGACAGCTCCATCCGGCCGCCCTCGACCGCGGCGGCGACGTCCAGCTCGTAGGTGCGGGTCTCGCCCGGCTCGTGGTCGCCGCCGCCGTGGTCCAGGTGGCGCAGGATCAGCCGGTCCC
The DNA here is from genome assembly GCF_056435365.1 of Kitasatospora sp. NPDC043949. NCBI lineage: Bacteria > Bacillati > Actinomycetota > Actinomycetes > Kitasatosporales > Streptomycetaceae > Kitasatospora > Kitasatospora sp. NPDC043949. The sequence continues at coordinate 175,391 of NZ_JBWKEQ010000006.1, read as the reverse complement.
CCTCGGGCAGCTGGTTGTCCCACTGGCCGAGGTAGTTGAAGCCGATCCGGGCCCTGGGCACCGGGACCAGCAGGTCCTCCCGGGCCTCGGAGGCCGCCGCCAGCCGCAGGACGCCGTGGCCGATGCCGCGGCGCGGGACGGCCCGCAGCCGGCGCTTGGCCACCCGGACGGCGGCGGTCGGCGCCAGGTCCGCGGGCACGTCGAGCAGCACCGGGTAGATCGTGGTGAACCAGCCGACGGTGCGGGACAGGTCGACGCCGTCCAGGATCTCCTCGCGGCCGTGCCCCTCCAGGTCGATCACGGTGCCGCCGTCGCCGGCGTGGCCCTGGGCGGCGAGCGCCTGGGCGAGGGCGGTCAGCAGCACCTCGTGGACCTGCGCGCGCAGCACGCCGGGCACCCGGCGCAACAGCGCCTCCGTCTCGTCCTCGGTCAGGGTGTGCCGCGCGGTGCGGCGGTCACCGAACCGGCCGGTGTCCAGGTGCTCCCCGGCGGGCTCGGGCAGCGACCGCCAGTGCGCCAGCTCGTCGTCGAAGCCGCCGGTCAGGGCGTGCTCGCGCAGTCGGCGGGACCACTGGCCGAAGGAGGTGGAGCGCGGGGCGGGCCGCACGGGCCGGCCGGCCGCCAGGTCGGCGTAGGCGGAGCGCAGGTCGTCGAGCAGGATGCGCCAGGAGACGCCGTCGACCACCAGGTGGTGCGCGGTGAGGAACAGCCGGGCCGGGCGGTCCGGTCCCAGGTCGGCCAGGACGGCGCGCAGCAACGGCCCGTCGGCCAGCCGCAGGCCGCTCTGGGCCTGCCGGAACGCCTCGGTGGCGCGCTCCTCGGCGTCCGGCGCCCCGGCGAGGTCGAGCCGCTGGAAGTCCCAGCAGCCGTCGGCCTCGACCGCCACCTCCTGGGACCAGGCGCCCCCGGCGTCGCGGGTGTAGCGGGCGCGCAGCATGTCGTGCTGCCCGACCAGCGCGGCCAGGGCTGCGCGCAGGGCCTCGGCGTCGGTGCCCGGGACGAGTTCGAACAGCAGCGACTGGTTGAAGTGGCCCGGGTTGACGGTGTGGTGCTCGAAGAACCACTGCTGCACGGCGGTCAGCGGCACGGGCCCGGTGCGGTACGGGTCCTCCTCGGTCGGCCCGCTCTCCCCCGTCCCGGCGGCCTTGGCGAGCGCGGCGACGGTCTTGTGCTGGAAGAGGTCCCGGGCGGTGAAGTGCAGGCCCTCCTGGCGAGCCCGGGCGACCACCTGGGTGGAGAGGATGGAGTCGCCGCCGAGCAGGAAGAAGTCGTCCTCGGCGCCGACGTCCTCGATGCCCAGCACCGAGCGGAACACCTCGGCCAGCGCGGTCTCCACCGGGCCGGTCGGCGGGGTGGAGACCCTGGTCAGGGCCTCCCGGGCGTCCGGCAGGGCGTCCCGGTCGACCTTGCCGTTGGTGGTGAGCGGCATCGCGTCCATCGGGATCAGCGCGGCCGGCACCATGAAGGCGGGCAGTTCCTCGGTCAGGGCCTCGCGGACCTCGCGGACCGCCTCGCCCCGGTCGCGGCCGGGCGCGGCGACCAGGTAGCCGACGAGCTGCTTGCCGCGGTCGCTCTCGCGGACCACCACGGCGGCCTGGTCGATCGCGGGGTGGCGCTGCATCGCCGACTCGATCTCGCCGGGCTCGACCCGGAAGCCGCGGATCTTGACCTGGTCGTCGGCGCGGCCGCGGAAGTCGATCCGCCCGTCAGGCAGCCAGGCGCCGAGGTCGCCGGTGCGGTAGAGCCGGGCCCCGGGGTCGTCCGCGAAGGGGTGCGGGACGAACCGCTGCTCGGTCAGCTCCGGGCGGCCCAGGTAGCCCTGGGCGACGCCGCGGCCGCCGAGGTGGATCTCGCCGGTGACGGCGGGCGGCACCGGGTTGCCGTGCGGGTCCAGCAGGTAGACCTCGGTGTTGGGCAGCGGCCGGCCGATCGACAGCCGGCTGCCGGCCTCCTCGTCCTGGACCTCGAACATGGTGGCGCCGACGGTGTTCTCGGTCGGGCCGTAGCCGTTGATGAAGCGGTGGACCCGCGACCACTTGCGGGCCAGGCCGACCGGGCAGCGGTCGCCGACGGCGAGCACCACCGAGCCGGCGGGCAGTGCCTCGGGCTCGACCGCCGCGAGGGCCGCGGGCGGCAGCGCGAGGACGGTGGGCCGGCCTCCCGCCATGGCGCGCAGTTGCTCGCTGCCCAGCGCCTCGGACTCGTTCGCCGGGAGGGCGAGCGCCGCGCCGGAGACGAGGGCGAGGAAGGTCTCCCAGACCGCGCCGTCGAAGCTGGGCGAGGAGAGCTGGGTCACCGTGTTCTCGGGGCCGGTGCCGACGATCAGCCGGGAGGCGTTGACCACGTTGGTCAGGCCGCCGTGGCCCAGCAGCACGCCCTTGGGCGTCCCGGTGGAGCCGGAGGTGTAGACGATGTAGGCGAGCGCGTCCGGCCCCACCCGGTCGCCCTCGGGCACCGGTCCGGTGTGCGCGTCGAGCTGCGGGCGCAGGTCCTCCAGGATCAGCGGCTCGGCGGCGGACTCGCCCGCGTCGGCGGCCAGCGCGCGTTCGGTGAAGACGAACCCGGCGCCGGTCTCGGCCAGCATCAGCTCCCGGCGGGCGGCCGGGAAGCGCGGGTTCAGCGGCAGGAAGGCGGCGCCGGCCTTGAGCACCGCGAGGGTGGCGGCCACCTGGTCGGGACCGCGCTCGCAGCAGACGCCGACGACGTCACCGGGGCGGGTGCCGCGGGAGCGCAGCACCTCGGCCAACAGCCCGGCCCGGCGGTCGAGTTCGGCGTAGCTGAGCCGCTCGTCGCCGCGCACCACCGCGAGGCCGTCGGGGCGTTCGGCGGCCCGCTTGGCCACCAGCAGGTGCACCGGGTCCTGTTCGGGGAAGGCCACCGGGTTGCGGGCCCAGTCCACGGTGAGCCGGTTGTGCTGCTTCGGGTCGAGCAGGTCGAGCCGGCCCAGCTCCTGGTCGGGGTCGGCGGCGATCGAGCCGAGCAGGGTGGTCAGGTGGCCGGCGAAGCGGCGCACCGTGGCCTCGTCGTACAGGTCGGTGCTGTACTCCAGGGCGGACCAGAGGCTGCCGTCGGGGCGCTCCTCGAAGGCCACCACGAGGTCGAAGCCGGTGCTCGCCTGCGGCAGGGCCAGCTGCTCCATGGTCAGCCCGGGCAGGTCGAGGACCGCCTCGGGGGCGTTCTGCAGGACGATGAGCACCTGGGCGAGCGGCATCCGGCTGGGGTCGCGCTCGGGCTGGACGGCGTCCACCACCCGCTCGAACGGGACCTCCGCGTGGTCGAAGCCGGCCAGCACGGTGTCGCGGACCTGGCCCAGGAAGTCCCGGAAGCCCAGGCCCGGCTCGGTCCGGGCGCGCAGCACCAGGGTGTTGAGGAACAGGCCGACCAGGTCGGCGAGTTCGGGCTCGTCGCGGCCGGCCACCGGGGTGCCGATCGCGACGTCCTCCTGCCGGGAGAGCCGGGCCAGCAGCAGCTGGGTGGCCGCGGTGAGCGTCATGAACAGCGTCGCCGCGGCGGACTCGGTGAGCTCGCGCAGCCCGGCGACGGTCTCTGCCGGGACGCTGAACTCGTGGAAGGCGCCCGCCCCGGTGGGCACGGCGGGGCGCTGCCGGTCGGTCGGCAGCTCCAGCACGGGGACGCCGTCGAGCTGCTCGCGCCAGTAGTCGAGCTGCTCGTCGAGCCGCCCGCCGGAGGCCCGCTCGCGCTGCCACACCGAGTAGTCCGCGTACTGCGGCCCCGGCGCGGGCAGGTCGGGTTCGCGCCCCTGGAGCGCGGCCGCGTAGTACTGGCCCAGCTCGCGGGTGACGATCGACAGCGACCAGCCGTCGTGCGCGATGTGGTGGATGCTCAGGACGAGCACGTGCTCGCGGTCGGAGAGCCGGACGAGGAGGGTCCGCAGCACCGGGCCGGTGCGCAGGTCGAAGGGCCGGCCGGCCTCCTCGCGGACCAGCCGCAGCAGTTCCTCCTCCCGCTCCTCGGGCGTCCCGCCGCCGGCCTCCACGACCGGCAGCGGGATGTCCACGCTCGGGTGCGGGACCTGCACCGGGACGCCGTCCACCTGGTCGTAGGTGGTGCGCAGCGCCTCGTGCCGGTCGACGACGGCGGCCAGCGCGCCGTGCAGCGCCGCGCGGTCGAGGTCGCCGCGCAGCCGCAGCGCGAAGGAGGAGTTGTAGCCGACCGACTCCGGGTCGAACTCGTACAGGAACCACATCCGCTGCTGGGCGAAGGACATCGGCAGCGGGCGGGAACGGTCGGCGGGGCGCAGCGCGGTGCTCGCGGCGGCCTCGGGGGCGGGCGCCTCGGCGCCCGCCAGGCGGTCCCGCAGCAGGGCCCGCAGGTGCTCGGGCAGGGCCGCGATGCGGTCCTCGCGGGACGTGGACGTCTGGGTCTCACTCATGTCGGTTGCCCCTACTCCGCCGCCGGCGCCGACTGGCGCGCGGCCTCTCGCTCCAGTTCCTCCAGCAGCGCGTCCTCGACGAGTCGCGCCACCCCCGCCACGGTGGGGTTCTCCAGGAGGCTGCGGAAGGCGATCCGGATGCCGAAGGTCTGCTTGATCCTGGTGATCGCCTGCACGCTGGTCAGGGACTGCCCGCCGAGGGCGAAGAAGCTGTCGTGCGCGCCGACCCGCTCCACGTGCAGGGTCTCGGACCAGATCCCGGCGATCAGCTTCTCGGTCTCGTCGCGCGGCTCCACCCACTCCTCGGCGGCCTCGACGACCGTCTCGGCGGGGTCGGGCAGCGCGGCCCGGTCGATCTTGCCGTGCCGGGTGAGCGGGAAGGACTCCACCTCGACGAAGGCGGCCGGCACCAGGTGGGCCGGGAGCCGCTCGGCGAGGTAGCCGGCGAGCTCGGCGGCGCCGGGGACGCCGCCCGCGGCCGGCCGCAGGTAGGCGACCAGGCGGGCGTGCTCGGCCTCGCCGCGGACCAGGACGACGGACTCGGCGACGCCCGGGTGGGCGTCCAGGGCCGCGGTGATCTCGCCCGGCTCGATCCGGTAGCCGCGCAGCTTGACCTGGTCGTCGAGCCGGCCGAGGAACTCCAGCCGGCCGTCGGACAGCCGGCGGACCCGGTCGCCGGTGCGGTACAGCCGCTCCTTGGGGTCGAACGGCGCGGCCAGGAAGGCCTGTTCGGTCAGGTCGGGGCGGCCCAGGTAGCCGCGGGCGAGGCCGTCGCCGGCCAGGTACAGCTCGCCGGGCGCGCCGACCGGGGCGAGGTTGCGCTCCGGGTCCAGGACGTAGGCCCGGACGTTCTGGACCGGCAGGCCGAGGACGGGCCGGGGGCTGTCGGCGACCCGGCAGACCAGCGCGTCCACGGTGGCCTCGGTGGGCCCGTAGAAGTTGTAGGCGATCAGGTCGGACTGGGCACGCAGCCGGTCCCACTGGGCCTGGCCGATCGCCTCGCCGCCGAGTGCCGCGCCGCGCAGCGGGTGGGTGCCGGGGGCGAGCAGTCCGGCGTCGTCGAGCTGGCGGAACCAGGACGGGGTGGTCTGCAGGAAGTCGATCCGCTGCTCGGCGCGGTAGGCGACCAGGGCGTGCGCGTCGCGCCGCACCTCGTCGTCGACCAGGTGCAGCTCGTGGCCGGCGACCATCCACAGCACCGGGTTCCAGGAGGCGTCGAAGGACGCGGGCGCCAGGTGGGCGACCCGGACCTGGCGGTCGCCGCAGGCCTCGCGCAGCGGCTCGAAGACCGTCCGCAGGTGGCTGTCGAGCAGGTTCGCCAGGCTGCCGTGCTCGACCAGCACGCCCTTGGGCTTGCCGGTGGAGCCGGAGGTGTGGATGACGTAGGCGGCGTGCTCCGGGGCGAGGTCCGGGTCGGGGGCGGTGGCGGGCCGGGCCGCGATCGCGTCCCGCTCGCGCTCCGGGACGACCAGGGCGACGTCGGCGGGCAGCGCCAGTGTGGTGCTCGCGGCCTCGTCGGCGATCACCACCCGGGGCTTGACGTCCTCGACCAGCAGCCGCAGGCGCTCGGCCGGGGCGGCCGGGTCCAGCGGGGTGTAGACGCCGCCCGCCTTGAGCACCGCGAGCAGCGCGGTGATCAGGCCGGGGCCGCGCCGCAGGCAGACCGCGACCGGCACCTCGGGGCCGACACCCTGGTCGGCGAGGTGGTGGGCGAGCCGGTTGGCCCGCTCGTCCAGCTCGGCGAAGGTGATCCGCTCGCCGCCGTGGACCAGGGCGACGGCCTGCGGGGTGGCGGCGGCCTGGCGGGCGAACCGCTCGGGCACCAGGGCGTCGGTGGTGAGCGCGGTGGCGGTCTCGTTGTGGCCGGTGAGCAGCCGCTCCCGGTGGGCGGGGGCCAGCGCGCGCAGCTCGGCGAGGGTGCGCTCGGGCTCGGCCGCGATCTCCTCCAGCAGGGCGCGCAGGTCGCCGGTGACCCGGTCGGCGGTGTCGGCGTCGAAGAGCCCGGGGTCGTAGGCGAGCCGGAAGGAGAGCTGCTCGCCGGCGAAGACCGCGAGCACCATGGCGTAGCTGGTGGGCTCCTGGGAGCGCACGTCGCGGATCCGGATGCCCTGGTCGGAGCCCAGTTCGCCGTCGAAGGGGTAGTTCTCGACGACCACGTAGCTGTCGAACAGGTCGACCCCGGCGGGCAGCCCGGTCCAGCCGCGGATCTGGGCCAGCGAGACGTACTCGTAGCTGCGGGCCTGGACCTGGTCGCGCTGGAGGTCGCCCAGCCAGTCGAGGACGGGCTGCTCGGGGCGGACCTCGACCCGCACCGGCAGGTTGTTGATGAACAGGCCGATCATCGACTCGACGTCGGGCAGGTCGGCGGGGCGGCCGGAGACGGCCGAGCCGAAGCAGACCTCCCGCTCCCCCGCGTAGCGCGAGAGCGTCAGCGCCCAGGCGCCCTGGGCGAGCGTGTTGGTGGTGAGCCGGTGGCGCCGGGCGACCTCGGCGAGCCGCTCGGTGACCTCGGGCTCCAGCTGGAAGACGCTGGTCGCCTCGCTGCCCTGGCGGGCCGCCTCCTCGCCGGCCCGGTCGGCCGGCAGCGCGGTCGGGGCGGTGAAGCCGTCGAGCAGTTCGCGCCAGTAGCGCTCGGCGTCGGCCAGGTCCTGCTCGCCGAGCCAGGCGACGTAGTCGCGGAACGGGCGGCGGGCGGCCGGGCCGGGCCGGTCGTGGCCGGTGAGCCGGAGGTAGTCGTCGACCACCTCGGAGACCAGTTCGGCGCTGCTCCAGCCGTCCAGGAGCAGGTGGTGCGAGGTCCAGACGACCCGCAGGGCGCCGTCCGGCTCGTCGATCAGGGCCAGGCGCATCAGCGGCGCCACGGCCAGGTCGATGCCGCGGGTGCGGTCCTCGGCGAGGTACGCGGCGAACCGCTGCTCGCGCTCGGCCGCCGGCAGGGCGCTCCAGTCCAGCCGCTCGACGGGCACGGTGACGTGCTCGCGGACCACCTGGAGCGGCTGGTCGGTGTCGACCCGGGCGAAGGCGGTGCGCAGCATCGGGGTCCGGTCGGCGAGGCGCTGCCAGGCCTCGGCGAAGGCGTCCGCGTCCACGCCGCCCTCCAGCAGGAAGGACAGCTGGCCGAGGTAGACGCCCTCGCCCTCCTCGGTGAGGCTGTGGAACAGCAGGCCGTGCTGCATCGGCGTGGCCGGGTAGAGGTCGGCGATCCGGCCCAGGGCGGTCAGCTCGTCCAGCAGCGGCTGGTCGACCCGGGCGAGCGGGAAGTCCGAGGGGGTGGCCCCGGAGGCGGCGGCGCCGGCCTCGCGGCAGTGCGCGACGATCCCGCGCAGGGCCTCGACGAGCTGGTCGCCGACCCGCTGGACGGTCTCGGTGGTGTGGGTCGCGGTGGAGTGGAACAGCTCGAAGCCGAGCTTGCCGTCGCGCACGTACGCCACGATGTCGAGCGGGTACTCCAGCAGTTCCCCGGGCGCCTGCTCGGTGCCGTAGCCGAGCCGCACGTCGTGCAGCAGGCCGCCGTCGTGGCCGTCGACGACCCGGCCGAGGTAGTTGAAGCCGACCTGGGCGCGGGGGCCTTCGGCGAGCAGCTCGCCGGGCGCCCCGGCCGGGCTGAGGTGGCGCAGCGCGCCGTAGCCGATGCCGCGCTGGGGGACGGCCCGCAGCTGCTCCTTGACGGAGCGGAGCCGGGCGCCCCAGTCGGCGCCGTCGGCGGTGTCCAGGGCGACCGGGAAGGAGGTGGTGAACCAGCCGGTGGTGCGGCTCAGGTCGACGTCGTCGAAGATCTCCTCGCGGCCGTGGCCCTCCAGGTCCACCAGGACGGCGGAGCGGCCGGTCCAGTCGGCGAGCACCCGGGCGAGCGCGGTCAGCAGGACGTCGTTGACCTGGGTGCGGTAGACCGCGGGGACCTCGCGCAGCAGCGCGTCGGTGCTCTCCGCGTCCAGGCCGACCCGGACGGCGGCGGCGGTGGCGACGGTCGGGGTGCCGGTGAGGTCGGCGGGCAGCGGCTCGCCGCCGGCGCGGCCGGCCGCGAACCAGTGGTCCAGCTCCTCGTCGAAGCCGCCGACCGCGGTGTGCTCGGAGAGCCGGCGGGACCAGTCGAGGAAGGAGGTGCCGCGCGAGCCGAGGTCGACCGGCCGGCCCTCGGCGGCCTGCCGGTAGGCCGTCTCCAGGTCGCCCAGCAGGGTCTGCCAGGAGACCGCGTCGACCACCAGGTGGTGGGCGGTGAGGAAGAGCCGGGCGCCGGCGGTGCCGCCGAGGTCGGCCAGCACGGCCCGCACCAGCGGGCCCTCGGCCAGGTCGAAGCCGGACTGGGCGGCGGTGGCGGCGGCCAGCAGCGCGCCCTCCGGGTCGGCCTCCAGGGTGAGGTCCAGCCGCTCCAGCGGCCAGCCGTCGCCGGGGGCGGCGATCTCCTGCTGCCAGCGGCCGTAGACGGTGCGGAAGCGGGTGCGCAGGGCGTCGTGGTGGGTGAGGAGGGCGTCGAGCGCGGTGCGCAGGTGCGCCTCGTCGGGGAGTTCGCGCAGCTCGGCCAGCACGGACATGGTGCTGTGCTGGGGGGCCTCGGTGTGGTGGTGGAAGAAGGCGCGCTGGATCGGGGTCAGCGGCGCCCTTCCGGTGACGGGTTCGGTGTTCACGCCGGCCGGCTCCTCGGGTTCGTGGGTCGAGATCGCCGCGGCGATCCCGGCGATGGTCTGGTGGCTGAAGATGTCCTGCGAGCTGAGGCGCAGTCCCAACTGCCGCGCCCGGGAGACGACCTGGATGCTCAGGATCGAGTCACCGCCCAGGTCGAAGAAGTTGTCGTCGACGCCGACCTCGGGCACCCGGAAGACCTCCGCCCAGAGCCCGGCGAGCGCCTGCTCGGCGGGGTTGCGGGGGGCCGTCCTGGTGGTGACCGGGCGGTCGTCGGCGGCCGCGGCCGGCAGCGCCCGCCGGTCCACCTTGCCGTTGGCGTTCAGCGGCAGCCGGTCGAGCCGGACGAAGGCCTGCGGCACCATGTGGCGGGGCAGCGAGCCCTCCAGGTAGCGGCGCAGTTCGGCGCTCTCCGGTGCGGTGCCGGGCCGGGGCACGACGTACCCGGTCAGGACGGCGCCCGGCTCGGAGCGCAGCGCCGCGACGGCCTCCAGGACGTCGGGGTGGCGGCGCAGGACGGCCTCGATCTCGGCGAGTTCCACCCGGAACCCGCGGATCTTGACCTGGTCGTCGCCGCGGCCGAGGAACTCGACGTCGCCGGTGGGCAGGAAGCGGGCCTGGTCGCCGGTGCGGTAGAGCCGGCCGTCGGGGTGGGGCGTGAACGGGTCGGCGGAGAAGCGCTCCTCGGTGAGGTCGGGGCGGCCCAGGTAGCCCCGGGTGACGCCGGTGCCGCCGAGGAAGAGCTCGCCGACGACGCCGACCGGCAGCGGCTCCAGGTCCGCGTCCAGGACGTACATCCGGGTGCCCGGGATGGGCCGGCCGATCGGCACGGACGCGACGTCCGGCAGGCTCTGCGGGGTGACGGTGAAGTACGAGGACTCGACGGTGGCCTCGGTGACGCCGTAGGAGTTGAGCACGACGGTGCCGGGGGCGACGCTCTTCAGCAGCCGCCGGCAGTCGTCGGTGCGCCAGTTGTCCGAGCCGACGGCCAGGTAGCGCAGCGGCGGGAAGGCCCGGCCGCTGCGGGCGGCCTCGTCGGCCAGCGCGTTGGCCAGCGAGGGCACCGTCTCGACGTGGGTGACGCGCTGGCGCTCCATCAGGTCGAGCAGGCGCACCGGGTCGGTGGTGGCGTCCTTCGGGCAGAGCACCAGGGCGCCGCCGGTGGTCAGCGCGTGCGTCAGGTCGGAGACGAAGACGTCGAAGGCCATGCTGGCGAGGTTGATCTGGCGGACGGGGCCGCGGTCGAGCCGGTAGGCCTCGCGCCAGGCGGCGGCGGCCCGGGCGACGCTGCGGTGCTCGACCGTGACGCCCTTGGGCTTGCCGGTGGAGCCGGAGGTGTAGATGACGTAGGCGAGGTTGTCCGGGGTCACCTCGGTGCTGGGCGCCTCGGCGGGCCAGCTGTCGATCTCCTCGCGGTCGGCGTCCAGGCAGAGCACGGTCGCGTCGCACAGCGGGAGCCGCTCGGCGAGGTCCCGCTGGGTGACGAGCATCGCGGCGGCGCTGTCGTCCAGCACCAGGCTCAGCCGCTCGGCGGGGTGGGTGGGGTCCAGCGGCAGGTAGGCGGCGCCGGCCTTGAGGACGCCGAGGGCGGCGACGACGGTGTCCGGGCCTCGGTCCAGGCAGATGGCGACGACGGTCTCCGGGCCGATGCCCTGGCCGACGAGGTGCTGGGCCAGCCGGTTGGCCCGGGCTTCCAGGTCCGCGTAGGTCAGCACGGTCTCCTCGAAGACCACCGCCTCGGCGTCCGGGGTCTGCTGCGCCTGCTCGGCGATCAGCTCGTGCAGGCAGGCGTCGGCGCCCGGGGTGCCGGTGTCGTTCCACTCGTACAGGACGCGGTCGCGGGCGCGCAGCGACAGCATCGGGACGTCGCCGACCCGCTGGCCGGGGGCGGTGGGCATGCTGCCGAGCAGGACGGCGAGCTGGTCGGCCAGCACCTCGGCCTGGGCGCGGTCGTAGAGCGCCGGGTCGTAGGAGAGCAGCAGGGTCAGCGAGCCGTCGTCGTCGTAGGCGGTGAGGTCCAGCGTGAAGCTGGTGGTGTCGACGGCGCGGACGTCGCTGAGCCGCAGTCCGTGGCGTTCGGCGGCGGCCCCGTTGCCCGGGTAGTTCTCGAACACCACCAGGGTCTGGAACAGCGCGCTGCCGCGCGGGACCTTGCTGCTGCGCTGGATCTCGGCGATCGAGGAGTACTCGAAGCGCCGGGATTCGGCCTGCTCGGCCTGGAGGGCCGCCAGCCACTCCACCAGCGGGGCGTCCTGGTCGACCTCGGTGCGCAGCGGCAGGGTGTTGAGCAGGTTGCCGACCATGGTGTCGGCGCCGGGCAGCTCGGTCGGGCGGCCGGCCACGGTGGTGCCGAAGCAGACGTCGCGCTGCCCGGAGTGGCGGGCCAGCAGGATCGCCCAGGCGCCCTGGACGGCGGTGTTGAGGGTGAGCCGGTGGCGGCGGACCATCGCGACCAGCGCGTCGGTCTCGGCGCCGGACAGGCCCACCCGGACCTGCCCGGCGGACTGGGACTCGTGGCCCTGGGGCACCGAGCGGCCGAAGGGCAGCTGGGTCGGCGCGTCCAGGTCGCCCAGCAGGGCGCTCCAGTGGGCGGCGGCCGCGTCCTTGTCCTGCCGGGCCAGCCAGGCGACGTAGTCGCGGAACGGCCGGCGCTCGGGCAGCGCCGGGGCCTTGCCCCTGCCGTCGGTGAGCGCCTGGTAGGCGGCGAAGAGGTCGGCGAACAGGTGCGAGGTGCTCCAGCCGTCCAGGACGGCGTGGTGGAAGGTCCACACGACGCGGACGGTCCGCTCGTCCTCGCGGGCGAGGGCGAGGCGCATCAGCGGCGCCCGGGACAGCTCGATCCCGGTGGCGCGCTCCTCGTCGATCAGCGCCTTGAGCCGGCGGTCCAGTTCGGCGGCGGGCAGGCCGGTCCAGTCGAGGCGGCGCACCGTCAGCCGGGCGGAGCGCTCGACCACCTGGACGGGCTCGGGGACGCCGTCCCAGACCAGCCGGGTGCGCAGCGCGGGGGTGCGGTCGACCACGTGCTGCCAGGCGGCGGCCAGCGCGTCGACGTCGCGGACGCCCTCCAGCCGGAAGGCGACGTGGTCGGAGTAGGCACCGACGCCGTCCTGGTTGAGGGTGTGGAAGAGCATCCCGCTCTGCATCGGGGTCAGCGGGTGGATGTCCTCGACGGTGGAGCCGGCCGGCACCAGCCGGTCGACGGTCGCCTGGTCGAGGGTGAGCAGCGGGAAGTCGCCGGGGGTGGCGCCGCCGGCGCCGGGGGTCAGGCAGTGCTCGACGAGTTCGGTCAGGGCCGCCGCGAAGTCGTCGGCGAGCCGCTGCACGGTGGCCTGGTCGTGGCGCTGCGGCGCGTAGTGGAAGTCGAAGGTCAGCACGCCGTGCCGGACCTCGCCGACGATGTCCAGCAGGTGCGGCCGCTCCTCGTCCGGGTGGTGGTCCAGGCCGTAGTCGGGTTCGACGGCGCGGAACAGCTCGCTCCCGGCCGCGGCGTCGCTCCACTGGCCGAGGTAGTTGAAGCTGACCTGGGGCTGCGGCGCCGCGGCCAGGGCGGCGGCCTGCGGCTGGTCGCCGCGCAGGTAGCGCAGCGGACCGTAGCCGGCGCCGCGGCCGGGCACGGCGCGCAGCAGTTCCTTGGTGTCGCGGATGAGCCGGCCGAGCGGGCGGTCGGCCGGGGACTCCAGCAGCACCGGGAAGATCGAGGTGAACCAGCCGACCGTCCGGGAGACGTCGGTGCCGTCCAGGATCTCCTCGCGGCCGTGGCCCTCCAGGGTGATCAGGGTGCGGGCCCGGCCGGTGAAGCGGGCGAGCGCGCGGCCGAGCGCGGTCAGCAGGACGTCGTTGACCTGGGTGCGGTAGACGGCGGGCACGTCCTGGAGCAGTTGCCGGGTGCGCTCGGCGTCGAGGCCGGCGCTGACGGCGAGGGTGTCGCCGACGCTGTTGCGGCCCTCCCGGTCGGTGGGCAGGTCGGCGGAGCCGGCCGGCACCGGGCGGGCCCAGTGCGCCAGCTCGTCGTCCAGGCCGCCGTCCTGGGTGAAGGCGGCGAGGCGGCGCGCCCAGCCGCGGTACGAGGTGCCGGCCGGGCCGAGGTCGACGTCCTCGCCGCGGACGGCCTGCCGGTAGGCGCTCTCCAGGTCCTCCAGGAGGATCCGCCAGGAGACGCCGTCCACGGCCAGGTGGTGCACGGTGAGCAGCAGCCGCGCGGGCTCGCCGACGCCGTGGTCGAACAGCAGGGTGCGCACCAGCGGCCCTTCGGCCGGGTCCAGCGAGGCCTGCGCGGCCTCGGCGAGGGTGCGCATGGCGGCGGCGCGCTCCCCGGGGGCGGCCTGGTCGAGGGTGATCCGCTCGATCCGGGCCTCGGCCGGCACGGCGTCGGCGTCCGGCGCGCTGACGGTCTGGACCCGCCGGCCGTCGGGGCCGGTGGCGAAGCGGGTGCGCAGGGCCTCGTGCCGGCGGACGAGGCCGGCCAGGGCGCGGGCCAGCGCGGGCTCGTCGACCGCGCCGTCCAGGGTGATCAGCACGGACTGGTTGAAGTGGTGGGCGCCGCGGGTGTGGTGGGCGAAGAACCACTCCTGGACGGGGCCGAGCGGGGCCGGCTCGTGGTCGTCCGCGTCGGCCTGGACGACCGGGGCCTCCTCCACCGGGCAGGCGGCGCGGGCGAGGTCGGCGAGCGACTGCCGGGAGAAGATGTCCTTCGAGGTGATGACGAGTCCGGCCCGGCGGGCCCGGGCGACCACCTGGATGCTCAGGATGGAGTCGCCGCCGAGTTCGAAGAAGTTGTCGTCGACGCCGACCTTGCCGATGCCGAGCACCTCCGACCAGACCTCGGCGAGCGCCTGCTCGGCCGGGTCCTCGGGGGCCCGGTAGTCCTCCCGCTCCAGGGGGGCGTCCGGCGCCGGCAGGGCCCGGACGTCGACCTTGCCGTTGGGGGTGAGCGGGAAGGCGTCGAGGGTGGCGAAGGCGGTCGGAACGCTGTAGGAGGGCAGCCGCTGCTCGGCGAAGGCCCGCAGGTCCTGCGGCGCGATGACGGCGCCGGGCTCGGCGCGCAGGTAGCCGACCAGCCGCTTGTGGTCGCCGTCCGCGAGGGCGACCACCAGGGCCTCGGCCACCGCGGGGTGGGCCTCCAGGACGGCTTCGACCTCGCCGGGCTCGATCCGGTAGCCGCGGACCTTGACCTGGGTGTCGGCGCGGCCGAGGTACTCGACCAGGCCGTCGGCCCAGCGCACCACGTCCCCGGTGCGGTACATCCGCTCGCCGGGCTCCGCCGCGAACGGCGAGGGCTGGAAGCGCTCCTCGGTCAGCTCCGGGCGGCCCAGGTAGCCGCGGGCGACGCCGGGGCCGGCGATCCAGAGCTCGCCGGGCGTGCCGGGCGGGACGGGGCGGCGGCGCTCGTCGAGGACGTACACCGCCGTGTTGGAGATCGGGCGTCCGATCGGGATGGCGCGCACGCCGTCGGTCTCGCGGATCAGGTGGGAGACGGCGAAGGTGGTGGTCTCGGTCGGGCCGTAGCCGTTGACCAGCCGCTGCGGCGGGGCGCCGCCGGCCAGCAGTTCGGCGATCCGGCGCGGGTTGAGCGCCTCGCCGCCGACCAGCAGGTGGCGCATGCCGCCGAAGGCGGTGGGCTCCAGGCCGACGACCTGGTTGAAGACGCCGGCGGTGAGGAACATCGCGGTGGCGCCGGTCGAGCGCAGTGCGGCCGCGAAGGCCGGCGGGTCGAGCAGGACGTCCTTGGTGATGACGGCGATCCGCGCCCCGGCCACCAGCGGGCCCCAGAACTCGAAGGTCGCCGCGTCGAAGGTGGCGTCGGCGACCTGCGCCACCACGTCGTCGGCCGCCAGCGGGGCGTAGTCGGCGCCGCGGACCAGCCGGACGATGGAGCGGTGCTCGACCACGACGCCCTTGGGTCGGCCGGTGGAGCCGGAGGTGTAGATGACGTAGGCGGCGCTCCGCGGCCCCGCGTCGGTGGCCGGCGGGCCGGCCGGGAGGGCGGCCAGCTCGGCGGTGCGCTCGGCGGGCAGCAGGGCCGGGACGGCCAGGTCGGGCAGCCGTTCGAGCAGCTCCCGGTCGGTGACGCAGAGCGCGGCCCCGGTGTCCGCGAGCATGAACTCCAGCCGGTCGGCCGGGTAGTCCGGGTCCAGCGGCACGTAGGCGCAGCCGGCCTTGAGCACGGCCAGCAGGGCGACGACCAGGCCGGTGCCGCGGGGCAGGCAGACCGCAACGTGCTGGCCGGGGCGGGCGCCGTGGTCGAGCAGCAGCCGGGCCAACCGGTCGGCTTGCTCGTCGAGTTGACGGTAGGTCAGCTCACCTTCGGCGGCGGTGACGGCGATGGCGTCGGGGGTGGCCGCGGCCTGCTCGGCGACCAGCGAGTGGACGGTCCGGTCGGCCGGGTAGGGCACCCGGTTCTCGGCCCAGTCGCGGGTGACGGTGTCGATTTCGGCGGCGGTGAGCAGCGGCAGGTCGCCGACCGGGCGGTCGGCGTCGGCGGCGACGCCCGCCAGCAGGAGCAGCAGCCGGGTGCAGAGCGCGTCGATGGTCGAGGCGTCGAACAGGTCGGTGTTGTACTCCACCGTCCCGCCCAGCGTGCCGTCGGCGGCCGGGGTGAACTCCAGCGTCAGGTCGAAGATGGAGGACACCGAGGGCGCGCGGAACTCCTCGACGGCCGGGCCGCCGAAGTCGGGCAGGGCGCCGGGGTCGTTCTGGAGCACGAGGGCGGCCTGCACCAGCGGGGTGCGGCTCGGGTCGCGCTCGGGCTGGATCTCGTCCACCAGGCGGTGGAAGGGGACGTCCTGGTTGCTGAGGGCGTCCCAGAGCTGGTCGGTGGTGCGCTCCAGCAGGTCGCCGAAGGCCTCGTCCAGGTCGATCCGGCCGTGCAGGACCAGGGTGTTGACGAAGAAGCCGACCAGCGGCTCCAGTTCGGTGCGGTCGCGGCCCACCGACACGGTGCCCAGGCCCACGGTGCGCTGGCCGGTGTGCCGGGCCAGCAGCACCTGGGTGGCGGCGGCGAGCACGGCGAAGAGCGTGGTGCCGCGTTCGGCACCGAGCGTGTCGAGCCCGGCGGCGACCTCGGCGTCGACCTGGAAGGCGTGCAGGGCGCCGACGGTGGTGCGCACCGCCGGGCGGGGCCGGTCGGTGGGCAGCTCCAGCGGCTGGATGTCCGCCAACTCGTCACGCCAGTAGTCCAGTTGCCCGGACAGGCGGTCTTCGGTGCAGCGCTCGCGCTGCCAGCGGGAGTAGTCGCGGTAGCTGACCGGCAGCGGGGCGAGGGTGTGCGGTCGGCCCTCGACGGCGGCCCGGTAGAGCTCGCCGAGCTCGCCGGTCAGCAGGCCCTTGGACCAGCCGTCGGCGGCGATGTGGTGCAGGTTGAGGAAGAGCGCGTGGTCGTCCGGGCCGTGCCGCACGACCGTGGAGCGCAGCAGCGGGCCGCTGGCGAGGTCGAAGGGGGTGGCGAGTTCGCGGCGCAGCAGCGCGGCGAACTCGGCCTCCCGCTCCTCGGCGCCCAGCGCGCTCAGGTCCACCGGCTCGGTGTCCGGGGCGTAGGCGGGCCGGACCTCCTGGCGGGCCACGCCGTCCTCGGTGGTGAAGACGGTGCGCAGCGGCTCGTGCCGCTCGACCAGGCCGGTCAGCGCGGTGCGCAGCGCGGCCAGGTCGAGGCCGCCGCGCAGCCGGAGGCCGAAGGAGGTGGTGTACTCGACCGCGTCGGTCTCGAACTCCTGGAGGAACCAGAGCCGTTCCTGGCCGAAGGAGAGCGGGGCCGGGCCGTCGCCGCCGGGCCGGATCGCGTCGCGGTCGCCGCCGCCGGCCGCCAGTCGCTGCCGCAGGATCTCGTCGGCGTCCTGGCCCTCGCTGTGTCGCTGGTCTGTCATCGGTTGCTCCCCCGCGCGCCACCGCGCGTCGTCGTCCGGTCCGCCGGTGTCCGGCGCACGTCTTCGAGTACTTGCTTGCGGACCTGGTCCGCGAGGGCCGCCACGGTGCGGGCGGCGAACACGTGCCGGGCCGAGACCCCGACGCCGAACACCTCCCGGATCCGGGCGGTGACCTGGAGGGTGAGCACCGAGTTGGCGCCGTGGTCGAAGACGTTGTCCTCGGCTCCCACGACGGGCACGCCCAGCACCTCGGCCCAGATCCCGGCCAGCGCCGCCTCGGTCTCGTCCCGGGGCGCGGTGGGCTCGGCGGCCGGCCGCTGCTCCTCCGGCTCCGGCAGGGCCCGCCGGTCGATCTTGCCGCTCGTGGTCATCGGGAACGCGTCCAGGACGATGACGACCGGCGGGACCATGTAGCCGGGCAGCCGCTCGGCGAGCCGGGCCCGGATCTTCTCCGGGTCGGCGGTGCCGTCCGCGGGCACCACGTAGCCGGTCAGCACGGTCTGCCCGGACGGCTGGGTCCGGGCGACCACCGCGGTCTGCTCGACGCCCTCGTCGTCGAGCAGCGCGGTCTCGATCTCGCCCAGCTCGATCCGGTAGCCGCGCACCTTGACCTGGTTGTCGATCCGCCCGAGGAATTCGAGCGTGCCGTCGGGCAGCCAGCGGACCAGGTCGCCGGTGCGGTAGAGCCTCGCGCCGGCGGTGGCGGCGAGGTGGTCCGGGACGAACCGCTCCTCGGTGAGCTCCGGGCGGCCCAGGTAGCCGCGGGCCACCCCGGCGCCGCCGACGTACAGTTCGCCGGGCACGCCCACCGGGACGGGCTCGCGGTGCTCGTCGAGCACGTAGCCGGTGGTGTTGGCGATGGGCCGGCCGATCGAGGGCAGCCGCCCGACCGGGGCGTCCTCCTCCGCCTCCAGCACCGTGCCGGTGGTGAGCACGGTGGTCTCGGTCGGGCCGTACAGGTTGGACAGCGCCATCGTCGAGCCGCGCGGCAGCCGGCGGCGCACCACGTCGGCGCCGGTGAGGATGTGGCGCACCCGGCCCTGGTGCAGTGCGGGCTGGTCGAGCAGGGCCTCCAGGCGCGGCGCCGGGATGAGGATGAGGGTGATCCCCTGCTCGACGATCCAGCCGGCGAGCAGGTGCGGGTCCTCCAGGACGCGGTCGGAGGCGAAGCGGACCTCCACGCCGCAGGCGAGGGCGCCCCACTGCTCCAGCACCGTCGGGTCGAAGCCGGGCGGCACCATCTGGGTGGCCCGGTCGCCGGGCCCGGCGTCGAAGAAGTCCCGGTACCAGTCGCACAGGTTGACCACGCCGCGGTGCTCGATCAGCACGCCCTTGGCCTTGCCGGTGGAGCCCGAGGTGTAGATCACGTACGCGAGGTCGGACGGGCCGACGGCGACCTCGGGCGGCCCGTCGTGCGTGCCGGGCCCGGTGTCCTCGACGTACAGCACCTCGACGCCGTCCGGCGCCTCGGGCCCGGGCAGGTCGCGCTGGGTGAGGAGCACCGGCACGCCGGCGTCCTGGAGCACGTAGACCGTCCGGTCGTCGGGCAGTTCGGGGTCGAGCGGCAGGTAGGCGCCGCCGGCCTTGAGCACGGCGAGCTGGGCGATCGTCATCTCGGCGGCGCGCCGGGTGCGGACGCCGACGACGGTGCCCGGGCCGACGCCGCGGTCGGCCAGCCGGTGGGCCAGCGCGTCCGTCAGCGCGTCGAGTTCGGCGAAGGTCAGGCTGCGGTCCTCGGTGGTGACGGCCGCGGCGTCCGGGGTGCGCCGGGCCTGGTCGGCGACCAGCCCGTGGATGGTCGCCGTGTGGAACCGGGCGCCGGTCGCGGTGGCGTTCCAGCCGGTGGTGACCAGCCGGCGTTCCTGCTCGTCCATCAGCGGCAGCTCGTCGACGAGCCGGTCCGGGTCGGCCGCCGCCATGCCCTCCAGCAGCACGGTGAGGTGGCGGGCGATCCGGGCGACGGTCTCCGGGTCGAAGAGCGCCGTGCTGTACTCGACCAGGCCGCCGAGCCGCCCGTCGCGCTCCTCGAACTCGAAGCCGATGTCGAACAGCGCGTGCATCCGCGGCAGGGCGCTCTCCTCGACCCGCAGGCCGTCCGGGCCGGGCAGCGCGTCCTGGGCCCGCTTGAGCATCAGCGCGGCCTGGATCAGCGGGGTGCGGCTGGGGTCGCGGTCCGGCTTGAGCTCGTCGATCAGCCGGTCGTACGGCAGGTGCTGGTGGGTGAAGGCCTCCAGCACGCCCTGCCGGACGTCGGCCAGGAAGGCCCCGACGGTCGTGTCGGGGGTGGTCCGGGCGCGCAGCACCAGCGTGTTGACGAAGAAGCCGAGCACGTCCTCCAGTTCGCTGTGCTCGCGGCCGGAGACGATGGTGCCCACGGCGACGTCGCGCTGGCGCGCGTACCGGGACAGCAGCAGCTGGACGCCCGCCGTGAGGACGGTGAACAGGGTGACGCCCTCCCGGCGGCAGAGCCGGGTGAGGGCGGCCACCAGCTCGGGGCTCAGCTCGAAGGAGTGGCCGGCGCCCCGGGTGGCGCGGGTGGCGGGCCGGGGCCGGTCGGTCGGCAGCTCCAGCGGCACCACGCCGTCCAGCCGGCGCTTCCAGTAGGCGAGGTCGGCGGCCTCCCGCGCGCCCCGCTCGCCGTGCTGGTGCACGGCGAAGTCGGCGTACTGAAGGGGAAGTTCGCTCAACGCGGCGGGTCGGCCGGTGGCCTCCTGGCCGAGCAGGGCGACGAGCTCGCGGGCCATCACCTCCTTGGACCAGCCGTCGGTGACGACGTGGTGCATGTCGAGGACGAGCAGGTACTCGGCGTCGGCCAGCCGGATCAGCCAGGGGCGCAGCAGCGGGCCGCCGCGCAGGTCGAAGGAGCGGCTCAGCTCGGTGCGCAGCAGCTGGTCGAGGTCGTCGACGCGCCCCTCGGCCGCGAGGTCGGTGAAGCGCACCGGCCGGTGGGCGGGGGCGTGGACGACCTGCACGCCCTGGCCGCCCTCGGTGGCGAAGGTGGTGCGCAGCGCCTCGTGCCGGGCCACCAGCGCGTCGACGGCGCGCCCGAGGGCGTCCCGGTCGAGCGGCCCGGTCAGCCGCAGGCCGAGCGGCGAGTTGTACTCGGTGCCCTGGGACTCGTAGTCGTACAGGAACCAGAGCCGCTGCTGGCCGTAGGAGAGCGGCAGCGGCCGGTCGCGGTCGACCGGCACCAGCCCGGCCCGGCGGGCGGGCTCGCTGCC
Source organism: Kitasatospora sp. NPDC043949 (assembly GCF_056435365.1). NCBI lineage: Bacteria > Bacillati > Actinomycetota > Actinomycetes > Kitasatosporales > Streptomycetaceae > Kitasatospora > Kitasatospora sp. NPDC043949. Next base: position 155,298 of record NZ_JBWKEQ010000006.1, on the reverse strand, counting down.
CAGCCGGCCGGCCAGCCCGGCGACGGTGGGCGACTCGAACAGGGTGCGGATCGGCACCTCGACGTCCAGCACCGAGCGGATGCGCCCGATCAGCCGGGTGGCGAGCAGGGAGTGGCCGCCCAGGTCGAAGAAGCTGTCGTCGACGCCGATCGAGGCGACGCCGAGCACCTCGCAGAACAGGTCGCAGAGCTGCTCCTCGCGGGCGCTGCGCGGCCCGTGCCCGCTGCCGGTCGCTGCGGTGCCCGGGTCCGGGAGCGCGGCCCGGTCGGTCTTGCCGTTGGGGGTCAGCGGGATCCCGGGGATCGGCACCACCACGGCCGGGACCATGTAGCCGGGCAGCGTGGCGGCGGCGTGCGCGCGCAGTTCGGCCGGGTCGGCGCCGCCCTCGCCGGCCGGCACCACGTAGGAGACCAGCCGGGTGTCACCGGCCGCGTACTCGCGGGCGACGGTGACGGCGCGGGCCACCGCGGGGTGCTGCTCCAGGACGGCGTCGATCTCGCCGGGCTCGATCCGGAAGCCGCGGACCTTCAGCTGGAAGTCGGCGCGGCCGACGTACTCCAGGTTGCCGTCGGCGGCCCAGCGGACGATGTCGCCGGTGCGGTACATGCGCTCGCCCTCGGCGCCGTACGGGTCGGGCAGGAAGCGGTCCCGGGTGAGGTCCTCGCGGTGCAGGTAGCCGGTGCCGACGCCGTCCCCGGCGATGTACAGCTCGCCGGCGGCGCCGATCGGCACCAGGCGCAGCGCCTCGTCGAGGACCCGGACCCGGGTGTTGCCGATCGGCCGGCCGATGGTCGGCGCGCCGGGGCGGTCGTCCAGGCGGGCGGCGGTGGACCAGATGGTGGTCTCGGTGGGCCCGTACAGGTTGGTGACCTCGCTGCCGAGCGCGCGCATCCGCTCGGCGAGGGCGGCCGGCAGGGCCTCCCCGCCGACCAGCATCCGCAGGCCGCGCAGCGCCTGCGGGACTTCGTCGCACAGGGCCTGCCAGAGGCTGGGGGTGGCCTGCATGATCGTGGTGCCGGTGCGGCCGACCAGGGCGCCCAGCCCGGCGGGGTCGGTGACGGTCGCGCGGTCGGCGAGGACCACGGTGGCGCCGCCGACCAGCGGCAGGTAGAGCTCCAGGGCGGCGATGTCGAAGGCGATCGTGGTGACGGAGGTCCAGACGTCCTCGGCCGCGAGCGGGAAGAGGTCGGCCATCGAGACCAGGAAGTTGGTCAGCGCGTGGCGGCTGATGACGACGCCCTTGGGCCGGCCGGTGGAGCCGGAGGTGTAGATGACGTAGGCCGGGTCGGCGGCGGTCGCGGCGGGGCCCTGCGGCCCGGCGGGCTCCGTCGCCAGCCTGGCGCGCACCTGCTCGTCGTCCAGCAGCACCCGGTGGGCGGCGGTGGCGGGCAGCCGCCCGGCCGTCGCGCTGTCGGTGACCAGCGCCGAGGGGGCGGCGTGGTCGAGGATGTAGCCGATCCGGTCGGCCGGGTAGTCGGGGTCGAGCGGCACGTAGGCGGCGCCGGTGCGGGCCACCGCGAGCAGGGCGACGACGAGGTCGGCGGAGCGCGGCAGCGCCAGGGCGACGAGCCGGCCCGGGGCGGCGCCGTGGCGGCGCAGCTCGCCGGCCAGCCGCTCGGCCCGGTCGTCGAGTTCGGCGTAGCTGAGCACGGTGTCGCCGGCGATCAGGGCGGTCCGCGCGGGCTGTGCGGCGGCCCGGGCCCGGAACAGCGCGGAGACGTCGGCGTCGGGCACCGGCCGGCCGGTGGCGTTCCACGCGGTCAGCAGGGCGTGCCGTTCGGCCGGGTCCAGCACCTCGTAGCCGTCCGGGTCGGCGTCCGGCGCGGCGACGGCGGCGGCCAGCAGGCGCGGCAGCGCGTCGGCGAGCCGCCGGACGGTCGCCGGATCGAACAGCTCGGTGCTGAAGGTCGCGGCCAGCCGCAGCCCGGAGCCGTCGGGCGCGCTGCGGAAGCGCAGCTGGAGGTCGAACGGGGAGTGCTGGCGCGGCAGTTGGGCCACCTGGGCGTCGAGCGGGCCGAAGCCGAGCCGGGCGGGCAGGTCCTCGGCGAGGTCGAAGGCCACCTGGGCCAGCGGGTGGCGGTTGAGCGCGCGCTCGGGCCGCAGCTCGCCGACCACGGTCTCGAACGGGACGCCACCGTGGCGCCGGGCCGTGGCGGCGACCGCCGCGCAGTCGCCGACCAGCTCGCGGAAGGAGGCGCCGGGGCGGCGGACGACCCGCAGCACCACCGGGTTGGCCAGCGGGCCGACCACGGCGGCGCGCCGCCCGCCGTCGCGGCCGGGCAGGCTGCCGATCAGCGAGACGTCGGCGCCGGCGCCGAAGCGGCCGAGCAGCGCCACGACGGCGGCGTGCAGCACCGCCTCGACGCCTGCGCCGCAGTCGGCGGCCAGGTCGGCGAGGGCCGCGGTCAGCGGGCCGTCCAGCTCGTTGCGGTACTCGTCGGCGGCGTAGCGGGTGACGGCCGGGCGCGGCCGGTCGACGGGCAGGTCGAGCTGCGCCGGCGCGCCGTCCAAAGTGGCGCGCCAGTGGGCGAGTTCAGCCGCGGCGTACTCGGTGGGCCGCTCGGGGGCGCCGTTCAGCTCCCGGTCGGCGGCGGCGGCCGCGGCGTACTGCGGGGCGGGCTCGGGCGCGCCGGGGGCGGCCGGGGCGGTGGCCGCCGCGTACGCCCGGGCCAGGTCGTCGACGATCACGGCGAGCGAGCGCTCGTCGGCCGCGATCTCGTGCACCGTCAGGACCAGCACGTGGGCGTCCGGCCCGGTGGCGAGCAGCCGGGCCCGCAGCGGGGGCTCCCGGGTGAGGTCCAGGCCCTGGCCGGCCGCCCGGGTCAGCGCCTCGTCGAGCTCGTCGGGGGCGACCGGCTCGGGCCGCAGCCCGGCGAACGCCCCGCCGTCGGGGGCGGGTTCGGGGCGGCAGCGGCCCTCGGCCTCGCGGTGCACGGTGCCCAGCAGCGGATGCCGCCGGACCAGGGCGTCCAGCGCGGCGCGCAGCTGCTCCGGACCCGGGCCGCCGGCCAGCCGCAGCGCCACCGTGTGGGTGTGGCCGGCGGCGCCCTCCTGGAAGCGGTTCAGGAACCACAGGCGCTGCTGCGCCGGCGACAGGACACTGTCGTTGGTGATCGTCACGTTCGCTCTCCAGCCTGTTCAGGCGACGCGTCGCAGGACGCGCCCGCCGAACTGCATGTGGTCCGCGCGCCCGGTCTCCGGGTCGAGCAGGAAGCGGCCGAGGTGTTCCACCTCGGGCAGCCGCGGGTGCCGGGCGGCGAAGAAGCGCTCGCCTCGGCCGGTCAGGTCGTACTCCGTCCCGTCGTCGTCGACCAGGACGGTGGCGCCGGGGTGCGCGCCGTCCGCCGCGTCGGCGCCGGGGCGGATCCGGTACACGGTCTCGCCGTTGGCCCACTGCCCGACGCGGTCCGACAGGTCCTGCGCGGCGCCGGCGGCGGGGCCCGGCGCGTAGCCGGCGACGTCCACGCCCTCGGCCCGGAGCTGGGCCAGCAGGTCCTGCCAGGCGCCGAGGCCGGCCGCGGAGTCGGCCTGGAGGGCGATCACGGTGCCGCGTTCCGGCTGGATCCGCAGGTGGCAGGTGGCGCCCGCGCCCACGCCGTCGAGACCGAGCCAGCGGTCGGCGCCGTTGCCGTACCGGGCCCAGCCGTGGCCCCAGCCGTCGGCCAGGCCGAACGGCAGGGTGTCGAAGGGCGGTTCGGCCAGTTCCCGGACGGCATCCTGGTCGAGCAGGGCGGCGTGCGAGGCGTCGCGGTCGTCCAGGTGGAGCCGGGCGAACGCGACCAGGTCGGTGACGGTGCCGGCGATCGCGGCGGCGGGGGCTAGGTCGCGGGGGATCTCGCCGACCGCCAGGAAGGCCGGCTCGATGTCCAGCGGCCGGAGCAGGAAGTCCGTCACGGCGTTGCGCCAACTCACCCCGGCGGCGGCCTCGATGACCTTTCCGGCCAGGGCGAACCCGGCGTTGGAGTACGAGAACGCGGTGCCGGGGGCGAACAGCGGGCCGGCCGCGACGGCGGCCCGCAGCCCGCCGTCGCCGGGGCCGTCGCAGACCATCCCGGAGGAGTGGCTGAGCAGGTGACGAGTCGTCAGCCTCAGCTCGGCGAAGGGTGGTTCGGTCAGGTACTCGCCGACCGGCAGGTCCAGGTCGAGGTCGCCGTCGAAGGCCAGCTGCATGGCCAGCGTCGCGGTGAAGAGCTTGGTGAGCGAGGCGAACGGCGCGGCGGGCGCCGGCCCGGGCTCCGCACCCGCCTCGGCGACGTGGAGTTCGCCGGCGTCGTAGAAGGCGCACCGGAGGGAGCACACACCGTGTTCGCGCGCGAGCCGTCCGGCCTTTTCACGCCATGACTGTGAATTCACTAAAACCCACCCACCGCATTCACCGGAATCCGAAAAAGGCGCAGCACAACAGCCCCGTTCGGCCGTGTTCCGTCCACGGCTCGTCGGTACGGGGATTACGCAAAAGGGGAATTCGCTCTGGTGAATGCAGGCTAACACCGGGCGGCGGGGCCGGTCAGGGTCGTTAAGCGGCAGCCGAATGACCCTGGTTGCCGCACTGCGAAACGCCGTTCGACCTGCCCGGAAACCCGAAAACGCCGATGGGGTCCGCGGTCGCGGACCCCATCGGCGGGTCGGTGTGGCAATGGTGCGGGCGGAGCTACTCGCGCAGTCCGATGGCCTCCACCGGGCGGGCGCGCAGGGCGAGCTTGGTCGGCACCAGAACGGCCGCCGCGGCCAGGGCCGAGGTCGCCGCCACGATCGCCAGGTAGAGCAGCGGAGGAATGTGCGGAACCAGGGACCCGGTCAGGCCCATGCTCACCGTCATCAACGGCACGATGGGCACCAGACTGCCGACCACCACCGCGATCAGGATCAGCATCAGCGTCTCGGTGCGCATCATCCGCATGACCTGTTCGGGGGTCGCGCCCACCAGCCGCAGCAGCGCGAACTCCCGTGCTCTGGACAGCGTGGTCATCACCAGGGTGTTGGCGACGGCCACCGCGATGTACCCGAAGACCAGGACCAGCGGCAGCGCGCTGCCGAACAGGTTGGCCGTGCCGGCCTTCTCCTGGGCGGCGGACAGGCCGCCCTTGTCCTGGACGTGCACCCCGGGGTAGCGGTCGTTGAGCCCGGTGAGCTCCCCGATCACCTTCTTCTTGTCGGCGCCGTCCTTGGCCCGCACCAGCACCGAGTCGTACATCCGGCGCGAACTGTGCTGGAGCACGGTGTCGTAGGACAGGGTGATGTCGCCGAAGCCCAGGCCGCGCTTGTACACGGCGATCACCTTCGGCTCCAGCGTCTGCCCGTCGGGCATGTGCACCTTGATCTGGCCGCCGACGTTGGCGCCGAGCGTGGCCGAAGCCCCGCTGCTGATCGCCACCGTGTCCGTGGACAGGTTGTCCAGGGAGCCCTCGGAGACGTCCAGGTCGACGACCCGGCTCAGGTTGCCCGGGGTCAGCCCCTGCGCCTTGTAGTCGAAGATCTCCGGCGAGCCGAGCATCTTCGTCGAGGCGAACAGGTCCACCCGCACCGTCCCGGCCGCGGCGTCCACCCCGTCCAGGCCGGCGATGAACTTCGGCGCGGTGACCGGCAGGCCGCCGGACTCGCTGGTCACCGTGTAGTCGGCGACGACGCCCGCCTGGGCCTGCGCCTCGGCCGCACCCGACGTGGTGGTCGGGATGAACAGCTGCACCGAGGCGAAGCCGATCGCCAGGATCAGCGGGCCGATGCCGGCCGCCAGCCGCCGGGCGTTGGCCCGGGTGTTGGCCACGGCCAGGAACCCGAGGGTCCCGAACCGGCGCTGGAACGGCGCGGCCATCAGCCTGGTCGCCTTCGCCACCACCGGCGGGGCCAGCATGAGGATCGCGATCACCATGATCAGGCCGCCGCTGCCGGCCGCGGCCACCGCGAAGATACTGCCGAAGAACAGCGGCAGCAGCGACGCGCAGAATCCGAGGACGAACAGCAGGATCCCGATGGCCACCCGGGCGCCGCCGATGCCCGGCTGCTCGGTCTGGGCCTCGCTGAGCGCCTCCACCGGCCGGATCGACACCACCCGGCGGGCCACCGCGAACGCCGCCACCTGCGCGGCGATCACGCCGATGCCGACCGCGGCGATCGCCGGGATCGGCCCGTAGGAGAACTCGAAGTCGTCCGGCAGGATACCGATCGCGCCGAGCGCCCCGCGCAGCACCCCGGCGGCCAGCATGCCGGGGAAGCAGCCCAGGATCGAGGCCACCAGCGAGATCACCAGGGCCTCGCCCGAGATCATCTTGTGGATCTGCTTGGGCGTCGCGCCGACCGCGCGCAACAGCGCCAGCTCGCGCCGGCGCTGGTGCACGCTGAGCGCCAGGGTGCTGCCCACCACCATCATGGTGATCAGCACGACGGTGCCGCCGAGCGAGCCCGCCAGCTCCTTCAGGCTGCCCCGGGCCGAGGCGACGTCCGGGTTCTCGACGCTGCTGCGCCCGTCACCGGTGTAGACGTCGATCGCGGAGCCCTTGAGCGCCTTGTCGATCCGGTCGCCGAGCTTGCCGGCGTTGGTGTCCTTGGGCGCCAGCACGCCGATGGCGCTGACCTGGTCGGTGCGGCCGAACAGGGTGCGCGCCTCGTCGTCGGAGAAGAACACCGGCGGGGTGCGCAGCGCACCGCCGCCGCCCTTGTAGGTGACGATGCCGACGACCTTGTACGAGCTGGCGTCCCGGGTGGAGGCGATCTTGACGCTGTCGCCCACCTTCACCTTGCGGTGGTCGGCGACGGACTTCTCCAGCACCACCTCGCCGGCCCGCTTCGGCTCGTCGCCGTTGCGGTCGTACGGGCCGAGCGCGGCCGCGCCCCAGTTGGTGCCGTTGGACGTCCGGTCGTCGGCGCCCTTGACCAGCTCCTCGCCGTCGTTGGAGACGACCTGCGCGGGGAAGGTGAGCACCGGGACGGCCTTGTCGACGCCCTCGGTCCTGGCGACCTTGTCGACCAGGTCGATCGGGACGCCGACGGCGTCCTTGAGGTCCTTGGACTTGCTCTTCTTGGCCTCGTGGACCGTGAAGTGCTTCTGACCGCCGACCACGACCGCAGCGCCGGAGTAGCGCTGGACCGGCACCCCGTTGCCGATGCCGGACTGCAGGATGATTCCGAAGGCCGTGACGAGCACGGACGCGCCGAACAGGGCGACGAACGCCCCGACGAACCCGGCCTTACGCTCCTTGACGGTCTGTACGACGAGCCTGAACACGCCTCACCACTCCCCCAGCCGGGTCATGCGCTCGGCCACCCGGTCCGGCGTGGGATGCGTCATCTCCTCCGCGTAGCTCCCGTCCGCGAGGAACACCACGCGGTGCGCGTAGGAGGCGGCGATCGGGTCGTGGGTCACCATGATCACCGTCTGTCCGAGGCTGTCCACGACCTCGCGCAGCAGCGTCAGCACCTGCTTGGCGGTGCGGGTGTCCAGCGCGCCGGTCGGCTCGTCCGCGAAGACCACCTCGGGCCGCGCCGCCAGCGCCCGGGCGATGGCCACCCGCTGCTGCTGGCCGCCGGACAGCTCCGAGGGCCGGTGGCTCATCCGGTCGGCGAGACCCACCTGCGTCACGACCTGCTGCAACCACTGGTGGTCCGGCTGGCGGCCGGCCAGCATCAGCGGCAGGGTGATGTTGTCCGCGACGGTCAACGCTGCCATCAGGTTGTACGCCTGGAAGATGAAGCCGACCCGCTCCCGGCGCATGATGGTCAGATCGACCTCGCTGAGCTGCGCCAGTTCGGTACCGCCGAGCACCACCGAGCCGGCGTCCGGGCGGTCCAGCCCGGCGGCGCAGTGCAGGAAGGTGCTCTTGCCCGCCCCGGACGGGCCCATCACCGCGGTGAAGGTGCCCCGGGCGAAGGCGAGGGACAGATCGCGCAGCGCGTGCACGGCCCCGGCGCCCTTGCCGTACGTCTTCCGGACCCCGTCGAGGCGGACGACCCAGTGAGCGTCCAGCGCGGCACTGCCGTCCGGTCGCGGCGGCGCCGCGTACTCCTCCTCCGCGGCCGCGCCCTGGAACTCCTCCGTCCGCGCTCCGCGTCCCTTTCTGCTCACTTCCGGCCTCCACCACTCGCACGCACTACTTGACGTTCACGAAGGTAAGTCCTGGAGCAGGTACGGAACCAGGGCACGAACTGGAGAGTCGATGGTGCAGAAAAGTGCCACCCACCGCCGCATTTGGGACGGTGGTAGGGTGATCGGGATGACGACTCGGAGGGTTTTAGGAGCCGTGCGCGCCCCCAGCATTGCCGAGTTGCGACGCTTACAGCCCGAGCAGTGGGTCCGCCAGACGGTGATCCGTTTCCCTCCGGCCGCGGGCTACGTCCTGCTCTGCCTGATGACCGGACTCGCCGGGCTGCTGCTGTTCTACCTGATCGCCATCATCTTCGCGCTCTGCCTGGTCGGAACGGGCTTCCTGCTGCTGCCCAGGACACTGCGGGTGCTGCGCAGGTACGCCGAGGTCCACCGCCGGTGGGTCGGCCGGCTGCTGGAGACCGAGGTCCGCACGCCCTACCGCGACCTGGAGCCCGGCCGCACCGGCCCCCGCAAGCCCTCCCTGCGCGACCCGGCCGTCCGCAAGGACCTGCTCTGGGTGATCACCCACGGCGTCGTCGGCTCGGCCCTGTGCATCTTCGCCCTGAGCATCTGCGGCAACGCCTTCAACTGGCTGTCCGCACCAGTGTGGTGGAAGCTCGCGTCGGGCGAGCGCAACTCGATCATCCTGATGAACGTCGACTCGTGGCTGAAGTCCTTCGTCGCGGTGTTCATCGGCATCGGCTACGCCGTGGTGGCGATGGCCGCGATGCGCGGGCTGGCCCTCGTGCACGCCCGGATGTCCCGCCGGCTGCTGACCGCCCGCCCCCGGGTCGCGCTCGCGCAGCGGGTCCGCGAACTCTCCGTGACCCGCGCCGAGGCGCTCGACGCGCACGACGCCGAACTGCGCCGGATCGAACGCGACCTGCACGACGGGGCGCAGGCCGGCATCGTCGCCGTCTCGCTGCGCCTCGGCATGATCAAGCGCGCGCTCGGCCAACGGCCCGAGCAGGTCCCGGAGATGGTGGACGCGGCCCAGAACCTCGCCGAGCAGGCGTTGGAGTCGCTGCGCCACCTCGTCCGCGGCATCTACCCGCCGGTGCTCGCCGACCGCGGGCTGACCGACGCCGTCCGGGCGCTCACCGCGCTGTGCGGGGTCCCGACCCGGATAGACATCGACGAGTCGGCCGGCGCGGCGCCCCGCGCGCCCGCCGCCGCCGAGGCCGCGGCCTACTTCGTGATCTCCGAGGCGCTCACCAACATCACGAAGCACAGCGGGGCGCGCAGCGCGCTGGTGTGGCTGCGGATCGCGTCGGACGCCATCTCGATCAGGGTCGAGGACGACGGCAAGGGCGGCGCCACCGAGGGCACGGGGAGCGGGATCCTCGGACTCCGGCGCCGGGTCGCCGCCTTCGACGGCACCACCGACCTGTTCAGCCCGCCCGGGGGCCCGACCGTACTGAAGGTGGAGATTCCATGCGGATCCTGATCGCCGAGGACAACGCCCTGCTCCGTGAGGGGCTGGTCCTGTTACTGAACAGCGAGGGGCACGAGGTGTGCGCCACCGTGGACAACGGGGACGACCTGCTGCCCGCGTTGCTCGCACACCGCCCGGACGTCGCCGTGGTGGACGTCCGGCTGCCGCCGACGTTCCGGGACGAGGGCCTGCGCGCCGTCGTCGAGGCGCGCAAGCAACTGCCCAACCTGCCCGTCCTGGTGCTCTCGCAGTACGTCGAACGGGCTTACGCGACGGAGCTGCTGGCGCAGAGCGCCTCCGGGGTCGGCTACCTGCTGAAGGACCGGGTGGGGCGTGCCGAGGAGTTCCTGCTCGCGCTGGAGCGGGTCGCCGACGGCGGCACCGCGATGGACCCGGAGGTCATCTCGCAGCTGATGGTCCGCCGGGCCGGCGACGACCCGCTGTCCTCGCTGACCCAGCGCGAGCGCGAGGTCCTGGCGCTGATGGCGGAGGGGCGCAACAACGGCACCATCGCCGAGATGCTGTTCATCGCGGAGAGTTCGGTGAACAAGCACATCGGCAACATCTTCGCCAAGCTGAACATGCCCACGCCGGACAGCGGCCACCGCCGGGTGCTCGCCGTGCTCACCTACCTGCGGGCCTGAACGGCCGAAGGAAGACACGCGGAGAGGGGCGGCGCCGGTCGGGCGCCGCCCCTCCTGCGTGTCTCCCTCCTCAACTCCCGGACGGGTGCTCCCGGTTGTCGGGCAGGGCGGGGAAGGCACGGACCGCGGGGGTGACGGCCACGCCGAGTGCGATCAGCAGGAACGCCGCCGCACAGCTCAGGACGGTGGGCACGGCGTGCACGGTCTCCAGCAGCAGCCCGCACAGCAGCGGGCCGAGCGCCGCGCCCGCGCCCATCGAGACCCCGATCAGGCCGGCCAGCCGGCCGCGCATCTCATCGGGGGTGACCATCATCTGATGACCGGCCACCAGGGCGGTGGCGGTGGGCGCGAGGAACGCGGTGGCCCCCAGCACCAGCCCGGCCGGCCAGCCGGTCGGCACCACCGCGAGCAGCGGCACCAGCACCGCGGAGGCCCAGGTCAGCACCATGAGCGCCGTGAACGGCGAGAGCGAGCGGCGCAGCCGCCCGGCCGCCAGCGCACCCGACACGCCGCCCGCGCCGACCAGGGCGCCGATGGCGCCGACCTCGGCACCGGACCGCCCGTCCTGCTGGGCCATCACCACCACGGCGATCAACAGGCCGCTGAACACCAGGTTGAAGGCGGTGCCGAACAGCACGGTGGCCCGCACAGCCGGGTTGCCGCGCAGCCAGCGCAGCCCCGACGCCATCGCCTGCAACGCCCCCTCGGTCCGCTCCGCGTCCCCGCCCTCGCCCTTGCCCTCGGGCGACGGCGCCGGCGCCGGCACCGGCACCGGCGCGGGCGCGGGCAGCCGCAGGAACAGCAGCGTGACGAAGGCGATCGCCGAGGTCACCGCCTGGGCGACGAACGGCAGCAACCGCTGGACGCCGTACAGGAATCCACCGATCCCCGGACCCACGATGGTCGCGAGGTAGTAGCGGGCGGTGTTGCGGGTGACGGCGTCGGCGAGTTGCGAGGACGGCACGACGCTCGGCAGCAGCGCCTGGTCGGCGGTGCCGAACAGCGAGGTGCACACCCCTTCGACCACCGCCACCACCACGATGGCCGCCAGCGGCGCGTGCCCGATCGCCACCAGCAGCGCGAGCAGGCCCAGCGCCACGGCCCGCCCGAACTCCGAGACCAGCATCAGCGTCTTGCGGCTGACCCGGTCCGCCAGCGCCCCCGAGGGAAGCGCCGAGAGCGCCCGCGACCCGGCGATCGCGAACTCGGCCAGCGAGGCCTCGAAGGCGGAGCCGCCGAGCCCGAGCACCAGCAGCGGGTACGCGATCAGCGTGCCCTGCGCCCCCAGCTGGGAGACCATGTTCGCGGTCCACAGCACGTTGTACTCGCGGTTGCGGGACAGCGGCGGCGGGCCCGGCTCGGCTGCCACGGCGGCATCGGCCGTCGTACTGCCCGAGGTCACTGCGGCGGGGTCGGCAGCGCCACCGCGGGCGCCGACGTCCGCTCCACCGGGCGGAGTTCGGACCACGCGTGCGCCCCGGCCATGCTGACGAACAGGTCGCGCGGCGGCACGAAGGGGGCCCGCCCGTGCGCCACGCTGATGTTGTCCACGATCAGGACCTCACCGGTGTGCACGTTGACGTCGATCTGCTGCGCCCGGTAGGCGGCCTGGAGCTGCCGGACGACCTCGTCCGGGATCTCGCTGCCGTCCGCGTAGAAGGTGTTGGTGGGCATCCCCCACGGGCCGTACTCCTCCAGCAGGAAGTCGGCGACGTCCTCGCGCAGGGTGCGGGCGTGGAAGAAGGTCAGGTGGTTGAACCAGGAGCGGACGCCGGTCTCCGGGTGGGTGGAGACGGCCCAGCGGAGCTGACGGGTCCTCAGGTGGTTGCGCTCCAGCCACTCCAGCTCGATGCTGTTGGCGTCGCAGTAGGCCTTGACCTCGTCCGGGTCGCTGGTGCCGAACGCCTCCTGCCAGGAGAGGCCCAGGCCGGGGCGGAAGTTGCGGACGAGCAGGTAGCCCTCGCGCTCGAACCGCTCGGCGGTCTCCCGGGGCAGCCCGGCGTGCAGGGCGCGGCAGTCGGCCAGCAGGCTGGCGCCGCCGTCCGGCGACTCCTGGCGGCAGAAGAAGAACAGGTAGCGCGGGACGTTCAGGTTGTACGACTGCTCGGTGTGGAGGAAGATCTCCTCGGTCGCCGGGTGGTCGGTGGCCGTGAACACCCCGGGGTGCAGCTCGGTGCGCGGCGAGGAGCGCTCGGTGTAGTCGAGCGGCCGGCCGACGACGGCGTTGACGAAGGTGTCCAGCTCCGGCCACTCCTGCCAGTCGAAGCCGCTGAGCACGACCGCGCCGTGCTCGGTGATCCGCTGGCGGATGAACTCCCCCTGCTCCTTGCCGAGGTCGACCAGCCGGTTGCCCGCGGTCTCGGCGGTGATCCCGAGGACCAGTCCGTCGTGCCGCGCTTCGGTCGAGATGCTGATGGCGGTTGTCACGGAGTGACTCCCTTCTGCGGGCTGCGGGCGCGAAGCCGCTCGGCAGCGGTGTCGAGGGTCTGGAGTGGACGGTTGAAGGCGATCCGGACGTAGCGCTCGCCATCGGCCGGATCGACGAAGAACGAGGTGCCCGGCGCCACCAGCACACCGGTCTCGGCGAGCAGCGTGCGGACGAAGCGCGGGCTGGGCTCGTCGGTCAGCCCGTCGATCCGGGCCAGCACGTAGCAGCCGCCGGCCGGGGGCGTGAAGTCGAATCCGGCGTCCCGCAGCAGGGTCACCGTCCGGTCGCGCCGCTCACGCATCCCCGCCGCGTGGTCCCAGCGCTCCGGCAGCAGCAGGTCCGCGTTGGCCGCGGCGTGCTGGAGCGCGGCCGCCGCGCCGCCGGTGGTGGCCACGTGCACCTTGCGCAGCAGGGCGGTGAGCTCCGGCGCCGCGCGCAGGAAGCCGAGCCGCCAGCCGCTGATCGCATGGCTCTTGGAGAGGCTGCCGACCACCACGGAGCGGTCTGCCAGGCCCTCGATCTCGGCGACCGAGCGGTAGCCGGCCGACTCGTAGACGTACCCGGCGTACACCTCGTCCGAGATCACCACGGCGCCCCAGCGCCGGCACAGCTCGGCGAGCAGGTCGAGGGTGCCGCGCTCCAGGACGACGCCGGTCGGGTTGGCCGGGCTGTTCACGATGACGGCGCGGGTGCGCGGTCCGAAGGCCGCGGCCAGCTCGTCCGGGTCGACGCTCCAGTCGGGCTCCCGCAGCCGGACCGGGCGCGGGCGGGCGCCGGTGAGGGCGATGGCGCTGAGGAAGTTCTCGTAGAAGGGCTCGAACACGATCACCTCGTCGCCGGGGTCGACGAGCGAGAGCAGGGCGACGGCCAGCCCCTCGCTGCCGCCGACGGTGACGGTGATCTCGGAGCCCGGGTCCGGGGCGCCGGGCAGGGCCGCGGCGATCCGCTCGCGCAGCAGCGCCAACCCGGCCGGATCCTGGTACTGGTGGACGCCGGCGCGCAGCGCGGCCACCGCCGCCTCGACCAGCCCGGGCGGCGTGTCGGGGTAGGCCGGGGTGCCCACCGCCAGGTCCACGGTGTTCGGGGGCAGCCCCTCCAGCAGCAGCGCGGCCAGCCCCCCGCCGGGCAGCCCGGCCACCCGCTCGGCGCCCAGGGCGCGGCGGGCCGGGGTGTCATGGTGCGTGGTGGCGCTCATCGGCTCACTCCCGCGGCGTCGGTCCGGAGCCGCTGTTCGGTCTGGAGCGGCGCTTCGCCCCGGAGCCGCTGTTCGGCCCGGTCGAAGGCGCCGCGCGGGATCTCGGGCAGCCAGGACGGGCGGCCCGCCTCGTACGCCTCGATGTCCCCGCTCCTGAGCAGGGTCTCCGCGATCACGTCCTGCCCTTCGAGCAGCCGGGCCCGGGCCCGCGCGTCGACCGTGAACGGGTGCTCGCCGCCCGGCCGGCGCAGCAGGCCGGCCCGCAGGTCCACGGTGAGCCGCAGGCCCTCGGCGGACTCCGCGAGGTCCATCAGCTCCTCGACCACGGGGGTCGGCAGGTCGACCGGGACGAGGCCGTTGTTGAGGGCGTTGCGGCGGAAGATGTCGCCGAAGCCGGTGGCGACGACGGCGCGGAACCCCCAGTCGCGCAGCGCCCAGACGGCGTGCTCGCGGGAGCTGCCGATGCCGAAGTCCCGGCCGGCCAGCAGGACCGTCGCGCCCGCGTTGCGCGGCTGCTCCAGGACGAAGCCGTCCTCGGCGCGCCAGCGGGCGAACAGCGCGTCCTCGTAGCCGCTCTTGGTGACCCGCTTGCAGTACTCCGCGGGCAGGATCTGGTCGGTGTCGACGTCGTCGCGGCGCAGGGCGACCGCGCGACCGTGGTGTTCGACGAAGGGTTCCATACTCAGCTGTCCTCTCTCCGGCCGGGCCGGCGCTGTCAGGCCAGGTCGGCCGGGGCCGCGAGCCGCCCGGCCACCGCCGTCGCGGCGGCGACCGCGGGCGACACCAGGTGGGTGCGGGCCCGCGCCCCTTGGCGGCCTTCGAAGTTACGGTTCGAGGTGGAGGCGCAGCGCTCGACACCCTCGAGACGGTCGGTGTTCATCCCCAGGCACATCGAGCAACCGGGCAGCCGCCACTCGGCGCCGGCGGCCAGGAAGACCTCGTGCAGCCCCTCCGCCTCGGCCTCGGCCCGCACCTGCATCGAGCCGGGGACGACCAGCATCCGGGTGCCGCCGGCGACGGTGCGCCCGCGCAGCACCCCGGCCGCGGAGCGGAGGTCCTCGATCCGGCCGTTGGTGCAGGAGCCGACGAAGACGACGTCGATCGCGAGGTCCCGCATCGAGGTCCCGGGCCGCAGGCCCATGTAGGCCAGCGCCTTCTGCGCCGAGGCGCGTTCGAGCGGGTCGGTGAAGGTCTGCGGGTCGGGCACGGCGGCGGCGAGCGGCACGGTCTGCGCGGGGTTGGTGCCCCAGGTGACGAGCGGGGTGAGCCCGCCCACGTCGAGCACGACCGTCCGGTCGAACACGGCGCCGGGGTCGGTGGCCAGGGTGGACCAGTCGGCGACGGCGGCGTCCCAGTCCGCCCCGGCGGGGGCGTGCGGACGGCCGCGCAGGTACTCCAGGGTGGTCTCGTCGGGTGCGACGATCCCGGCCCGGGCGCCGGCCTCGATGCTCATGTTGCAGAGCGTCATCCGGGCCTCCATGGAGAGCCCGCGCACCACGTCGCCCCGGTACTCGATGAGGTGGCCCTGCGCCCCGTTGGCCCCGATCCGGGCGATCAGCGCGAGGATCATCTCCTTCGCCCCGACCTCCGGGGGGAGTTGGCCGGTGAACTCGACGGCCAGGGTGCGCGGCCGGCCGATCTCCAGGCACTGGGTGGCCAGGACGTGCTCCACGTCGCTGGTGCCGATGCCGAAGGCGAGCGCGCCGAACGCGCCGTGCGTGGCGGTGTGGCTGTCCCCGCAGACGATCGTCATGCCGGGCTGCACCAAGCCGAGTTCGGGTCCGACGACGTGCACGATCCCCTGCCGCCGGTGGCCGACCGAGTAGAGCTCGACGCCCTGTTCGGCGCAGTTGCGGCGCAGCGTGTCCAACTGGACCAGGCTGACCGGGTCGAGCACCGCGGTCGCCGTGGTGGCGACGTTGTGGTCCTCCAGCGCCAGGGTCAGCCCCGGCCGCCGGACGCCGCGGCCGGCCAGCCGCAGCCCGTCGAATGCCTGCGGGGAGGTGGCCTCGTGGGTGAGGTGGAGGTCGATGTAGAGGAGGTCCGGTCCGCCGGGCCGGGACGCCACGACGTGGCGCTCCCACAGCTTCTCCGCGAGTGTCCGTGCTGGGCCCATCGTCGTCCCTCTCTCCCCTGCGCTGTCCGTGCGCCACGGCCCTGGGGCGGAACCCCGGCCACCGCATGCCGTCCCGGCCGTACGGACCTCAGCCTCCATGGCGCCACCCACCGCCCACCACGTCTTTAAGCCGGTGCGAAAACGCCCAGCACAGGCGATCACGTGCACGAAGAAAGGTGCAGAGAACTGCACCTCGGATCGGAAGTAAGCCCCCATGAAATCGGCGGCGCCCGGGTTCAGGATGGAGTCATCGAAGGCGGAACCAACGCCGGGACGACGGGCAGAAGATCATCGGATCCCACGGGACCCAGGGAGGAAGCATGTACCCGATGCGCAGGAGCCACGGGGCCGAACCCGGACGCCGGCGGAGCAGGACGGTCGTGCTGACCCTGGCCGCCGTCCTCCTGGTCGGCGCCGGAACATCCGCCTGCCAGGTCAGTACCAAGGCCGCCGACCGGATCGAGCTGTGCGCGAAGATCTTCGGCAAGACCTTCACCGATCCGTTCCCGGACAACGTGGAGGAGGCCCGCAAGAAGATGCGCGACCGGGCCGACGAGCTCGACGGGCTGGCCAAGCAGGCCGGGGACGACAAGCTCCGCAATGCGATCCAGTCGACCGCCGACAAGATGCGCAACGCCGACATCCGCGAGAAGGGTGCGGTGCGCACCGTGGTCGGTTACATCGGTGAGCAGAACGACCGCATCAAGGAACTGCGCCAGACCTGCCTCGACCACCACGACTACCCGTGATGACTGGGCTTCCGAACCAGCGTCACCGTTGAGCCTCCCAGAGCGCACACGGTGACCACAGACCGGAATCGGTGAACAGGGCACTAACAGTTCCCCCGCCGATTCCCTTGGCCGGGCCCCTCGTTGGGTCCCCCGTCTTCCGGGGGGCCCGGCCGTAAATCTCCCCGTACCAATACAAGCCAGGAGCAGTCATGCCCGATTCGACCGGCTGGAAGCCCACTAAGGAACGCCCGATGTGGCCCTGGGTCGTCCTCGCGGTGGTCGCCGTTGGCGTTCTGATCAACGTGCTTATCACGATCTGACGAGCAGATCGAATCCGCGCCTGAGGAACTTCCGCGCTCTTGGCAGGTAGGCCGAGAGCGCGGACCCACGTCCGGCGCGACTCCGGCCCCACAGACCCCTCTCTCCCCAACCGCCCCACGGGTCACATGACCCCTCAGGGGGCGGTCGAACCGAGTCGAGTCCGCTATCCGGATCAGGTGCAGAGAACTGCACCTTCGAACTGGCGAAGACTCGACTGTCACCCCCCTAAAGCGCCACGTAGCGTAGTCGGTACGGGAACGGGCATGGCCATGTCGAAGATGCGGTCACGCACGATCGACCATCCACCTCACCGTGGATCCCGGCTCCCGACCCGCCTACATCAACGGCATTCATGGGGGACTCGTGCCACGTCTGCACTTCACGTCGGCAAGCCTGTTGAGAACGCGTATCATGCCGACCCCGGACTGGGTCAGCGAATCACTCTTCGCCCTGGACCTGCTCTCTTCCCGGCACCGCCAGGCGAAACGCCGGCTCCGATGGCATAAAACCCGCCCCGTGGGGCCGGCCCGCCGGCTGGGTCCCACCCACCGGCTCGGGTCCACCCAGCGGCTCGTCGAACTCGCCCGGACCATCCGCCCGTTCCCCGACATGGACACCATGGTCCGGCGCGCCCGGCACTCCGGGAACGGCGCCGACCTGCGCCTGCTCCGGGACCTGGAGTCCTTCTACCGCATCATGGTCGCCCCGCACTGGGACGTGATCTCCCTCACCGTCCAGAGCGACCGGAAGAAGCGACTGGAAATCCTCCAGGACTGCGGCGCGCGCAGCCTGCTGAGCACCCTTCACCCGACCGTCCGGCTCTCCACCTGCTCGCTGGAGATACCCGGACAGAACGAGGACGTGCAACTGGAGGAGGTCGGGCTGACCATTGCGCCGTCCTACTTCCTGGCACCCGATTCCCCGGTCCTGGTGGACGACCACACCATTGCCGACGGACCGACGCTCTTCTACCCCATTCTCCCCGACGGACCGAACTGTGCGACCGAGGGCGTGATCGAAGCGGCAGCGATGCCGGCCTGAGACCGATGACCTCCGATCGCGACAGCATCGGAACTTCAAGGGGGAAAACAGCAATGCGACGCATATTCTTCAGTCCGGCGAGCCTGGCCAAAGTATCGTCGGCCGCTCATCTGGATCCGATGCGAGAGGCGCTGTGCGCCCTCGAAACCTTCGCGACGGGCGGCGGAGGCCCCGTCTTCCATTCCTGGCGACGACGGGTCGCGGGTGAACGGGACGGCCGGGCACTGGCCGAACTCGCCCGCACCGTACGACCTTTCCCGGATCTCTACCGAATTCTCGAAAACTCCTCCGCGGCCGGATCCGGGAACGAATTCCGACCGCGGGTTCTGCGCGATCTGGAGACATTCCACCGGATCGCCGTGGAGCCCTACTGGAGCCAGGTGTCGACCCTGCTCGAAGTCGACCGGAACGCCCGGGCCCAGATCATGATGAGCGGCGGCGTCGACCAGTTGCTCAGCACCCTGCACCCGGCGATCCGCTGGCGTCCCCCGGTGCTGGAGGTCCCCGGGACGGGGCACGACATCAAACTGGAGTCGACCGGCCTGGAGATAGCGCCGTCGCTGTTCCTGTTCTCCCGATCGCCGATCCTGGTCGAACAGCAGGGCGACCGGCCCCTGCTGCTGCTCTACCCGATCCCCGTCCCGCGCGACCGGGAGAACCTGTGGGACCCGGCGCCCGACGGCGACCAGGCCCTGGGGGCCCTGCTGGGGCGCACCCGGGCGGCCGTCCTCCAGGTGTTGACGACCACCTGCACCACCACCGAGGTCGGCGAGCTGGTGGGCATCTCCACCGCCGCCGCGAGCCAGCACACCGCCGTCCTGCGGGCGGCCGGACTTATCACCACCCTGCGCTCGCTCAACAAAGTGCACCACACCCTGACCCCCCTTGGCGGGGCTCTTCTTCGTGGGGATCCACTGGTCTGACAATTCGCCCTATACCGACGATTCCCGAAGTAACGCACCCGCAACACACCCCGAGGAGCGATCTCGATCTGACACGGATGGTCTAGGAAAGTGCACCATACATACGGATGCGGGCAGCATGGCCTAAACCCATTACGAGCGAGTAGGTTCTGGGCATGCAAGCACGATGCCTTGTCGCCGCACGCATCATTTACGGAAGCCTGGGAGCGGATTCATGATGGGAGGTGGACCAGCTGAGCGGGAAGCCGCCCCAGACTGTGCCGTCACGCTGGAAAACGTGTCGAAAATCCACCCGGGCACGAACGGTCCCACAGCGGTCCTGCGCGAGTTCTCACTCGGCGTACGAAAAGGCCGCTTCTGTGCCGTCATGGGAGACGAACGCGCCAGCACCACGGCACTCCTGGAGTGCATGGCCGGCGTCACCACCCCGTCCACCGGAACGGTCCACTGGGCCGACGGTGAACGGGGTTCCGTCGGCGCACTCTGGGGCCAACACGAGCCCGTCCACCCGAATGTGACGGTTCGTGAATTCGTCGATCCGGGCGTTTCCGCACTCGGCCGCCGCCAGGCCTGGCAGATCAGTCGGATCACCCGACTGTGGCTCTGGCGGCGGCCGCTCCGGAGGCTGGGCCGGGTCCAGCAGCACAACGCCATGCTGGCCCGGCTGCTGGCCGGCTCCCCGCGCCTGCTGCTGGTCGACACCCCCGGCCACGACGACTCGCCCGAACTCGCCCGCGCCATCGGCGCCTCACTCCGCCGCGCGGTCCGCGCCCTCGACCTCACGGCGGTCCTCGTCACCACCGACCCGGAAGCCGCCGCGTACGCGGACAGCGTCGTCTTCCTCCACCACGGCCGCCTCGCCGACGCCCTCGGTCCCTCCACCCCCGCCGAGATCGCCGACTGCCTCCAGCACCTCCGAAGAGGCTCGACCACCTGATCCGCCCCGTCTTCCCCGGCGCCCCTCTCCCAGGGCGCCCCCGGCGCCCCTTCCCCGGCGCCCCTCGCCCTCCCCGGCGCCCCCCGGTCAAGCGGTGCACAGCGCTTCCCCAGCCGCGGCCCCCGCGCCCCGTGCGTCCTCCGGCGCACCGCGCCGGCGCATCCCGGACCGCAGCCCCGCACCCGCCGGCCCGCCCGGCGACACCCCCCGGCAGGCCCCGGGCGGACACCCCTGCCATCGCCTGCCTCCGCCGGCTACCGCTGCCGCCGCGCACCCGTCGGTCGTCAGCCGCCGGTCGTCAGCCGTCAGCCGCTCAGTGCGGCGGGGTCGGGATCAGGCTCGCCAGGGGGTTGAAGTAGACCTTGGACGGCATGCAGGCCGGGCCCGGGCTCCGCATGAGGCCGGTGTGCATCTCGCGCGAGCTGTGGGCGGGGTCGGTCCCGGCGAAGGGCAGGTAGATGAAGAGCTTGAGGCCGGCCGGGACGGCGCGGGGGCGGACGGTGAGGACGAGCGGGCCGGCGCCCTCCGTATGCATGTCCCAACTGTCCTGGCCCTCCTGGTTGTCCGGGGTCTCCGGCTCGGAGGCGCGGCAGCCGGGCTGGCCGGCGTAGACCCGGGCGGGGATCCCGAACCGGTCCAGGTCGCGCTGCAGTTGGTCCGGGTCCACCGGCTTGTACTGCTCCAGGATGGTGAGTTTGACGAGGTCGTCACCGCCTTCGAGGGTGTACGCGGCGTTGTCGACGCGGCCCAGCGCGTGGCCGGTGCCGTCGGCCGGGTGCTGGGCGTCCTGGTGCTGGGCGTCCTGGTGCCGGGCGTCCGGGGCGGGGCGGCCGGGGCCTGTGGCGAGGAGGGCGCCGACCAGGGCGGCGGCCAGGCCCGCCGGGAGGGCCAGGCGCAGCGCCAGGCTGCGCCGCCGGGCCGTGCGCCGGGAGTTGTCGGTGACGGTGTCCATCAGGTGTTCCTTCAGCAGGAGGTGGCGGCCCGGGGGGAGCTCCGGGGCCGCCGGGGCCGGCAGCAGCCGGACCAGTTCCTCCCGCTCGGTCTGCTCGGACCGGTCCCGGGGGGTGGCGTTCATCGGGTCGTCTCCTTGTACGGCCGGACCGCGAGGTCGCGGTCACCTGCTACCTGTCCGCCGGCGCCCGGGCGTTGCCCACCTCTTCCCGAGCGCGCGGACCGTGACGCGGCGAGCTCCTTCGCCGTCAACTCCCGCAGCCGGGCCCGGGCCCGCGACAACCGCGAGCGGACCGTCCCCACCGGCCGGCCCAGCGCCTCGGCGACGGCCGCGTGGTCCAGGCCCTCCCACACGCACAGCGCGAACACCTCGCGCTCCGCCGGCCGCAGCCGTTCCAGCGCGGCCTTCGCGGCGGCCAGCTCCTCGGCGTCGGCGATCCGACCCGCCAGCTCCCCGGCGAAGTCCGGCATCGCCTCGCGCGGCGGCAGCTTGGCCAGCGCCCGCTGGTGGCGCCGCGCGGCCCGACGGGTGTTGCGGATGACGTTGCCCGCGATCCCCAGCAGCCACGGCCGCAGGCTCTCCCCCTCGGGATCGACCCGCGCGCGCAGCCGCCACGCCTCCAGGAACGTCAGCGAGACCACGTCCTCGGCGACGGCCCAGTCCCCGGTCATCCGCACGGCGTGCCGGTACACCGCCTGGGCGTGGTCCTCGAAGACCAGCCCGAACGCCGCCGCGTCCCCAGCGCGCACCCGGGCGCGTATCGAATTCTCCACACCAGCTCCTGTCCCGCCGCCGCCACCCGTTGCCGTGATCCACGCCACACCGCGCCGGGCCGCCACGCCATCGACGAAGGATCCCCGAGCCCCTTCCGGAAGAAGGGACTCGGGGATCCTCGGACCGGCCGGCCCGACACCGGCGGTCGGTTCGGGGCGCCGCCTCCGCGGTCAGGCCGGCTCGACCGGCTCCGGGTCCCGGGAGGCGGCCAGGGTGCGGCCGAACGCGGCGAGGACGGCGGCGACGGCCAGCAGGCCGACCACGACCGCGAGGTTGCGCCCGAGGTCGGCGAGGTCGCGCGGCAGCGCCCAGTAGTAGGGCGCGGGGAGCATGACCGCCCAGGGGAGGGCGGCCAGCGCCACACCGGCGGCGCGCGGCCGGTCGGGCCGGCGGGCGGCGAAGTGGACGAAGAAGGCGATCGCCATCACCACGGCGGGCCAGGCCGACGACGCGTCGAGCAGCATCTGGGTGCTGCGCGGGAAGATGACCTCGGAGTAGTCCTCCAGGTCGCGCCAGGGCCAGGCGAGGACGAGCGCGCTCATCGGCAGCGCGATGACGGCCGCCGCGACGACCGTCCCGACCCGGGCGCGGACGCGCTGGTCGACGCCGTCGGGCGGGGCGATGAGCAGCGGCACCCCGAGCAGGAGCCAGAGGGGCAGCTGGTGGAGGGACAGGAAGAGCACCCCGGCCGGGTGGACGGCGTAGCCGACCGCGGCGCCGATCCGGGCGAGGACGCCGACCAGCACCAGGAGGCGGGCGGCGCCCCAGTGCCCGAGGCCGGCGCCGAGCAGCGCGAGGACCCAGGGGGCGGCCTGCACCGCGCCCACCGCGGTCGCGGCCGTGGTGTGCAGGCCCATCAGGTCGAAGCGCGTGTCCGCGACGAAGAAGGTCATCACCAGCTGGACGAAGGCCAGCGCCGCCCCTCCGGCCAGCAGGAACGGCGCGGCGCCGGCGAGCGCCCGGCCCGCGGGGTCTCCGGAGCTGAGCCGGGTCCGCAGCCGAGCGGCGTGCGCGGCCAGGGTGACCCACTCGCGCAGCACGGTGCGCCGGTCGGCGCCCTCGACGGACTCGGCGAAGACGGCGGCGATCTCCTCGCCGTGCGAGGCCCGGTAGGCGGCGGGGTAGATGCCGATCAGCGGGAGCCTGCCGGGCAGCGCCCCGGCCTGCTGCGCGGTCATGCCGCACCGCCGCTCAGCCGGAGCGCCCCGAGGCGCGGCCCCCGCCCGAGCGCGAGCCTGCGCTCGGCCTCGACGACTCCGGCCCGCAGCCGTTCCGTCTCCGCGCCCAGGACGTCCCGGCCGTCCTCGGTGAGGGCGAAGGTGCGCCGCATCCGGCCGCCGACGACCTCCTCGTGGTCGATCCGGATCAGCCCCTGCTGGAGGAGCCGGTCCAGCGCGGTGTAGAGGGTGCCGGTGAGCAGCTTGGTCCGGCCGTCGGAGATGGCCAGGACTTCCTGGACGATCGCGTAGCCGTGCCGCGGGGCATCGGCGAGCGCGGTGAGCACGAGCCGGGTCGGCTCCTGTAGTTGACGGTTAGCCATGGCCGTGAGCATAGATCAATGGCAAACATATGTCGATGATTTAGCTATCGGCCCGCTCCACCCCCGTACCCGGCGGGCGCCGGGGCGGGAAGGCGCACGGTGAACACCGAGCCCGCGCCGGGGCTGCTGGCCGCGTGAACGCCGCCGCCGTGGAGCTCGGCGAGCTTGCGGACGATGGCGAGGCCCAGACCGCTGCCGCCGCTCTGCCGGTTGCGGGACTTGTCGGCCCGCCAGAAGCGCTCGAACACCAACGGCAGGTCCGCCTCGGCGATGCCGCCGCCGGTGTCGGCGACCTCGATGAGCAGGGCGTCGGACTCCGTCCGGGTCCGCAGGGTGACCGTGCCGCCCGCCGGGGTGTGCCGGACGGCGTTGGCGACCAGGTTGCCCACCAGCTGGCGCAGGCGCACCGGGTCGGCGAACACCTCGCACCCGGCCATCTCGTACCCGGCCATCTCGTACCCGGCCGGGGCGCCGGCCGTCTCGGGCCCCGTCCGGTCCGCGACCGCCTCGACGACCAGGGCCACGCCCGACGCCTGCGCCCGGGCGCCGTGCGCGGTGGCAACCTGGGCCAACAGGTCCTCGACGTCCACGGGCTCGCGGTGCAGGGCCAGTTCACCGGCGTCGGCGGCGGCGAGGTCCCGCAGGTCGTCGACCAGGTGCTGGAGTTGCAGGGCCTCCTCCAGCAGCGAACTCGTCAAGGCGCCGTCGGCGGTGACGACGCCGTCCTCGACGGCCTCCAGCCAGCCGCGGATGTTGCTGAGCGGGGTGCGCAGCTCGTGCGCGATGTCGCCGACCATCGCCCGGCGCATCTCCTCCAGCTGTTCGCGGCGCTGCGCCATGGCGTTGAAGGCGGCGGCGAGTCCGGCGATCTCGTCGCGACCGGTCGCGGTCACCCGGGCGGAGAGGTCCCCGTCGGTCATCCGCCGGGCAGCGCGGGTGAGCGCGTTCAGCGGCCGGGAGAGCCGCAGGCCAACGATCGTGGTGATCGCCACGGTGACCGCCAGCACCAGCGCGGCGACCTCGGCGACCCGCCCGCGGTGCGGGGCGGACAGCACGGGGGCCTGGTCCGCCGCGCCGGCGGGCGCGCCGACGAACAGCAGCACGGGCGGCGCCACGTACCGGACGAGCTGCTGCCGGCGGGAGTTGGCGAGGCAGGCGGAGATCACCTGCTCCTGCTCCCGGTCGCGGGCCGGGGCCCACTGCAACCCCAGGGACAGCGTCACGGGCCGGATCTGCTGGCGCTCCAGGCAGGCGTTGACGAGCGCGGTGAGGTCGGCGAGGGCGGCGCTCTCGGTGCGGGTCGGGGCGTCCAGCACCAGCGGGGGCGCGCAGCGCACGCCGAGCGGCCGGCCGCCGGGGACGCTCACCACGGGGCGGCCGGCGGCGTCGTCGGTGACGGTCGCCTCGACGCCCAGTTCCGACCGCAGGCAGCCGGCCCGATTCCGCGCGGCCTCCTCCATGGCCGCGCGCTCGGCGGTCGTCAGCCGGAACGGGCCCACGGCACGGGCGTCGATCCGGTCGGCCGGGGCGTCGGGCAGCATGGCGAGGTCGACGGAGAGCGGGTCGACCGTGGTGGTGGGCGTCCGGGGCAGCACCGTCCGGTCGGCGGCGCCCGGGGGCGGTGCCGACGGCGTGGCGGCCGGGGGCGGTGACCCGGGGGCGGTGGCGGGGGTCCCGGAGGTGGCGGCCGGTGACCCGGGTGCGGTGGCCGCGGAGTCGACGACCGGCTCGAAGCGCGGAGTCGTCAGCAGGATGCGCTGCCCGGTGTCGGCGGCGAGCCGCCGCACGGTGCTCTCCGCACCCGTCCAGTCGGGGTGGGTCGCGGCGTAGCCGAGCAGTTCGTGGTAGATCCGGGCCTGGTCCGCGAGGACCTGGCGCTGCTCCTGCCTGATCGCGCCCGTCGTGGTGCGGGCGGTCAGCCAGGCCGTCGCGGCGATCGAACAGAGCGAGACCAGGGCGGAGAGGGCGAGCAGCCGGATCAGCAGGCTGCGGCGCGGCGGGGCGTCACGACGCACCGCGCGGCCCCTCCGCGAGCTTGTAGCCGATGCCGTAGACCGTCAGCAGGCGGGTGGGGCGGCGCGGTTGGGGCTCGATCTTGCGGCGCAGGTTCATCACGTGGGTGTCGACGGTCCGGGTGGTGATGTACCGGTCGATGCCGTGCAGGTGCTCCAGCAGCTGGGCCCGGGTGAAGACCCGGCCGGGCTGGGCGGCCAGCACCTGGAGCAGCCGGAACTCGCCGGGCGTGCAGCTGACGGGCCGTCCGTCGGCGGTGACCTCGTGGCGCAGGGGGTCGACGGTGAGGGCCCCGGCGGTCAGTACGGCCGGGGGCGCGGCGGCGGGCGGCGCGGTCGGCGACAGGGTGGGCGCGGCCGGCGGTGCGGGAGCACCCGGGGTCAGCGGCCGGGACCCGCGGCGCAGCAGGGCCCGGACCCGGGCCACGAGCTCGCGCGGGCTGTACGGCTTGGTGAGGTAGTCGTCGGCGCCGAGGTCGAGGCCGAGCAGCAGGTCCTCCTCGGCGGTGCGGGCCGTCAGCATCAGCACCGGCAGGGCGGATTCGGCACGCAGGGCACGGCAGACGTCGAGCCCGTCCATGACGGGCATCATCACGTCGAGGACCAGGAGGTCCGCCGGGCCGCGCCGGGCCTGCTCCAGCGCGGCCCGGCCGTCGTGGACGACGACCACGCGATGCCCTTCCCGCTCCAGGTACAGGCGGGCCAGGTCGGCCTGCTTGGGATCGTCCTCGGCGACCACGACATGTGCGCACATGAGGATGATCGTAAGTCGCCCTCCGGAAGCACCCCTACCGGTTCCCGACAGCCTCTCGACAAGTTCCTGACATCGACGGACCAGGGTGGACGGAGTCCGCCGGGGGAAGCCCCCCGGCCCCGCCTCCGAAAGGCTCCCGTGTGATGCCCTCCCGCCGCCTGGTGTCCCTCGCCGCCCACGTCATCGGGACCGCCCTGCTGCTGTCCACCGTCCCCG
Source organism: Kitasatospora sp. NPDC043949 (assembly GCF_056435365.1). Classification (NCBI taxonomy): domain Bacteria; kingdom Bacillati; phylum Actinomycetota; class Actinomycetes; order Kitasatosporales; family Streptomycetaceae; genus Kitasatospora; species Kitasatospora sp. NPDC043949. Next base: position 129,199 of record NZ_JBWKEQ010000006.1, on the reverse strand, counting down.
CCGCCGCGGCCACGGCCGCCGAGCACAGGCCCGCCCCGGCCGCGCCCACCGTCGAGGCGGCCGAGGTGATGCCGCACCTCCAGGCCCTGCAGCGGATCGCGGACCGCAACGGCGGCAACCGCGCGCACGGCACCAAGGGGTACGCGGAGTCGGTGGCGTACGTGAAGCACGCGCTGGACCGGGCCGGCTTCCAGACGCAGCTGCGCCGCTTCTCCCACGACGGCAAGGACGGCTACAACCTGATCGCCGACTGGCAGGGCGGCGACCCCGACCACGTGCTGCTCACCGGCGCCCACCTGGACAGCGTCCCGATGGGCCCGGGGATCAACGACAACGGCTCCGGCTCGGCGGCCGTCCTGACCACCGCCCTCCAGGTGGCCAAGGCCAAGCTGAAGCCCGAGCGGCACCTGCGCTTCGCCTGGTGGGGGGCGGAGGAGCTGGGGATGGTCGGCTCGGCGGACTACGTCAAGAACCTGTCCGCCGGCGACCGCAAGGCCATCGACCTGTACCTCAACCTCGACCAGGCGGGCAGCAAGAACCTCCAGCAGTACCTCCTGGTGAAGGACGCGAAGAACAACGAGACCGCGGCCTTCCAGGCCTTCGAGAAGTGGTTCACCGACCGGGGCCTGGCCACCTTCGACATCCCGCTGGACAGCTCCGACAGCCAGCCGTTCGGGGACGCGGGGATCCCGTCGTCCGGCTTCAGCAGCGGCGTCTCGGACTGCCTCCACAGCGCTTGCGACAACCTCGCCAACGTCGACCCCGCGACGCAGGCGACCAGCACCAACGCCATGATCGGCGTGGTGTGGCAGTTCGCCACCGCCAAGCCCGCAGCCGCCAAGCCCGCCGCCCCCGCCGTTCCGGCCACCACCGCCCCGGCCACCGTCCCCGCCGCCCCCCGGTCCTGACCGCCCGTCCCCAGGAGCCACAGATGCGCACACCGCCGAGTCGCCACCGCCGCAAGGCCGTCACCCTGGTGGCCGCCGCCACCGCCCTCGGAGTCGCCCTGACCGCCGCCCCCGCGGGAGCGGCCGGGATCGGGGACCCGTACTTCCCCGAGGACGGCAACGTCGGCTACGACGTGGCGAACTACGACGTCCGGATCGCCTACGACCCGGCTCACCCCGACCAGTTGAACGGCGACACGACCGTCACCGCCCGGGCCCTCCAGTCGCTCGACCGCCTCTCCCTGGACCTCAAGGGCTTCCAGGTCGCCTCCGTCACCGTGAACGGCACCCCGGCCAAGTCGTTCTCCCGCTCCGGCACGCACAAGCTGGACATCGTGCCCGCCCGCCGGGTGGCCGGCGGCGCCACCTTCGCGGTGCGGGTGGTGTACGCGGGCAAGCCCGACCCCGAGGGCTGGCACCAGCTGGTGTCCGGCGGCGTCAACGCGATGGGCGAGCCGCACTCGGCGACCTCCTGGTTCCCGTCCAACGACCACCCGTCCGACAAGGCCACCTTCTCGCTCGCCGCGACCGTCCCCGACGGCTGGACCGCCATCGGCAACGGCCGGCCCGGCCAGACCACCAGCAAGGACGGCTCGACGACCTTCCGCTGGCGCGAGGACAAGCCGATGGCGACCTACCTCAGCACCGTCGCCATCGACAAGTTCACCGTCCACCGCTCGGCGCTGCCCGACGGGACGCCGGTCATCACGGCCTACGGCCCGGACGTGCCGATCGACGACATGGCCAAGGCGACCGAGGCCCAGCAGCCGGAGATCATCGCCTTCCTGGCCTCCAAGTTCGGCCCGTACCCGTTCTCCTCCGCGGGCGCCATCGTCCGCAGCTGGACCAAGGAGACGGGCACCGGCGCGCCGGACCTGGAGACCCAGAGCCGGCCCACCTACACCAACTACTTCTGGGACTCCGCGGCCGTCCACGAGATCACCCACCAGTGGTTCGGCGACAGCGTCTCGTTCACCGACTGGCGCGACGGCTGCATCGCCGAATGCGTCGCCCAGTACGCCAACCAGCTGTGGGACGAGCACCAGGGCAGCAACCTCGACACCGGCTTCTACACCCCCACCGTCGAGGAGAACCGGAACAAGCCGGAGTTCTGGTCCACCAAGCTGTACGACCCCGGGCAGGGCCAGGAACTGGCCTCAGCCCTCTACTTCAAGGGCTCCCTGATGATGCACGCCCTGCGGCGCACCGTCGGCGACGACGCGTTCTTCGCCACCCTCAAGCGCTGGACCGCGGACCACGCCTACGGCAACGCCTCCTTCCCCCAGTTCGAGACCCTCGCCGCCAAGGTCTCGGGCAAGGACCTCAAGGGCTTCTTCGACGCCTGGGCCCACGGCACCACACTCCCCGCGAAGGAGTACCTCTACCCCGGCACCCTGGCCCCCCTCGCCCCGGCGGGCAGCCAGTAACACCCCCCCAGCCCCCTCCCCCGCGCCGACGCCAGCCCTCCTGATGCTCCATCAGGAGGGCTGGTGCACGCCCGGATTGAGCTCCTCCAGGATGGCGTCGGAGACAGTCCGCGGCAGCGGGCGCTGCGGAGCCGGGGTGCCGCCGTGCGTCGATCTGAAGTCGCCGACGGGGGCCGGGAAGTGGCCCATCTCGTGGAACAGGCCCGAGAGGTCCGTGTCCTGCGGCGGCAGCGGCGGCAGCTCATGGGGCAGGTCCCCCACCGGGACGAGCTCGATCTCCGACGGGCCGCCCCCTGGCGTACCGTCCCCCGTCGTACCGCCGCGCGGTGGGCGCGGGCCCTCCAGCCTGCCGTTCAGCCAGCCCTCGATGTGGTCGCCCGGCGAGATGGAGAACTTGTTCCCGGGGTTCATCGCCCCGTGCCGCCACCCCCACGCCCCGGCGAACGCGCCGTTGGCCGCACCGGAGACGTAGTCACCCGACAGCCCGAACACCGCGTCCTGCGCCGCGCCTTCGGCCATCCCGGTCAGCGCCCCGTAGCCGGTGTTCCAGACCAGCCCGGCCGCGCCCTTGGCGAACGCGCCGGCCTCCTTGCCGGTCAGCGAGGTGAAGCCCTTCCCGAGCCCCTTCCCCAGGCCCTTGCCCAGCCCCTTGCCGAGCCACCCGGCGCCGACGCCGACCGCGCCGCCCACCGCCCCGTTGATGGCGGCCGTGCCCAGCTCGCCGCCGTCGATCGACGTGCGGTGGCCCTGGCCCAGCTCGATCACCTGGGCCAGCAGGTCGAAGCCCACCTGGGCCAGCACCGACTCGGCGACCCGGGTCACCGCGCTGATCAGCGCCTTGCGCAGGAAGGCCCACACCAGGGCCCTGGTGAAGGCGATCTCCACGGGCGCCGCCTCGGCCCCGCCGAAGAGGAACATCACGGCGTCGATGGCCAGTTGAACCGCCAGGACCACCAGCGCACCGATGATCTCGATGCGCAGGGTCTCGATCTGGTTCGCCAGGTTGTGCAGCGCGTCGGCGGCGGCGTCGCAGCACTGGGCGATGAGCGGCAGCGCGGCGTCGTCGGCGACGGCGAGCCTGGCCAGATAGGCGTCGAACGCGTCCTTGCTGGCGCCGCTCAGGCCCTGGTCGAGCTGGGACTTGGCGTCCGCCAGGTCCAGGACGCAGGCACGGATCGACTTCGCCGCCTCGGTCCAGGCATCAGCCTCGGCCCGCAGCGCGCTCTCGTTCCCGGTGGGCCACTTGTTGCCCACCAGGATCATCAGCAGGTTCTGCAACCCGTCCGGCAGCGAGGCGTTGGGGGCGTCGACCGCCATCACGCGCCGCCGCTACCGGGCCCCGGGAACGTCCAGGCGAGTTCCGTGGCGTGCTCGTCGGCCCTCTCGAACGTGCTGCGCGTGGCGCCGAGGGCGTCGGCCAGCTTGCGCAGGGTGTCCGGCAGCGCCTGCACCGCCTTCAGCAGATCGTCCCGCGGCTGGGCGAAGACCTGGTCGAAGCCCTGCCCGAGCGCCGGATCATCCCCCCAAGGCGCCGCACCGAACAAGGCTGCCGAACTGAGCGCCGTCCAGGCGGCAGCCATGCCCTCGGCCGCCTTGCCCGCATCCGCCCCGGCCTTGCCGACCAGCGCGAAGTCGACCACCAGCGTCCCGTCCAGAGCCGGCAGCGTCGGCACCGCCGGCCCGCCGTACGGCGGCACCCCGGTAGGCGCATTGCGGTAACCACCAGTGGGACCAGGCACATCAGGCAACGGAGGAGTCGGCACCCACCCACCTCACCCGATCCCACCCCGGACCTCGACCACTCTTGACGACATCCCAACGATCACCGCCCCACTCCTGACACCCCCCTGACACCCGGCACCGAAGCCGGCACCCTCCGAGCCCCTACACCCCGGAGAAGCCCTTCTTCATGACGAACCCCTGGCGGACCAGGACCCACAGGTCCTTCCCGTTCTCCTCAGCCGTCAGCCAGAACCGACAACTACCGCTCCCGTCCTTCCGGGTCGCGTCCACGTAGACCCCCGGCCCCACGTCATCGAGGATCGCCTTCTTCCAGCGCCCCTCGATCTCCGTCGGCCGTTCGCGATCCGCCGAGGCAACGCCGCACACGCGGGCCGGCACTTGCGCCGATCCGACCCGCCCTTCCGGGAGAAGCTCGACAGCCGCCGTTCCACCGCTCCACCGTCCGACCGGATCCGGCACGTCAGGGCCCGGAAGTCGGACCATCATCCACACGGCCCAGCCCACCCCGAGGACACCCAGCAACCCACCGAGCACACTTCACAGGACAATTCGCCGCCCCTTCACGCGCCCTCCATCAAAGGATCTCTGAAACGACCGGCGGCGGGACCGTCTCGAAGACCGCCCCGCCGCCACAGAAGTCGTGCGCCACCGTCTGCGGCAGTCCGAACAGGTCAGTGCAGGAGTGCCTTCACAGCCATACCCAGGACAGCCGCCCCAGGAACCACGATGAAGAACCAGCCGACAATCAGCGCGATCACCGGGATCGACTTCTTCTCAGCACCCTCCACGAAGAAGTCGCGGGTTCCACGAAAATTCGTGACCAAGGCCAATCCCAGGACAATCGGTATCAGCATTCCAAGGACGACCATCAAAACTCCCGACCTCACAGGACAAGGATCGCATATGGTAGCACCGCCCAGTCAGAACTGACAATCCATCGGTTCGCCTGGACCCTAGCCTTCCTACCCCGCAGCGAAAGCCCTCCCCGCCCACTTATCATCCTCCACGCAACAAATCCACAAGCTACCCCCTCAACAGCTGAGCACCCCATCCGGCAACCGGATGGGGCGCTCATGTCACAGACCTACCGGCTATCCACGCCAACGGGCTACTGCCCGGGCGAATGGCTCTTGACCAGCGTCCACGCCAGCCATCGTCAGCCACCCGTCCTGCCGCTTGGAATACTGGAAGAACCTCTCGCACTTCAGATCGCCGTCGACGGATACCAGCTGGGCGACTGCGCCAGGTCCGGCGTCGTCAAGCGTCCCGTACTTCCAGGTGCCGGTGAACTTCACCACGGTCGGAGACTTCTCTCCACGACACATGGCGGGGAGCAGACTTGCCTCGCCGAGCGATTACTCGATGAGCCCCACCAGGATTGAACGGGAAGTTACCTTAAGTGCCCAGAATAAACATCTGGGTCCCCGATGCGCATCACGCGCCCGGGGACCCAGATGTCGCAAAATCAGGATCTAGGCGAAGGCGCGGGCATCACTACCATTGCGTAGATCACACCGAGTGCGCTCATCAGCAGGAAGGGCCAAGCACCTGCAAGGAGATAGAGCAGTGGGGGCAGAGCAAACAACACGGCAGCCGCCCCCCGAACATTCCTCCCCCTGGCCGCCCAAAAAGAGACCAGGAAGAGAAAGAACAGTGTGGGGACAGTTATTGTGAGCGAGATAAGCGCCAGCAGCTTGAGGCTATCCAGGGAGTCGGCTCGAGAGAATCCATTGGCGTCATGCCCTCCGGGCGCAAATGCTGAAAGAACGAGCATAAAAACGCACACGGGAGCCACGCACACCGCAAGATATCTCAGCAGCGCCCGACTGAACCACCGGCCGACTCGATTAAATCTGTTAATCAGCACCCTGATACACACCCGCCATTCTGGTAGGTACGGTCCGAAGGTGAGAAGAGGGATGACGCAAACGGAACTGCAAGCAGACCAGGATCTCCCTGAAATTGGCCCATCTCATCCCTGGCAATCACGTGGGGACTCTCTCCTCGACGATACTGAACCACCTCTAGATCGGGATAGTGATCACCTCGTCGAGTAACAGAAACTCCGGACGGCCCAAGATCTATATCCAGGGAATTGTCGGCGCCAAATATCCTCATCTTGCTGTTGATGCCATGAATTCTGGCATGAAGGCCCTTATCGTCCAGCTGCATGAACTTAACTGAACTCTTGTGGCTCCATGACGTGCCCCAGCCACTGTCGCCCTCTTCGATCTCCTTCGCTGGAACTATCTGCGGCGGCACCCAGACATTCCTCGTAGTCGGATGGCGCGACGTACCGCCAATTACCGTATCGTGATGCCCCGCCACAGTTGACGGCATCACGGTAAACGTTGCGCCACCGGTATCGGTATCCCAGAAAACGGTCATGCGCGCGCTATCGGCTGGCGAATTCGACCAAGATCGATTATCACCCAGCAAACTCCCAAAGGCGGCATTCTTCATATGAATGAAGAACCTCGCCATGATGATACCGTTACCACCGCCATTGCTGGGACCCGACTTAGCGAACCTCTGTGAATATGCGGGCGTCGGCCCAAACCCCACCTCGCGAGCAGTGTCGTAGTAGTCGCGGTTGTTCTGTTCAACGATCTTCTGGTAGTTCGGCCCCTCGCTCTCCACCTTGGTGCCCATGTTGGAGCACTTGGCCATCCCACTGGCGCACTCCTCCAGGGCCATGCCGGTGGGGTCGGTCTTGTTGACCGGGTCGTTGTTGCTGTACCCGTAGGCGTTCCACTGCTGCGGGTCGTCGGGCAGGAGCAGCGGGTCCGGGCTGAGGAAGCGGCCGGTGGTGGGCTGGTACTGGCGTGCGCCGAGGTTGGTGAAGCCGGTGGCGTCGTCCTTGAGGCCTCCCACGTAGCCCTTGTCGCCGGCCCAGGCGGTGGTGCTGGAGGTGGTGCCGCGGGGGGCGCCGAAGGGGTCGGTGGGGCGGCGGGTCTCGACGAGGCTGTCGCGGCCGATGGACAGGGTGTTGGTGCCGTGGTGGTCGGCGAACTGGTACGTGAGCTTGGTCGGGCTCTCGCGGACCAGGGTGATGCCGCCGGGGATGCTGTAGTAGCGGGTACCGGTGCTGGTCTTGGTACCGGTGTCGTAGGTGAGTTCGTCGCCGCCGCCGAGGTTGACGGTGACCTTGCCGGGGTTGCGGCGGATCAGCTGGTTGCCGTCGGCGTCGTAGACGTACGTCGTGACGGCCGAACCCTGAGCGAGTGAGGCGAGCTTGCCCTCGACGTCCCAGGTCAGCGTGGAGGCGTTGGCCGAGTCGGCGGCATTCCAGGTGGAGGTGCCCCACTTGGAATTCCAACCGGGCGCGTAGACGATGAACTTGCCGTCGTCCTGGACGGTCGCGAAGTAGCCGCTGGCGTTACCCGCCCAGGTCTGCGAGGACCAGAGCGGGACGCGCTGCGGGTCATAGACGACGAAGTTGCCGTCGTCCTGCATGGTGGCCCAGGCTCCCGGGTGGTTCTGGGTGTTGGTGGACCAGAGGACCTGGCCGGTGCGCAGCGAGCTGAGCACCAGGTTGCCGTCGTCCTGCATGGCGAGTCGGACGCTGTTGGAGCGCACGCTCTCACCGGACTTGAGGACGGACCCGGCGTTGAGGATCTTGATGCCGTTGGGGTTGTTGATCTTCGTGGTGTTGCCGGCCGCGTCGTACTCGTCGGTGCCCTGGGGGGCGGTGGCCGAGCCGTAGGTGTACGTGCCGCCGGCGAGTGCGTGCGGGCCGCCGGTGCCGCCGCCCGTGCCGGCCGCGGTGGTCGGCGTGTTGCGGGTGCCGGGGGTCGGGAAGGTCTGGTCGACCTTCACGTCCTTGGACTGGTCACCGGCCGGGTTGTGGTCGACGAGCTTGGTGCGGTTGCCGGTCAGGTCGTAGGTGTAGTCCTGCCAGTAGGCGGCGTTGCCGCCCACCGTCGTCTTCGAAGGCGCCGAAGCCCCGCTGGTGGGAGTGGAGTTGGCGCACGCCCCCTGGCCTGCCAGGGACGGGGTGGGCTGGTCGAGCCGCCCGGTGTCGCTCCACGCGGTGGTGAGCCGGCCCAGGTAGTCGTAGGAGAAGCACTGCAGGTCGGTGGCGGCCGGGGTGTTGTTCGGGATGCTCCGGATCGCCGTGATCCGGCCGGCCTGGTTGTAGGCGTAGGTCGTGTTCTGGACCGTGCCGTCGGTGGAGGTCTGCTTGTCGACGTACTGCGTCAGCGGACGCCCGGTGGACACGTCGTAGGTGTTGGTGGCGACGATCTGCCAGCCGAACGGGTTGACGGTGGAGCGGATGTTGCGCCCGTAGGCGTCCCAGTCGGACTGACGGAGGTAGGTGTCGTCGGCCCCGCCCATGTCGTGCAGCAGGCCGTAGATCTCGTAGTTGTAGCCGATCGACTCGTAGGCGAGGTTGCCGACGGCGGCCCGGTACTCGGTGGTCACGGCGCCGGTGATCGGGTCGTAGACGGTCTCGTACTCGTAGGTCGCCTGCCCGGTCTTGCCGATCTCGCTGCCGGGGATCGACACGGTGGACTTGGTCGGCCGGTATGCCGGGTCCAGCTCTGTGACGGCCTTGGTGTAGGCCGCTCCGCCGGCGCCCCCGACGTACCGGGTGGAGCTGGCGGCCTGGCCCTTGGCGACGGTGTCGTAGGTGTAGCCGGTGAGCTGGTTGGCCGGGTTGACCGTGCCGTTGTAGGTGCCGGTCTTGCGGCCGAGCAGGTCGTAGGTGAGCGCCATCGACTGACCGCGCGCGTCCGTGGTGGTGGCCAGGCGGCCCGCACTGTCGTAGGTGCGGATCGAGACGCCGGTGTCCGGGTCGTCGGCCTTCACCTGACGGCCGCGCTGGTCGTAGCCGTAGCTCCAGCTGTTCCCGGCGGCGTCGACTCGCGTCGCGGGCTGGCCGCTCGGGGTGTAGGTGTACGTGGTGACGTCGGCGTCGGCCTGCTTGCCGGTAGCGGACGGCGTCCTGTACTGCCACAGCTGGCTGGTGCGGCCGCGGGCGTCGGAAAGGGTGCTGGTCGCGGTGGCACCGGCCGGCGGCGACACGTCGACCCGGTCGGCGCCCGGGTAGGCGGTGGTCGTGGTGTTCTGCAGCACGCCGAGGGCGATGAACTGTGTGCTCACCGGTCGGCCCATGCCGTCGAAGGCGGTGGAGGTCTGGCCGGGGACCTCGGCGGGGATCGCGTTGAATCGGACCGTGTTCGGACCGGCGGTGTCGTCGTAGTGGGTGTTGAAGGTCCGGTTGGTGCGGCCCTGCGAGTCGTAGAAGGTGTCCGTCAGCAGTCGGCCGTGGTAGGCGGAGATGGCCGGGTTGGTCTGGGTCTGGATGGTCCGGGCCAGGCCGTCCACGATCTGGGTGGAGACCGCGTAGCTCTCGTTGGAGCGCAGCGTCCGGCTGGTGACGGTGGACGGCCGGGCTGTGCCGTCCACCGTGTAGTCGAAGGTGAAGTTGGCTCTCGCGCTGGTCGCCCGGCCCGGGGTCCAGACCGCCTTGAGTCGACCGAGGGAGTCGTACGACTGGGTGACGGTACGGGCGTTGGGGTCGGTGGTGGTGATCGGCAGCGCGCGGGCCGGGTTCAGCGTGGTGGTGGTGTTGCGCTTGGCTCCGGCGTCGGACGCTCCCGCCGGGGCCGGGGTGCCGGTCACGGTCCGGTTGGGCAGCTCGCCCGGGTTCGCCGAGCCGTAAGTCGTGGTCACGGTGGCGCCGTTCGGATTGGCGCTGTCGGTGGCCGTCACGTCGGTGGCGGTGGTGGCGCGGCCGTAGACGTCGTAGGCGGAGGTGCCGGTGGTCACGAACTGAGCTGCGCCGGAAGCGTCGTAGCGGTCCAGCACCTGCGCACCGGTCGGTTCCCCCTTGGCTCCCGCCGCGCCGAACGCCGCACCGTCGTACAGGGTGCGGGCGCCGGAGACGGTGTTCGCTGCGGTCGGCGTCGCCGTGCAGGCGTTCGCTCCGGAGACGGTCAGCGCCTCGGACACCAGCCCGGTCATGCTCGGATTCGCGCCGGTGGCGTAGGAGTTGCGGACACAGACGTCGGGTGTGCCGTCGGCGGTGCTGAGGCTGGTCTTGATCCGGTTGCCGTTCGCCGGGTCACTGGCGGTCACCGTCGAGGTGGCCCGGGTTCCGGTGGTGGTCCGGCTGGTCGAGGTGCTGGTCGAGGTGGTGGCCGCGTACCGGGCGACGAGGTCCGGCAGACCGGGCCGCTTGTGGGTCGCGGTGGTCACCGGGCCACTGCTGGTGTTCACGGTGGACGCCTCGGGTGCGGCCGCGTCGGCATCGACGTAGACGTCGCTCTCCAGCACCCGGCCGGACAGCCAGTCGTCGTCGCGGCGGGCGCCGCTCGTCGGCCCGGACACCGTCGCCGACCGGGCCGATCCGTCCGCCTTCAGGTCACCGTCCATTCCCTGGTGGTAGCTGGTCGACGTCTTGGACTTCGCGCCGTCCTTGCCCGAGCCGGTCACGGCGGTCACCTTGGCGTAGCCGCGGAACTGGTCCCAGGTGCGGGACTTGTCGTCCACCAGGGCGCCGTCGTTGCGGTGCCAGGCGGCCGGCCCGTACTCGTAGGCGGTGACCTTGGTGACCGAGCCGGCGACGAGGTTGGAGTTCGGGTCGACGGTCACCGAGGCGACCGGGTAGCGCAGGAACCAGTCGTCCACCATCGCGGCCACACCCGTGTCGTACCACTTCACGTTGTAGCAGCTCATGGTGTTGCCGTCCGCCGAGGACGGCATCTTGCCCGTGGTGCGCATGCACGATTCGCGGTTGTAGTCCACCGCGATCGTGCCGCCGGTCTCAAGGGTGATCACCTCGATCCGCGGCCGATAGTAGCGGGGGCGGGCCGGGACGAGGCCGTCCACCCGGTTGGGCAGCATCAGGTCCGCGAAGGTGACCTCCGGCAAGGCCTGGTCGGTCTGCCCGTTGAAGGTGTCCTTGCCGATCCGCTTGACCGCCTGGAGCCACGGGATCTGCGTGTTCTCATCGGAGTTGGCCGGTTTCTTGAACGTGTGCGTGAGCTCGTAGCGGTCCACCGGGCGGTACGAGCCGCCGGAGCGGATCGAGGTGGTGACGGCGTTCAGCCACCTGGTCGACCAGTAGGTCGGCCCGTAGCTGGAGCAGGTGCCCTGCTCGGCGCACTGCTTGTCGAGCGGCACGTCCGGCCAGTTGGCCGCGTTGGCCGAGGTCCGCTGCGCGGGGTCGCAGGCCGCCGCGCCCGAGACGCAGCGCTCGTCCGTCTCGAAGTCGATCTTCGCGGCGGGCTGGTGCGCGCCGTTCGCACCGAGCTGGTCGGAGAGCAGCTGCCCGTAGCCGATCGAGGCGAGCGTGCCGCCGCGGGTGTACGAGGAGTTCACACCACTGCCGCGGTTCTGGCCGCCACCGCGGGCGTACCAGTTGGCCTCCGGCGCGTAGGTGTAGGTGGTCAGGTTGTTGTGGGCGTCGACGACGTAGTCGAGGTTCCAGCGCCATGCCGTCTGGCACCACGATCCCTTGCCCTTGGCAGCGTCATAGCACGGGTCACCCGCGTTCGGCGAGTACACCGGCACCGTCCAGGCCGACTTGCTCTCCGGGCCGGTGCTGGTCGGCGCACGGGACGCGGAGGGCAGGTGGTTGAGGCCGAAGTAGTAGACCGTGCCGGAGCTGTCGGTGACCTTGAGGTACGACCCGTTCCAGGTGCCGTTGTCGGCGCCGGTGAGGAACTCGACCTTGGTCCCGTCGTCGTTCCTCAACCGCCAGGTGCACGTGGACTGCTCGGACTTGGCGTCACCGGACGCGCAGGGGTCGTTGGGCACGAGTTCGCCCGAGTGGCCGCCCAACGACAGGGTCAGGTTCGCCCCGCCCCAGCACTGGTCGCCGGATCCGGCAATCCCGGCCTTGTCGCACGCCTTGTAGGAGCGCTCGACGAAGCCCGAGCTGAAGTCCCAGCCGTCACCGATCCAGGACGCCTGGGAGTTGGTCGACGAGGTCCTCCCGTCGACCGCCGCCGAGTCGTATCCCAGTGCCACCTGGGGCGCCGTGCCGCCGAGCGACGGCGGGGACTGGACCGGGTAGCTGTACGTGAACGAGCCCGACGAGCTGCCGGCCGTCCACGCCTGGCTCGGGGAGAGCGAGGTCGCGCTGTAGGTGCCGAGGCCGCTGGACGGGGTACCCTCGGCCGCCAGCACCATCCGCGCCGGGGCTGCGGGCACAGGGCCGGAGGACGGCGCCTGGTCCCCGGACTTCGACTCGGCTCGCTGTCCCTTCGTCAGAGCGGCTTCGACGGCGGGCAGGTCGATGTCGGCGACGAGCTTCTTCGCCTCCGCGTCGTAGTGCGAGGGCACCGGCGTGCGCGCCAGGCAGCCGGCCACCTCGGGCGTGGTCAGCGAACACGCGGGCAGCGACACCAGCTGTGCCCGCTCGGCGAAGCCACCACCGAATCCGGCACCGGACAGGTCCAGACCCAGCCGCACCTTCGTCGCGTCCGTCTGCTCGGCGCGCTCCAGCGTGACCAGGGCTCCCTGCACACCGGCGGCACCGGTGGCCTTCGCGTCGGCGACACTCACCTTGACCGGCGGGTTGGCCGGACCGGCGTCCGCGCCCGGCGCAGCACCCGAGGCCTTCGACGCGGTATCCGGCGCGACGGGCGCCAGCCACACCGGCAGTTCACCGGCCCGCTTCGAGGCGCCGGCCGCCGGCTCCCACACCTCGGCGCCGTCCGGACCCTTGCGAACGGCCTTCGCACCGGGCGCCGGCGCGGGATCCAGCAGGGCGACGGCCGAGCCCGAGGCACTCTTCGGAGCGCCCTTCGGCGGCACCCAGTCCGGTGAGCCCTTCTTCGCCGACACCGACTTCGGCTGCTCTGGTGAGCCCGGTACGGAAGCCGTCTTCGGCAGCGGAGTACCCGGCGGCGACCAGATCTTGTCCTTGTCCGCCACCGGCGCAGCCAACGCCGGGACGACAGGTGACACAAGAGCACTCAGCACGGTCAAAGCGCTCACAAAAGCGACACGAGAGCTTCGACGCCGCCCTGGTGGCGGCGCTCCCCTCCCCGCCGACCACGGCAAACGGACACGACGAACAGACACCGTTACCCCCCATAGGTAGCCACGCCTCAGCTAGGGCGTGGACAGACGACTGTGGCGGACAGTAGGGGGTAATGCGGCCCCGGGTCGAGGAGTCGACCGATCAAGACGTGTGGTGATTCATGTCACAGGGGAACCAAAGCGGTTCGCCCACCCCCAAACCAGACAGTCGAACACCTAAATGAGTTGACCATCAGTTTGCCATTGCGCGATCTTGCTGGCGCCCCCTGCCCGCGCCTTTACCCATCGGCCAGGGGGCGGACCCGATTGTCGTACCGAGGGGGGAACCTCACCACATGCCCGCTGCTCCGCCCGGCGCCCGCTCCTGCACACGCCTTCGTCCACGGACCCCGTCCGCGCGCGCATCCGCCGCGGCCGTGGGCCTCGTCCTGGCCCTGACCTCGGTGGCACCCGTCGCGTTCGCCGCCCCGGTGCCCACCACGCCCACCACCACACCCGGAACGCTTCCCCCGGACGTGCTGACGGCCATGGCCGCCGCAGACGCCAGGCAGACCAAGGAGAAGCCTCCGGCTGCGGCCGCCGACCGGGCGATCGCCCAGGCCAAGTCCACCGGCAAGCCCGTCCCCGTACCCGAACTGACGGACGAGTACAGCGAAACGGTCGCCACTCCCGCGGGCCACCTCTCCCGTTCCCAGCACGCCGACCAGCAACGCGTCAGGCGGCAGGACGGCGTCTGGGCCGCGCTGGACGCCAAGCTCGTCGCCGACCCGGCGGGCGGCTACCGCCCTCGGACCGCCTCCTCCGGAGTCCACCTGTCCGGTGGCGGCAGCGGCCCCCTCGGCACGCTGACCAGCCCGGACGGCGAGAAGCTCGTCATCGACTCGCCGTTCCCGCTGACCAAGCCGGCCCTCGACGACGACGGCGACGGCCTGGTCTACCCCGACGTCGCCCCCGGCATCGACCTGAAGGCCACCGCCGACAAGTTCGGCGGCCTCAGCACCGTCCTGATCGTCAAGACCGCCGAAGCCGCCAACAACCCGCAGCTGAAGAAGATCCGCTTCGGTACCACCGGTCAGGGCGTCACCGTCAAGGACGACGGGTCCAACAACCTCACCGCCACCGGCAAGGACGGCAAGGTCCGCTGGCACGCCCCAGCCCCTCGGATGTGGGACAGCTCAGGCGGCGCGGCCGGCACCGTCCCCGCAGCCACTGCCGGCAAGGCCGCCGCGGCCGCGCAGGCCGCCCCGGCCGACGGCGACGGCGCGGCCCAGGCCGGTGTTCCCGCCAAGTCGGACAAGCCCAGTAGCGCGGACGGGCCCGGTACGGGCGCCAGGGTCGCGACCATGCCCACCACGGCCTCCGGCGACGCCGTCGAGCTGACCACCGACGCCTCGGTGCTCGGCAAGGGTCAGGGCCCCTGGTTCATCGATCCCGGGTGGATCTACGACTCCCGCAGCGGCAACGCCTGGACCTGGACCCAGCAGGCGTACCCGAAGACGCCCCGCTACGGGCAGACCACCGCCTCCGACGGCCAGTACGCCCGTCCCGGCGTCGGGTACCAGGGATACCAGGTCGACAAGGGAATCGAGCGGTCCTACTTCCAGATCGACACCCGCGGATTCGGCGGCACGGTCATCAACAAGGCCACCATGTCGGTCTGGGAGTACGAGTCCTCGGACTTCTCCTGCACCAACACCTATCCGGTGGACCTCTACTTCACCGGGCCGATCGACAACCAGACCACCTGGAACAACCCGCCCGCCGTGGTGGGCGGCCGACTCGGCCGCGCCGACGTCGCCGGCTCCGGCGGCAGCGGCTGCTACGACAACCGCGAGTTCCAGTACGACGTCACCTCCGTCTACCGGGAACGCGCCGCCACCCACGACAACCTGACCTTCGGCGTGTTCGCCGGCGACGAGTCCAACAAGATGGCCTTCAAGCGCCTGACGTACAACCCGGTGGTGGTCGTCGAGTACGACCGCGCACCGGACACCCCGACCAACACCTACGTCTGGCCGCCGCCGGGCACGGCGTCGCCGTGGGCCGAGAACCAGGGCTGCGACGGTTCCTCGGTCGGCTGGCTCGGCGCGGGCAGCAACTTCAACGGCGCGGTGTCCCTGAACGCCACCGTGCACAGCCCGGTCCAGAACTCGCTCTACTCGTGGTCGAAGATCTGGGACTACAACCTCCCGGGCGCGCCCGAGGTCGACTCCGGGAAATCGGGTCTGGTCGGCAACGGAGGCAACGCCGCCTTCCAGGTGCGCTCCGACGTGATCAAGGACGGGCACGTCTACGGCTGGGGCTCCTTCGCCACCGACGACTTCACCTCGTCGGGATACGCCCCCGCATGCCGCTTCGGGGTCGACCTGACTCCCCCGAGCCTGTCCGTCCCCGACGTCTACACCGCTCTTCCCGAGAGCTCGCTCGCCGACCACTTCCCGCCGTCCGGCAACGGACAGGTGACCAGGAAGAAGGCCTGGGAGTGGGGCATCGTCCCCTTCACCGCCGCCGACACCGCCCCCAACGGCGGCACGCCGTCGGGTGTCACGTGCGCCCGGTGGTCCTGGGACCCGCAGCTCTCCGGCGCCCAGTGGCAGTGCGGATCCGCCCTCCCGCAGGGCGGCGTCAGCGTCCTGCCGGGCCGCTGGGGCACCAACATCGTGTACCTCCAGGTGATGGACAACGCCCGCAACGTCTCGCCGGTGGCCCAGTACGCGTTCTACGTCCCGTGGAACCCGGACGGCCCGCCGCCGGTCTTCGGCGACGTCACCGGTGACGGTGCGCCCGACATCGTCACCCCCGACCAGTCGGGCGACCTGCGCGCCTACGCCGTGGCCGGCAACCCGCTCGCCAAGAGCCCTGCCGTCTCCCTCGTCGCCAAGCGCGACGACTCACCCACCGGACGGGGCTGGGCCGACATCCAGTTCGCCCACCGCGGCACGCTGACCGGCGGCAACAACATCGACGACATCGTCGCCCACGCCCCCGGTGACAAGGACCTCTACCTCTACGGGAATCCGGGCAACACCGGCTACTACGGCCGGGTCGACGCGAGGTCGGTCCTCCCGAAGCCGAAGTGCGTCACGACGGCCAGCGAGGACTGCTCCTGGCTCACCGCCACCGGATACAACGCCACCGACTGGTCCACCACCCTCCGCGTGGCCGCACTCGGCGACCCGGCGAACACGGACCTCGACTACAAGCTGCAGTTCAAGAACAAGAGCGGCCTGCTCACCGTCGAGAGCACCGCCAACGGCGCCGACGCCGCCCTCTGGTACTACCCCGCGACCAGGCTCCAGACCCTCGGCAAGCCCGTCCGGCTCGCCGCCTCCGGGTGGAAGGACAAGGAGCTCATCGCCCCCGGCGACTGGGCCAAGCAGGGCCACCCAGGCCTGTGGGCCCGGAACCTGGAGGCAGCCGCAGACGGCGGCAAGGGCACTCTGCTCGCCTACACCTTCACCACCGGGACAGTGGTGTCCACCGACCGCAACGGCAGGCCCGTACTGGACAGCAGCGGGAACACCGCCACCGTCCCGACGCTGACCCAGATCTCCAGCCCGGTCACGATCGGCTCCGTCTCCCCGGACACCTGGCCGACGCTCGGCTCGGACGGGGACCTCACCGGCAACGGCGCGGCCGGTCTCTGGGGCAAGCGCGGCAACGGCCAGATCGACATCTGGTGGGGCGCGCCCACCAACCCCGGCAGCCCCAACGCCGCCTTCACCTGGCAGGCCGGACCGACCCAGGCCGCGGACACCTCCGTGAACCCGCTCTGGTGGGCACTCGACGGCACCTCCGCCGTCGACAGCAACGCCGCCAACGCGCTCTACCCGAGCACGTTCGCCCGCACCACCGACCACAACGGCGCCGCGGGCAAGGCGACCGTCCTCGACGGCAACACCCTCTACCGCAGCACCAACCAGGCCAACATCGACACCGGCCAGAGCTACACCGTCGCCGCCTGGGTCAAGGTCAACAACACCAACGGTTACCAGACCGCCGTCTCCCTGACCGGCAACGAGCGCAGTCCGTTCTACCTGCAGTACTCGGCGACGTACGGCAAGTGGGCCTTCAACCTGCCCTCGTCGGACCAGCTCCGCCCCACCACGTACTACGCGGCCGTCGACTCCGAGCAACCCCAGATCGGCGTCTGGACCCACCTCGCCGGGACGTTCAACTCGGACACCCAGACCGCGACGCTGTACGTCAACGGCCGAGCGGCCGGAAGCGCGAAGGTCCCTGCGGGCTGGAAGGCCAACGGCAGTCTGAACATCGGCGGGGAGACCACCGCCCGGTACCCCGGGCCTGACGGCCGCGTGAACGGCGCGGTCAGCGACGTCCGGATCTACCCGTACGCGTTCACCGACCAGCAGGCCAACTCGCTCGCCACGGCCGGCTCCAGCGTCCAGATCCAGAGCGCCTACAACCCCGGCAGGTGCATCGACAGTTGGGGCGGTTCCGTCGGCACGGCGGTCGCCTTCTACAACTGCTACAACGGCAACGCCCAGCACTTCACCCTGACCACCGACAACAAGTTCAAGGTCTCCGGCACCGACCGGTGCATCACCACCAACGACAAGCCGGCCGGCAACGGCACCAAGGTGTCCTTCCAGACCTGCGCCGCCGATGACGCGCAGACCTGGGTCCGTCGCTACGACGGCACGCTCTACAACCCGATCTCCGACAAGTGCCTCGAACTGCCCGGTTGGGCCGACGCGAACGGCACCGCGCTCGGGGTCTGGTCCTGCACCGCCAATGCCAACCAGCGTTGGCTGGTGCGCGCCCAGGCGTCCTGACCGCCAGGCCCACGGTCTGAACTGACCCGGGCACCGAACCGCTCCGGCCTCCCCGAGTCCTGCTCGGGGAGGCCGCGGCCGTGTCGGCGCCGGCGGCCGGACCCGAGGGGGCCCGCTATACACCTGTGTGTATACATGGCCTGTATAGTCCCGGAGCATGTCACTCGGACAGCTGTTCCTCGGCCTGCTGGAGACCCAGCCCCGCCACGGATACGACATCAAACGCCTCCATGACGAGCACTTCGGGCGCGACCGCGGCCTGCACTACGGGCAGGTGTACGCGACGCTCTCCCGGCTGCTGAAGAACGGGCTGGTGGTGGTCGACGGCGTCGAGGCCGGCGACGGCCCGGAGCGCAAGCGGTACGCGATCACCGACGCCGGGGTCACCGACCTCGCCAACTGGCTCGCGCACCCGGAGAGCCCGCAGCCGTACCTGCAGAGCACGCTCTACCAGAAGGTCGTGCTCGCCCTCCTGACCGGCCGCTCCGGCGCCGACGTCCTGGACGCGCAGCGGGCCGAACACCTCAAGGAGATGCGGGAGCTGACCCGCCGCAAGCTCACCGGTGACCTCACCGACCAGCTGATCTGCGACCACGCCCTGTTCCACCTGGAAGCCGACCTGCGCTGGCTGGAGCTCACCGCCGCCCGCCTGGACGAACTCGCCGCCCGCATCACGGAGTCCCAGCGTTGACCATGTCCGAACCCCTGCTCGCCGCCCACGACCTGCACAAGAACTTCGGGCTCACCCCGGCGCTCGGTGGGGCCTCGCTCACCGTCGCAGCCGGCGAACTCGTCGCCGTGATGGGCCCGTCGGGCTCCGGCAAGTCCACCCTGCTGCACTGCCTCGCCGGGATCACCCGACCCGACAGCGGTCGCCTCCGCTACCGGGATCGCGACCTCACCGCCTGTTCCGACGCCGAGCTGAGCGCCCTGCGGCGCACCGAGTTCGGCTTCCTGTTCCAGTTCGGCCAGCTCGTCCCGGAACTCTCCTGCCTGGAGAACGTCGCGCTCCCGCTGCGCCTCAACGGACTGCGCCGCCGGGCCGCCGAGGCCCGGGCCCGCGAATGGTTGGAGCGCCTGGAGGTCGACGACGTGGCCGCCAAGCGCCCCGGCGAGGTCTCCGGCGGCCAGGGGCAGCGGGTCGGCGCCGCCCGGGCCCTGATCACCGGGCCCAAGGCGGTCTTCGCCGACGAGCCGACCGGCGCGCTCGACTCCCTCAACGGCGAGCGGGTGATGAAGCTGCTCACCCAGGCCGCCCGGGAGAGCGGGGCCGCCGTCGTCCTGGTCACCCACGAGGTCAGGGTCGCCGCCTACGCCGACCGCGAGATCGTCGTCCGCGACGGCCGCACCCGCGACCTGGCGGGCGCGATATGAGCAGTTCCACCACGAGCGGCCCCGGCGTGAGCAGCCCCGACACCAGTAGCCCCGACGCGAACATCCCCGCCGCCGACCGGGTCCGCTCGCCGTTCCTGGACCAGCTCGGCCTCGGCGTGCGGCTGGCCCTCACCAACGGACGGGACGGCTGGGGGCGGCTGCTGCTCACCGCCTGCGGCGTCGGCCTGGGGGTGGCGCTGCTGCTGTTCACCGCCTCCTTCCCCGGCATCGTCCAGCACCGCAACGAGCGCCTGTACGTGCAGAACGACACCTTCCGCGACGAGGACCTGCCCACGCCCGGCGACCGGACGGTCCTCATCGCCACCGCCGACACCACCTTCCGGGGCACCGCTATCCGCGGACGGGTCGTCCAGCCCGAGGGCCCGGACGCGGCGCTCCCGCCCGGAGTGGCCGCGTACCCGCCGCCGGGGCGGATGGTCGTCTCGCCCGCCCTGGCCGAGCTCCTGAAGGACCCGGCCAACCAGCTGCTGCGCGACCGCCTCCCCTACCCGGTGGTCGGCGGCATCGGCCCGGACGGCCTGCTCGGCCCCGGCCAGGCCGGCTACCTGCTCGGCAGCGACCGGCTCTCGCGGGACGCCGGAGCCTCCCGCATCACCTCGTACGGCCACTTCTCTCCGCCCAAGCCGATGGACCCCCGGCTGATCCTGCTCAACGCGGTCGGCCTGACCGTGATGCTCGCCCCGGTCGGCGTCTTCCTCGCCGCCGCCGCCCGCTTCGGCGGCGAACGGCGCGACCGCAGGCTCGCCGCGCTGCGCCTGGTCGGCGCGGACCGCCGGATGACCGCCCGGCTCGCCGCCGGGGAGTCCCTGGTCGGCGCGGTGCTGGGCCTGGTCGCGGGCGCGGCGCTGTTCCTGCTCGGC
This sequence comes from Kitasatospora sp. NPDC043949, assembly GCF_056435365.1. Taxonomy (NCBI): domain Bacteria; kingdom Bacillati; phylum Actinomycetota; class Actinomycetes; order Kitasatosporales; family Streptomycetaceae; genus Kitasatospora; species Kitasatospora sp. NPDC043949. The sequence goes on along the minus strand of NZ_JBWKEQ010000006.1, from coordinate 109,034 downwards.
CGGCGGCTGACCGGCCACCTGCGGCTCGCGGGCTTCAGCTTCTACCCCGAGGACATCGCGCCGCACCCCGCCATCGCCGCCGCGATCGCCGTGGTCGTGCCGCTCCTCGGCATCGGCGTGAGCCTGCTGGCGATGCGCCGGGTCACCGTCGACCCGCTCGGCGTGGTCCGCCGGTCCGGCCCCGGCCGGCGCCGGATCGGATGGCGGCTGGCGCTGCCGCTGGCCGGCCTCGCCCTGACGGCGCTCGCGCTGGCACTGCCCACGCAGTACAACCCGTCCGGGATAGGGCGCACCGCCGTCTTCAACTCCGTTCAGGACACGCGTGGTTCGCTGCTGGTCGCGTTCGGCGTGCTGCTGATGCTGGTGGGCGTCTGCACCCTGCTGCCCTGGCTGGTGGAGGCCGCCACCCGGCGCTCCGGCGGCGGTGTGTCCTGGCAACTCGCCATCCGAAGGCTCCAGTTGAGCTCGGGCCCCGCCTCGGCCGCGGTCAGCGGCGTGGTCGTCGCCGTCGCCGGGGCGATCGCCCTGCAGACGCTCTTCCTCGGTGTCAGCGCGAGCTACGAGGACCGCCCCGGCCCCCGCGCCGCGGTCGGGCCGTACCAGCAGTCGGTGTCCTTCCCCGGCGGCGGCCCGCAGGCCGACCGGCTCGCCGACTCGCTGGCGCGCTCTCCCGGGGTGCGGGCCACCGCCGCCTACACCGAGTTCGCCCTGGAGACCCCCACCGCCAAGCTCTGGGACCTGCCCGCCGTCCGGATCGCCGACTGCGCCGTGCTGCGCGGCTTCGCGACCCTGCCCGACTGCAAGGACGGTGACGCCTTCGCCGTCCAGGGCCGGACCACCCGACCGGACGCCGGCACGGACGTCGGCACGAGCGGCGGCGCGAGCGCGGGCACGGACGTCGGCACGAACACCGGCCCGAACACCGGTCCGAACACCGGCGCGGACGCCGCCGCCGCAACCAAGCCCGGCACGACCGTCCACGCCGCCTTCTTCCGCGGTGACGGCGAGCCGCCGTCCTGGCCGCTGCCCGCCGTGACGGCCACCGTCGAGCCCGTCGAGGGCTCCGACCCCAACGGGCGGATCGGCTCCGGCCTGCTGCTCCTCACCCCGGGCGCCGCCCCGGCCGCCGCACTGCGCGGCCAGCCCGCGACCGTCCTGGTCGCGATGGCCCCCGGGTTGCCGGACCCGAAGGAGCAACTCGCCACCGACGTCATGGCGATCGACCCGCAGGGCGTCGCCGGGTCCCCGCTCGACCGCACCCTCGACCCGACCTACCTCGCCGTCAAACGCCTGCTCACCGCCGGCTCCGCCGTCACCCTGCTGCTGGTCTCCCTCAGCCTGCTGGTCGGCCAGCTGGAGCGCTTCCGGGAGCAGCGCCGCATCCTCGGCGTGCTGAGCGCCGTCGGCACCCGCCGCCGGATCCTGGGCCTGTCGGTGCTGTGGCAGACCCTCGTCCCGATGGCCCTGGGCATGCTGCAGGCCGCCGTCGGCGGCCTGCTGATGGGAGCCGTCCTCCAGTACACGGCGGGCCTGCCCTTCGCCCTCGACTGGGGCTCCATGCTGGCCATGTCCGCGATCGCCGCCGGCGCCGTCCTCCTCACGACCGCGCTCGGCCTGCCGCAGCTCCTGCGCCTGATGCGGCCGGCCGAACTGCGCTACGAGTAGCACCGGCCGCCGGGGGCCGTCCCGCCGAGCGACGGCGACGGCCCCCGGTGCCGGTGCCGGTCACAGGTCGTCGAGGGGTTCGTCCAGGACGCCCTCGCGGGCAATGATGTAGCCGAGGTGGCCGCGGCTGCGGCTGCCGAGGAGTTCGCTGGCCTTCTGGATGTGGCTGGAGACCGTACGGGTGCTCATGCCGAGGCGGGAGGCGATGGCCTCGTCGGTGTAGCCGTTGACCATCAGGCGCAGGACGTTCTGGCGGGTGCGGTCGGTGAGCAGCTGGGGGCGGTGCCGGCCCTCCAGGTAGGTGACCGGCTCGGCGCGTTCCCACATCAACTCGTAGATCTTGAGCAGGTACTCGACCAGCGGTGGGAACTGGATGAGCATCGCGGCGGCCTCGCGGTCGGCCGCGGCCGGGACGAAGGCCGTGGAGCGGTCGCAGATGATCACCCGGTCGAACACCTCGTTCAGGGTGCGTATCCGGGCGCCCTGGGCCGTGACCTGCTCGATGTAGGCGAGCGTCGGGCCGTGCGAGCGCACGGTGTGCTGGTAGAGGGTGCGCTGGCGCACGCCGCGCCCGGCGAGGGCGAGGTCGCGCGGGAGGGCGTCCGCGAGGTGCTCGGGGCTGCGGCCGCCGCCGGGCTGGGCGGTGCGCAGTTCCTCGGTGCAGGCGGCGACGGCCTTCTCCAGCGCGGGGTTGATCTCCTCGCCCGTCAGGAGGCGGACCGGCAGCTGGGCCCGGCGCATGACGTCCTGGTAGGCGCGGTCGGCGGCGGTGAAGGCGGTGCGCAGTTCGGCGAGCCGCTCCTGGTGGCCCAGCACGGCGAGTTCGATCGGCCGGGTCAGGCCGGTGGCCGCGATGTCGGGCGGGACGGGGGTCAGTCGCTCGCCGGAGCCGGGTACGGAGCGCAGCAGGCCCATCGCGAGCAGGCACTCGGGGGCGTCTCCGGTGGCGCAGCCCTCGGCCAGCGCCACCCGGTAGAACTCGATCCCTCGGTCACAGAGCTGCGGTGTCCCCATTCCCGCGCTGTTGTCCTGGGATAGACACATCTGGGCATCCTTCCGGCTTCGGCATTGCGGTTTCACGAATGCCCGTACCGGCCACCGCAAGGCATCTGAAATGGCAGGATGGAAATCACCTGTCGTTCGGAAGCCGTCCCCCCGGGCTCTGACTGCCGTGAGTGTACGCCCAAGTGGCGCGGAAATCAGCGGTCGACGGCGAAGCCGAGCGCGCCCGGAGGCGGGGAAGCCGACCGCGGCAGTGGCGGACCCGAGCGCACCCGGCCGCGGTGACAGGCGGACGGCCGCCGTCTCGTGACTGTCGCCCCGTCAGGGCGGCCGGGGCGGACGGCCGGCGGACGAACGGCCGACAGACGGAGGGCACCCCTTGTTGCGAGCTGATCCCGGCCCGGCGGTCCCGCCCGTGGACCTGGCCGAGCTGGTGGACCAGCGGCTGGTACGGCAGTTGGCGGAGGCCGCCGCCGAGCAGGTCGGCTCCGGCGCGATCCGGCTGCTGGGCGACGGCGGGCTGTTCCAGACGCTCGCCAAGCAGCTGATCGAGCACGCCCTGGAGCTCGAACTCCAGGAGCACCTGCGTGGGGCCGAACCCGGCGCCAACGTCCGCAACGGTGCCCGGGCCAGACGGCTGCTCACCGAGGTCGGCCCGGTCGAGGTGCGGGTGCCCCGGGACCGCCAGGGCAGCTTCACCCCCCGGGCCGTCCGCCCCCGGGCCCGCCGGCTGCCCGGCCTCGACCGACTGGTCATCTCGCTCACCGCGCGCGGCCTCAGCTCCGGCGAGCTGGTGGCGCACCTGGCCGAGGTGTACGGCGTGGAGCTCAGCCGGGAGACCGTCTCCGCCATCACCGACCAGGTGCTCGACGAGCTCGACGAGCGGCGCCGGTGCCCGCTCGACCCCGTCTACCCGGTGGTCTTCCTCGACGCGGTGCGCAGCGGCCGCTCGGGCGGCCCGCTGGTGCACCTGGCGCTCGGGATCTCCGCCGACGGCGGGCGCGAGGTCCTGGGCCTGTGGCCGGCCACGGACGGGGAGCACTGGCCGCAGGTGCTGGCCGAGCTCACCGAGCGCGGGGTGCGCGAGGTCTGGGTGCTGGTCGGCGACACCGGCGGGGGCCTGGCCGAGGCGGTGGCGGCGCGGTGGCCGCGCACCCTGGTGCACGGCTCGATGGCCCACCTGCTGCCCGCCGCGCTGCGGCACGCGCCCGGCGAGGACTGGGGTGCGCTCGCACGGACGCTGCGCGAGATCTGTGCCGCGCCCACCGAGCGGGCGGCGATGGCGCGGCTGTCCCGGGCCGAGCGGGAGTGGGGTCCGGGCCACCGCGAGGTGTTCCGGGTGTGGCGGTCGGCCTGGCCGCTGCTCGCCGCCGGCTTCCGCTTCGGCCCCGAGGCGCGGCGCCTGCTCGCGGGCGGGGGCGCGCTGGAGCGGCTGCACGCCCGGCTGCGCCGGATCGAGCAGGCCTCGGGCCGGGTGCAGGACGAGCGGGCCGCGCTCAAGCGCGCCTACCTGGCGACGATCGCCCTGGAGTCACCCGCCTCGGCGGGGCGGACGTGGACCGGTGACTGGCCCGCCGTCCGCGAGGAACTGCGCCGGGGCTCCCACTTCTGACGCTCCGTGAACCATTGTCCTGACGCTCCGTAACCCCCGCCCCCGCGGCGGCTTCGGCGGCTTCCGGGGGCCGGGGCCGCCCTCGCCGACGCGCCGGGCGGGCGGGCGGTTGACCGAAACCCTCGCCAGTGACCTGTTCCCACCACTGATCTGACAGTGCCAGGCACTCTTTGGATCAGATCTGTCTGTTTTTGACATGATCTGTTCGAGCTTCCGGTTCCCGCAATGCGTGTTCCCGATCATGGCCAGAGCTTCCACCCCCGTTTGAGCCTCGGCAGGATGAATTTCCGAGCGAAGAGGGCCGACCGCCCCCTCGGAAAAAGGAATTAACGATGAAGAATCTTGCCGTTCGCATTCACCATATGCTCGGGATTCTCGCCGTTCTGCTGGTCGCCGGACTGGGCGTCCAGAGCAGCGCCGACCCGTACTCGCCCCTGGCCGCCGCCACCCCCGTCTCGGCGCCCAACGCCGACTCCGGCTGGGGTCCGTGAGCCGCGCTCCGGCGTAATTCCCCCCTCCCCGAAATTTCTCCGAACAAAGAGGAAACCGACGATGGCGAACCCGTTCGAGGACCCCGACGCCAGCTACCTCGTCCTGGTGAACGACGAGGGCCAGCACTCGCTGTGGCCGGTCTTCAGCCCGGTGCCCGACGGCTGGCAGCAGGTCTTCGGCGCCGCCGGCCGGCAGGACTGCCTCGACTACGTCGAACAGCACTGGCAGGACCTGCGGCCGAAGAGCCTGCTCGCCCAGCAGTCCGGCCACTGACCGCGACAGCCCAGCGCTGAAGCCGCACCACCAGAACAGCCGGAACTGCCAGAACCGCGCCACCACGCCACCACCAGAACCGCGCCACCACGCCACCGCACCGCCGCTCCATCGACCGCCCGGGCCGACCGCCCCGAAGGTCGCCGAGCAAGCCGTTCCCGCCACCGCGGGGGCCAGCCGTACGAGGGAGAGAGTCACATGTCCGGGGTCCAGCAGACGCACAGAGCCGACCGGCGGCCGACCCTGACCGCGCTGGTCGACGCCCAGACGTCCCGCACCCCGCAGGCCCCCGCCCTGTACGCCGAGGGCACCACCCTCACGTACGCCGAGCTGGACGCCCGCGCCAACCGGCTGGCCCGGGTGCTCGCGGCCCGCGGCCTGGGCACCGAGGACATCGTCGCGCTCGCCCTGCCGAAGTCCCCCGAGGCCGTCGCCGCGATCCTCGCCGTGGCCAAGACCGGCGCCGCCTGGCTGCCCGCCGACCCGGCCTACCCCGCCGAGCGGCTGCGCCACATGCTGGCCGACTCCCGCGCCGCCCTGGTGCTCACCACCGCCGAGGCCGCCGCCCAGCTGCCCGAGACCGGCGCCCCCCGGCTGCTGCTCGACTCCCCCGGGCACCTCGCCGAGCTGGCCACCCGGCCCGGCACCCCCTTCACCGCCGCCGAGCGGGTACGGCCGCTGAGCGCCGGGAACACCGCGTACGTGATCTACACCTCCGGCTCCACCGGAGTGCCCAAGGGCGTGGCCGTCACCCACACCGGGCTGCCCAGCATGATCGACACGCAGGTCGCCGCCACCGGGGTCGGCCCCGGCAGCCGGGTGCTCCAGGCCGCCTCGCTCAGCTTCGACGTCTCCGTCTCCGACCTGGCCGTGGCGCTCTCCACCGGCGCCGCCCTGGTGCTCCCCCGCGAGCAGAGCCAGCTGGTCGGCGAGCCGCTGGCCGCGCTGATCGAGCAGTACGGCGTCACCCACGCCGACATCGCCACCGCGATGGCGGCCACCCTGCCGGACGTGCCACTGCCCTCCCTGCGCACCCTGATCGGCGGCGGCGAGGCCATCCCGCGCGAACTGGCCGCCCGCTGCGGCCGCGACCGCCTGATGCTCAACAGCTACGGGCCGACCGAGACCACCGTCATCGTCACCATGAGCGAGCCGCTCACCGGCGAGGAGCAGCCCCCGATCGGCCACCCCTGCCAGGACGTGCGCATCCACGTACTGGACGAGCGGCTGCGCCCGGTCGAGCCGGGCACCGTGGGCGAGCTGTACGTCTCCGGCCCGCACCTGGCCCGGGGCTACCTCGGGCGCCCCGGCCTGACCGCCGAGCGCTTCGTCTCCTGCCCCTTCGGCGAGCCCGGCGACCGGATGTACCGCACCGGCGACCTCGGCAGCCACCGGCCGGACGGGCAGCTGGACTTCGTCGGCCGGGCCGACGACCAGGTGAAGATCCGCGGCTTCCGGGTGGAGCTCGGCGAGGTCGAGCAGGCCCTCTCCGCCCACCCCGAGGTGCGCCAGGCCGTGGTGCTGGTCCGCGAGGACCGCCCGGGCGAGCGCCGCCTGGTCGGCTACACCGTCGGCGCCGCCGACCCGGCCGAGCTGCGCGCGTACTGCGCCGAGCGGCTGCCCGACCACATGGTGCCCACCGTCGTGGTGCTCGACCGGCTGCCGCTCACGCCCAACGGCAAGGTGGACAAGCGCGCCCTGCCCGCGCCGGTCTTCGCCGCCGCCGAGGAGGGCGTCCGGGCCCCCGCCGGGGAGCTGGAGCACACCCTCGCCCGCCTGTTCGCCGAGGTGCTGGGCCTGCCCGCGGTGGGCGTCACGGACTCCTTCTTCGAGCTCGGCGGCGACTCCATCGTGGCCATCCGGCTCGTCTCCCGGGCCCGGAACGCCGGGCTCCAGCTCACCCCCCGCGAGGTGTTCCTCTCTCCGACCGTCGAGGCCCTGGCCCGGATCGCCCGGCCGCTGGAGGGACCGGTCGTCGCCGAACCCGCCGGGGCCGGCCTCGGCGAGGTGCCGCCGACGCCCATCGTGCACTGGCTGGCCGCGCAGCACGGCGCCGTCGAGAGCTTCTACCAGTCCACCCTGCTCACCCTCCCCGCCGGGAGCGGGCCCGAGCACGTGGCCACGGCCCTCCAGGCGCTGCTCGACCACCACGACGTCTTCCGCGCCCGCACCTCCCCGCTCGCCGAACGCCCCTGGACACTGCACGTCCCCGCCCCCGGCGCCGTCCCCGCCGGGACCGCGCTGCGGCACGTCGCGGGCCCGGCCACCGAGGAGGTGCTGCGCGCCGAGACCGAGGCCGCCCGCGAGCGCCTCTCGCCCGAGGACGGCCGGATGCTCCAGGCCGTCCGGTTCGACGCCGGGCCGGGCCTGCCCCCGCAGCTCCTGCTCGTGATCCACCACCTGGCGGTGGACGGCGTCACCTGGCGCATCGTCGAGGAGGACCTGCTCGCCGCGCTCGCCGCCGTCCGCGAGGGCCGGGCCGTGGCGCTGGCGCCGGTGCCCACCTCCTTCCGCCGCTGGGCCCAGCGGCTCACCGCCGAGGCCGGGACCGACCGCCGGGCCGCCGAACTCCCGCTCTGGGAGGCCGCCCTGGCCACCCCGGACCCGCTGCTCGGCGCGCGCCCGCTCGACCCGGCCCGGGACACCTACGCCACCGAGGGCGTCCTGCGGCTCGTGCTGCCCGCCGAGACCACCCAGGCGCTGCTGACCCGGGTCACGGCCGCCTACCACGCGCAGGTCAACGACGTGCTGCTCACCGCGCTGGCGCTCGCCCTCGGGCACTGGCGCGGCGAGGCGACCACCGGTCCGGACGGCGCCGTACTGGTGACCGCGGAGGGCCACGGCCGCGAGGAGATCGTCGACGGTGTCGACCTGCACCGCACCGCCGGCTGGTTCACCTCCCTCTACCCCGTCCGGCTCGCCCCCGGGGCGCTGCCCTGGTCCGAGGTCACCGCGGCCGGCCCCGGGCTCGGCCGGGCCCTCGGCCGGGTCAAGGAGCAGCTGCGCGCCGTCCCGGACAACGGCATCGGCTACGGCCTGCTGCGCCACCTCAACCCGGCCACCGCCGCCGTGCTGGAGGGGTACGCCGACCCGCAGGTCGAGTTCAACTACCTGGGCCGCTTCGCGCCGGAGGGCGTCACCGCCGAGGACGTGCTCGCCGGCACCGAGGCGATGAGCGAGGGTGCCGCGACCGGCCTCGCGCTCGGCCGGGTGCTCGGCCTGGACGCCACCACCGTCGACACCCCGCAGGGCCCGCTGCTGGTCGCCCAGTGGTCCTACGCCACCGGGCTGCTCGCCGAGGAGCGCGTGGCCGCGCTCGCCGAGGCGTGGTTCACCGCGCTGCGCGCGCTCGCCGAGCACGCCGACCGGCCGGACGCGGGCGGACACACCCCCTCCGACTTCCCGCTCGTCACACTCGGCCAGTCCGAGGTGGACCAGCTCGCCGAACACCACGCCCCCGACCGCCTGGTGGACGTCTGGCCCACCTCGCCGCTCCAGCAGGGCATGGCCTTCCACGCGGCGTACGACGCCGACGGCGCCGACGTCTACACCTCCGTCTGCACCTTCGACCTCACCGGCCCGGTGGACGCCGACCGGCTGCGCGCCGCCGCCGAGGCGCTGTTGCTGCGCCACCCGAACCTCAAGGCGGGCTTCCACCAGCGCCCCGACGGCCCGCCCGTGCAGGCCGTGCCGGACGGCGTCGAACTGCCCTTCACCGTCCTCGACCTGACGGCGCACGCCGACCCGCGGGCCGAGGCCGCGCGGATCGCCGCCGCCGAGTACGGCCGCCGCTTCGACCTCGCCCGGCCGCCGCTGCTGCGCTACACCCTGCTCACCCTCGCCCCCGGGCGCCACCAGCTGATCGCCGCCGCGCACCACATCCTGCTCGACGGCTGGTCCACCCCGCTGTTCGCCGAGGAGCTGTGGGGCCTGTACTTCCAGCAGCCGATGCCCCCGGCCGCCCCCTACCGCGAGTACCTGCGCTGGCTCACCCGGCGCGACGGCGCCGCCGCCCGCGCCGCCTGGGCCCAGGCACTGGCGGGCGCCGACGAGCCCACCCTGCTGGCCCCCGGCCGCTCCGCCGCCGCCCCGCAGCTGCCGCTGCGCCTGCACACCGGCCTCACCCCGGCGGCCACCGAGGCGCTGGCCCGCACCGCCCGCCGCTACGGCGTCACCCTCAACACCCTCGTCCAGGCCGCCTGGGGCGTGCTGCTGGCCCGGCTCACCGGGCGCGAGGACGTGCTCTTCGGCACCACCGTCTCCGGCCGGCCGCACGACCTACCGGGCGTGGAGCGGATGGTGGGCCTGCTCATCAACACCGTGCCGGTGCGCGTCACCCTCGACCCGGCCGAGACCTGGGGGCAGCTGCTGCTGCGCCTCCAGCACGAGCAGTCCGCGCTGCTGGACCACCAGCACCTCAGCCTCACCGAGATCCAGCAACTCGCCGGAATGGGAAGCCTGTTCGACACCGTCACGGTGTACGGCAACTACCCGGACCCGTCCGCCCTGGACGAGGCCGACCCGAGCGGCGCCACCCACGTCACCCTGGTCGAGGACGTCGACAGCGCGCACTACCCGCTGCTGCTGGCCCTCACCCCGGGCGACGGCCTCCAACTGCGCCTGGACCACCGGCCCGACGCCTTCACCCCCGCCGAGGCGCGCACCCTGCTGGACCGCTTCCTCGCCCTGCTCGACCGGATCGTCGCCGACCCGGCCGAACTCGTCGGCACCGTCCAGGTGTTGACCGAGGAGGAGCGCGAACGGCTGCTGACCGGCGGGACCGGCGCCACCGCGCCGCTGCCGGACGCCGCGCTGCCCGAGCTGTTCGAGGCGCGGGCCGCCGCGGCGCCCGACGCGGTCGCACTCACGGCCGGCGACGTCGAGCTGACCTACGCCGAACTCAACGCACGGGCCAACGGGTTGGCGGTGCGACTGGTCGAGGCCGGGGTCCGCCCGGAGACCCCCGTCGCACTGCTGATGGAGCGCTCGGCCGCCCTGGTGGTGGCGATCCTGGCCGTGCTCAAGGCCGGCGGCGCCTTCGTGCCGCTGGACGGCGCGCAGCCGGCCGAGCGCCTGCGGGCCGTCCTCGCGGACTCCGGGGCCCGGCTGGTGCTGGCCGACACCGCCCACCGGGCGCACCCCGCGACGGCCGGGCTGGACGTGCTCGACCCCTCGGACGCACTCGACCCCGAGGGCTACGAGACCGCCGGGAACCTCGGACTCCCCTTGAGCGCCGACCAGTTGGCGTACGTGATGCACACCTCCGGCTCGACCGGCGTGCCCAAGGGCATCGGCGTCACCCACCGGTCCGTGGTGGACCTCGCGCTCGGCGGGGCGTTCGCGGGCGGCGGCCACGAGCGCGTCCTGCTGCACTCCCCCGTCGCCTTCGACGCCTCCACCTACGAGCTCTGGGTGCCGCTGCTCTCGGGCGGCCGCGTGGTGGTCGCCCCGGCCGGACGGCTCGGCGTCGCCGAGCTGGCGACCGCGATCGGCCGGGGGCGGGTCGGCGCCGCCTGGATGACGGTCGGGCTCTTCAACGTGCTGGCCGCCGAGGCCCCGGAGACCTTCGCCGGGCTGCGCGAGGTGTGGACGGGCGGGGACATCGTCTCGCCGGCCGCCATCCGGCGGGTGCTGGAGCACTGCCCCGGCCTGCGGGTGGTGAACGGCTACGGGCCGACGGAGACGACCACCTTCGCGACCCGCCACCCGATGGCCGCCGCCGCCGAGGTGCCGGCCGCCGTACCGATCGGGCGGCCACTGCCCAACACCCGGGTGTACGCGCTGGACGCCGGACTGCGCCCGGTCCCCGTCGGCGTCGCCGGTGAGCTGTACGTCGCGGGCGCCGGGCTGGCCCGGGGCTACGTCGGCCGCGCCGGCCTGACCGCCGAGCGCTTCGTGGCCTGCCCCTTCGGCGAGCCCGGCGGCCGGATGTACCGCACCGGCGACGTGGTGCGCTGGACCACCACGGGCGAACTGGAGTTCGTCGGCCGCGCCGACGACCAGGTCAAGCTGCGCGGCTTCCGGATCGAACTCGGCGAGGTGGAGGCCGCGTTCACCGCCCACCCGGCCGTCGGCCAGGCCGTCGCCATGGTCCGCCAGGACCAGCCGGGCGACAAGCGCCTGGTCGCCTACGTCACGGGCCCCGTCCGGCCCGACGAACTGCGCGCCTTCGCCACCGACCGCCTGCCCGGCTACATGGTGCCCGCCGCGATCGTCGCCCTCGACGCGCTGCCCGTCACCCCCAACGGCAAGGTCGACCGCCGCGCCCTGCCCGCCCCCGACTACAGCGGCGCCGCCGCCGGCCGGGCCCCGCGCACCGGCATCGAGCAGGCGCTCTGCGCGCTCTTCGCCGAGGTCCTCGGATTGGCCTCGGTCGGCATCGACGACAGCTTCTTCGACCTGGGCGGCCACTCGCTGCTCGCCACCAAGCTGGTCAGCCGCGTCCGCACCGCCCTCGGCACGGAGCTGCCGATCCGCGCGCTCTTCGACCACCCGACGGTGGCCGCCCTGGCCGCCGCCCTGCCCGCCTCCGGCGCGGCCCGCCCGTCCCTGCGGCCCGCCACCCGACCGGAGCGCGTCCCGCTGTCCTCCGCGCAGCAACGCCTGTGGTTCATCGAGCAGTTCGAGGGACCGAGCGCGCTCTACAACACCCCCGTCGCCCTCCGGCTGACCGGCACCCTCGACCGCCCCGCGCTGGAAGGCGCGCTGCGGGACGTGGTGGCCCGGCACGAGGTGCTGCGCACCGTCTTCCCGACCACCGACGGCCAACCGCACCAACTGGTCGCCGAGGCCCCCGAGTCGATCCTTCGGACCATACCCGTGGCCACCGAGGAGGCGCTCCGGGCCGCCCTGGCCGAGGCCGGCGGGGAGGTCTTCGACCTCGCCCACGACCTGCCCGTCCGCGCCACGCTGTTCTCCCTCCCGCACGACGAGCACGTCCTGCTCGTCCTCATGCACCACATCGCCACCGACGGCTGGTCCGTCGCCCCGCTCCTGCACGACCTCGCCACCGCGTACCAGGCCCGGCTGGCCGGCGCCGAGCCGCAGTGGGAGCCCCTGCCGGTGCAGTACGCCGACTACGCCCTCTGGCAGCACGAACTCCTCGGCACCCCGCAACAACCCACCACCCTGCTCACCGAACAACTCGCCCACTGGCAGCAGGCGTTGTCCGGCCTCCCGGAGGAGCTGGCGCTCCCCTACGACCGGCCGCGCCCGACCGCTCCCAGCCACCGGGGCGGCTCCGCCGAGTTCGAGGTCGACGCCGAACTGCACACCGCCCTGGCCGAGTTGGCAGGCACGCAGAACGCCAGCCTCTTCATGGCCCTGCAAGCCGCCGTCGCCACCCTCTACACCCGCCTCGGCGCGGGCACCGACCTCCCGCTCGGCACCCCCGTCGCCGGACGCACCGACGAAGCCCTCGACGACCTGGTCGGCTTCTTCGTCAACACCCTGCTGCTGCGCACCGACACGTCCGGCGACCCCACCTTCCGCGAGTTGCTGGACCGCGTCCGCCGCACCGACCTCGACGCCTACGACCACCAGGACATCCCCTTCGAGCGCCTGGTCGAACACCTCAACCCCCCGCGCACCACCCGCCATCCCCTCTTCCAGTCGCTCGTCGCCCTGGAGAGCGGCCCGGCGGTGCCCGCCGCCTTCGGCGACCTGGCCTGCGCGGACCACCCCTTCGAGCTGGACGTGGCCAAGTTCGACCTGTCCTTCCGCTTCACCGAACAGGGCTCCCAGGCGGGCCTGTCGGTGGCGGTCGAGTACGCGGCCGACCTCTTCGACCACGCCACCACCACCGCCCTCGCCGAGCGGCTGCTGCGCGTCCTGCGCGCCGTCGCGGCCTACCCCGACATCCCGATCGGCAGCATCGAGATCCTCGACCCCGCCGAACGCGAGCACCTGCTCACCGGCTGGAACGGACCGACGACACCGGTGCCCGAGGCCACCCTGCCGCAGCTGTTCGAGACCCAGGCCGCCGCCACCCCCGACGCCCCCGCCCTGATCACCGGCACCGAACAGCTCAGCTACGCCGAACTCGACTCCCGGGCGGAACACTTGGCCGCCCACCTCGCCGAGTCGGGCGTCGGCGCCGACAGCCCGGTGATCCTCCTGATGGACCGCTCCGCCGACCTGGTGACGGCGATCCTGGCGGTGGCCAAGGCCGGCGGCACCTACGTCCCGCTGGACGACCGGCACCCGGCCGAGCGGCTGCGGCAGATCACCGCCGAGACGCGGGCGGCGCTCGTCCTGGTCGATCCCGCGCACCAGGGCCACCCGCTGGCCGCCGACGCCCCCTGCCCCGTCCTGCCGCTCACCGAGGGCTGGTTCGACGGCCCGCGCAGGCGGCGCACCCAGCCCGCCGGGCTCCACCCGGAGCAGCTCGCGTACGTGATGTTCACCTCCGGATCCACCGGGGTGCCCAAGGGCATCGCCATCACCCACCGGGACGTGGTGCAGCTCGCGACGGACCCGTGCTGGCACCACCCCGACGGACTGCGGGTGCTCTTCCACGCGCCGCACGCCTTCGACGCCTCGACCTACGAACTGTGGGCGCCGCTGCTCTCCGGCGGCCAGGTGGTCGTCGCACCGCAGGGCGACCTGGACGCCTCCGCCATCCGCGAGCTGGTCCGGGCCCACGGGCTCACCCACGTGCACGTCACCGCCGGGCTGTTCCGCGTCATCGCGGAGGAGGACCCGGGCATCTTCACCGGTGTGCGCGAGGTGCTGACCGGTGGGGACGTCGTCTCCGCCCCGGCCGTCCGCCGGGTGCTGGAGGCCGTCCCGGGCATCGCGGTGCGGGCACTGTACGGGCCGACCGAGACAACACTGTGCGCGACCCAGTTCCCGATGCCGACAGCCTCGGCGGTCCCGAACGTGGTGCCGATCGGCCGCCCGCTGGCCAACACCCGGACGTACGTCCTCGACACCGCACTACAGCCCGTACCCGCCGGCGTGGCAGGCGAGCTCTACATCGCCGGCGCCGGACTCGCCCGCGGCTACACCGGCCGCCCCTCCCTCACCGCCGAACGCTTCGTCGCCTGCCCCTACGGCCCGCCCGGTGAGCGGATGTACCGCACCGGCGACCTCGCCCGCTGGACCACCGACGGCGTCCTGGAATTCCTCGGCCGCGCCGACGACCAGGTCAAGATCCGCGGCTTCCGCATCGAACTCGGCGAAGTCGAAACCGCGTTCACCGCCCACCCCGCCGTCGGCCAAGCCCTCGCCCACGTCCGCGAAGACCAACCCGGCGACAAACGCCTCGTCGTCTACACCACCCTCACCACCACCTCCACCGGCAACGTCACCGGCAACGTCACCCCCGGCGAACTGCGCGCCGCCGTCACCGACACCCTCCCCAGCTACATGCTCCCCGCCGCCGTCGTCATCCTCGACACCCTCCCCGTCACCGCCAACGGCAAAATCGACCGCCGCGCCCTCCCCGCCCCCGACTACACCAGCACCACCGAAGGCCGCGCCCCCCGCAACACCACCGAACAAACCCTCTGCACACTCTTCGCCGACGTCCTCGGACTCACCACCGTCACCATCGACGACCGCTTCTTCGACCTCGGCGGCCATTCGCTGCTCGCCACCAGGCTGGTCAGCCGCATCCGCACCGCCCTCGGGACGGAGCTGCCGATCCGCACCCTGTTCGACGCTCCCACGGTCGCCGCCCTGGCCGCCGTCCTGCCCGGGCGCGAGCAGACAGCCGCGCCGAAGAAGGCCCGCCCGGCCCTGCGGCCGATGCGCCGCCCGGGCGGCCCGGCCTGACCTGCCGCCCACCTCGCGGCCCCGTCCACCACAGGATGCGCGCCCGCCGCCGGCCCGGCCGGCGGCGCGGCCCGCCGCGTCCCGCGACCGCCGAACCCCACCAGCCCTACCAGCCCCAGCAGCCGTAAGTCGCCAGTCGGAGGCAGACCTTGATCCCGTTGTCGTTCGCCCAGCAGCGGCTCTGGTTCATCGAGCAGTTCGAGGGCCCGAGCGCCCTCTACAACACGCCGTTCGCCCTCCGGCTGACCGGCGAGCTCGACGCCGCCGCCCTCGAAGGCGCGCTGTGGGACGTGGTGGCCCGGCACGAGGTGCTGCGCACCGTCTTCCCGACCACCGACGGCCAGCCCCACCAGCACATCCTCGACCAGGGGCGCCCGCCGCTGCACCGGGTGCCGGTGGCCGACGAGGCCGAACTGTCCGAGCGGCTGCGCGAGGACGCCGGGCAGGTCTTCGACCTCGCCGCCGACCTCCCCGTCCGCGCCTGGCTGTACGCCCTCCCCTCGCCGGGCGAGCACGTCCTGCTGCTGCTGACGCACCACATCGCCAGCGACGGCTGGTCCGTCGCCCCGCTCTTCCGCGACCTCGCCACCGCGTACGAGGCCCGGCTCGCCGGCACCGAGCCGCAGTGGGAGCCGCTGCCGGTGCAGTACGCCGACTACACCCTCTGGCAGCGCGAGCTGCTCGGCGAGGAGGACGACCCCGAGAGCGTCGTCTCCCTTCAACTCGCCTACTGGCAGCAGGCGTTGTCCGGCCTCCCGGAGGAGCTGGCGCTCCCCTACGACCGGCCGCGCCCGGCCGCGCCCACCCGCCGGGGCGGCGCCGCCGAGTTGGAACTCGACGTCGAACTGCACACCGCACTGGCCGAGTTGGCCGGCACGCAGAACGCCAGCCTCTTCATGGCCCTGCAAGCCGCCGTCGCCACCCTCTACACCCGCCTCGGTACGGGCACCGACCTGCCGATCGGCACCGTCGTCGCCGGACGCACCGACGAAGCCCTCGACGACCTGGTCGGCTTCTTCGTCAACACCCTGCTGCTGCGCACCGACACCACCGGCGACCCCACCTTCCGCGAGTTGCTGGACCGCGTCCGCCGCACCGACCTCGACGCCTACGACCACCAGGACATCCCCTTCGAGCGCCTGGTCGAACACCTCAACCCCACCCGCACCGCCGGCCACCCCCTCTTCCAGTCGCTCGTCACCCTGAACACGGAGCGGGCCGGCGACCTCGCCTTCGGCCCGGCGTCGGCCCGGCCGGTCGAGGCCGGCGAGGCCCAGGCCCAGTTCGACCTGAACTTCAACTTCGTCGAGCACCTCACGGAGGACGGCGACTGCCTCGGTGTCCGCGGCGCCGTCGACTACGCGGCCGACCTCTTCGACCACGCCACCGCCACCGCCCTCGCCGAGCGCCTGCTGCGCGTCCTGCGCGCCGTCGCGGCCGACCCGGACACCCCGATCGGCAGCATCGACATCCTCGACCCCGCCGAACGCGAGCACCTGCTCACCGGCTGGAACGGACCGACCGCACCGGTGCCCGACACCAGCCTGCCCCGGCTGTTCGAGGCCCAGGCCGCCACCACCCCCGACGCCCCCGCCCTGATCACCGACGCCGAACAGCTCAGCTACGCCGAACTGAACGGCCGCGCCAACCGCCTCGCCGCCCTGCTGCTGGCGCGCGGCCTGACCACCGAACAGCCGGTGGCGGTGCTGATGGAGCGCTCCGCCGGGCTGCTCACGGCCGTCCTCGCGATCGCCAAGGCGGGCGGCACGTACGTCCCGCTGGACGACCGCTACCCGCTGGACCGGCTCCAGCACATCCTCACCGACACCCGCACCGGCCTGCTGCTCACCGACCCGGCCCACCACGGGCATCCGGTCCTCGCCACCGGCGGCTTCGCCACCGTCGAGGTCACCGACGCCCTGCTCGCCACGGCCCCCGAGGCGGGCGACCCGGCCGTGCCCGTGCACCCCGGCCAGCTGGTCTACGTGATGTACACCTCGGGCTCGACCGGCCTGCCCAAGGGCGTCGCCGTCACCCACCGCAACGTGGTGGACCTGCTGGGCAACCAGCACTTCCGCGCGGGCCACCACGAGCGTGTCCTGCTGCACTCGCCCACCGCCTTCGACGCCTCCACCACCGAGATCTGGGCGCCGCTCGTCACCGGCGGGGCGATCGTGCTGGCCGAGCCCGGCGAGCTGGACATCCGGCGCCTCGCCGAGACCATCACCACCCACCGGGTGACCCTGGTCCAGGCGCCCTCGGGCCTGCTGCGGCTGATGGCCGAGGAGACGCCGGAGGCCTTCCGGGCCGTCCGGCAGGTGTGGACCGGCGGCGACGTCGTCCCGCCCGAGGCCGTCCGCCGGCTCTTCCAGGCGTGCCCGGACACCTCCGTCGTCGCGGTCTACGCGCCCACCGAGACGACGGCCATCAAGACCACCTTCACCATGACCCCCGCCTCGGCGGTCCCGAACGTGGTACCGATCGGCCGCCCGCTGGCCAACACCCGGACGTACGTCCTCGACACCACCTTGCAGCCCGTACCCGCCGGCGTGGCAGGCGAGCTCTACATCGCCGGCGCCGGACTCGCCCGCGGCTACACCGGCCGCCCCTCCCTCACCGCCGAACGCTTCGTCGCCTGCCCGTTCCTCGCCGGCGAACGGATGTACCGCACCGGCGACCTCGCCCGCTGGACCACCGACGGCGTCCTGGAATTCCTCGGCCGCGCCGACGACCAGGTCAAGATCCGCGGCTTCCGCATCGAACTCGGCGAAGTCGAAACCGCCTTCACCGCCCACCCCGCCGTCGGCCAAGCCCTCGCCCACGTCCGCGAAGACCAACCCGGCGACAAACGCCTCGTCGTCTACACCACCCTCACCACCACCTCCACCGGCAACGTCACCGGCAACGTCACCCCCGGCGAACTGCGCGCCGCCGTCACCGACACCCTCCCCAGCTACATGCTCCCCGCCGCCGTCGTCATCCTCGACACCCTCCCCGTCACCGCCAACGGCAAAGTCGACCGCCGCGCCCTCCCCGCCCCCGACTACACCGGCACCACCGAAGGCCGCGCCCCCCGCAACACCACCGAACAAACCCTCTGCACACTCTTCGCCGACGTCCTCGGACTCACCACCGTCACCATCGACGACCGCTTCTTCGACCTCGGCGGCCACTCCCTCCTCGCCACCAAACTGGTCAGCCGCATCCGCACCGCCCTCAGCACCGAACTTCCCATCCGGGCCCTGTTCGACGCCCCGACCGTCGCCGCCCTGGCCGCCGTCCTGCCCGCCTCCGGCACGGCCCGTCCGGCCCTGCGGCCCATCGACCGGCCCGAGCGCATCCCGCTCTCCCCGGCACAGCAACGCCTGTGGTTCATCGACCAGTTCGAGGGCCCCAACGCGCTCTACAACACCCCGTGCGCGGTGCGCCTGACCGGTCGGGTCGACGCCCCCGCCCTCCAGGCGGCGCTGACGGACGTCCTCGACCGCCACGAGGTGCTGCGCACCGTCTACCCGACCACCGACGGCCAGCCCCGCCAGCTGATCGTCGAGCGTCCCGAACTCCCGCTGCACACCGTGTCGGTGGCCACCGAGGAAGCGCTCCAGGACGCCCTGGCCGAGGCCGGCGGGGAGGTCTTCGACCTCGCCCACGACCTGCCCGTCCGCGCCACGCTGTTCTCCCTCCCGCAGGACGAACACGTCCTGCTCGTCCTGATGCACCACATCGCCACCGACGGCTGGTCCGTCGCCCCGCTCCTGCACGACCTCGCCACCGCCTACGAAGCCCGCCTCGCCGGCACCGCACCGCAGTGGGAGCCGCTGCCGGTGCAGTACGCCGACTACGCCCTCTGGCAGCACGAACTCCTCGGCACCCCGCAACAACCCACCACCCTGCTCACCGAACAACTCGCCCACTGGCAGCAGGTGCTGTCCGGCCTCCCCGAGGAACTGGCGCTCCCCTACGACCGGCCGCGCCCGACCGCGCCGACCCGTCGGGGTGCGGCGGTGGAACTGCACCTGGACGGCGAACTCCACGGCGCCCTGGTCGAGTTGGCGCAGCAGAGCCGAGCCAGCGTGTTCATGGTGATGCAGGCGGCACTCGCCACCACGCTGGGCCGCCTGGGCGCGGGCACCGACCTGCCGATCGGCACCGTCGTCGCCGGGCGCACCGACGAAGCGCTCGACGACCTGGTCGGCTTCTTCGTCAACACCCTGGTGCTGCGCACCGACACGTCCGGCGACCCGAGCTTCCGGGAGCTGCTGGAGCGCGTCCGGATCGGCACCCTGGACGCCTTCGGGCACCAGGACGTGCCCTTCGAGCGCCTGGTCGAGCTGCTCAACCCGGCGCGCTCGACGGCCCGGCACCCGCTCTGCCAGGTGATGCTGACCTCCGGCGGCGACGCCGGAACGATCCGCCTCGGCGGCCTGCCGGGCCGGGTCGAGGCGCTGGATTCGGACCTCGCCAAGTTCGACCTGACCTTCGCCTTCAGCGAGGCCTTCGACCGTGACGGCACCCCCGCCGGCCTGGAGCTGACGGTCGAGTACGCCGTCGACCTGTTCGACCGGGCCACGGCGGCGGCGACGGCCGCGCGGTTCGAGCGCGCCCTGCGCGCGGTGCTGGCCGACCCTGACCAGCGGGTGGGCCAGGTGGAGATCCTGGCGCCGGAGGAGCGCCGACAGCTGATCACGGCCTGGAACGACACCGACCACTCCGTCGCCCCCGCCACCTTCCCGGCGCTCTTCCAGGCCCAGGCCGCCGCCCGCCCCGACGCCGTCGCCCTCGCCTTCGGCGCCGAGCAGCTCACCTACGCCGAGCTGAACGGACGCGCCAACCGCCTCGCCCGGCTGCTCACCGCACACGGCGCGGGCCCCGAGCGGTTCGTCGCGATCGCCCTGGAGCGCTCGATCGAGCTCATCGTCGCCCAGCTCGCCGTCCTCAAGGCCGGCGCGGCCTTCCTCCCGCTCGACCCGCGCTACCCGGCCGACCGCATCGCCTACATGCTCGCCGACGCCGCCCCCGTCCTGGTCCTCACCACCGGCACGGTGGCCGCCGGCCTGCCGGCCGACAGCGCCGTCCCGCGCCTGCTGGTCGAGGAGCTCGACACCTCCGGCCACCCGGCACACGACCTCACCGACGCCGAAACCGACGCCGAAACCGGCACCGAACCCGACGCCGAAACCGGCACCGCCACCACCCCCGACGCCGCCGCGTACGTCATCTACACCTCCGGCTCCACCGGCCGCCCCAAGGGCGTCGTCGTCCCCCACACCGGCCTCGCCGCCCTGGTCGAGAGCCAGCGCCAGAGCCTGGCCGTGACCCCGGACAGCCGCTACCTGCTGTTCGCCTCCCCCTCCTTCGACTCCGCCGTCGCCGAACTCAGCCTGGCCCTGCTCACCGGCGCCCGCGCCGTCCTCGCCGACGCCGACCAGCTGCTGCCCGGCCCCGCCCTGGTCGAACTGATCGCCGAGCAGGGCGTCACCCACGTCACCCTGCCGCCAACCGCCCTGGCCGTCCTGCCCCCCGACGCGCTCGCGCACGTCGAGACCCTGGCCGTCGCCGGGGAGGCCTGCCCGCCCGACCTCGTCGAGCACTGGTCCGCCCGCCTGCGGATGGTCAACGCCTACGGGCCGACGGAATCCACCGTCTGCGCCAGCATGACCACCCCGCTGTCCGGCCGGATCGCACCGCCGCTGGGCCGGCCCATCCTGAACACCCGGCTGCACGTCCTGGACGCCGCCCTGCAGCCCGTCCCCGCCGGGGTCGTCGGCGAGCTCTACCTCGCGGGCTCCGGCCTGGCCAGGGGCTACCTCAACCGGCCCGGCCTGACCGCCGAGCGCTTCGTCGCCAACCCGTACGGCGCCCCCGGCAGCCGGATGTACCGCACCGGTGACCTCGCCCGCCGCCGGGCCGACGGCTCCCTGGAGTACCTCGGCCGCACCGACCACCAGGTCAAGGTCCGCGGGTTCCGCATCGAACCCGGCGAGATCGAGGCCGCCCTCGTCCGCCACCCCTCCCTCGCCCAGGCCTTCGTCCTGGTCCGCGAGGACCGCCCCGGCGACCGGCGCCTGGTCGGCTACGCCGTGGCCCGGCCCGGGCAGACGGTCGACCAGGCCCTCCTGCGGGCCCACGTCGGCGCGACCCTGCCCGACTACATGGTGCCCTCCGCCGTCGTGGCCCTGGACGCCCTCCCCCTCACCGCCAACGGCAAGGTCGACCGCCGCGCCCTCCCCGCCCCCGACACCGCCGCCTGGCCCGGCGCCGGGCGGGCGCCCGGCACGCCGCAGGAGGAGGTGCTCTGCGGGCTGTTCGCCGACGTGCTCGGGCTCGAACGGGTCGGTGTGGACGACAACTTCTTCGAGCTGGGCGGGCACTCGCTGCTGGCCGCCCGGCTGGTCGCGGGGCTGCGGGAGCTGGTCGGCGCGGGCGAGGGGATCGGGGTCCGCACCGTGTTCGAGGCGCCGACCGTCGCCGGGCTCGCCGAGCGGCTCGCCCGGGGGCCGGGCGCCGAGAGCTTCCCCGTCCTGCTGCCGATCCGCACCCGGGGCTCGCGCCCGCCGCTGTTCTGCGTCCACCCGGCCGCGGGCATCAGCTGGGTGTACACGGGGCTGCTGCGCCACCTCGACGCCGAGCAGCCGATCTACGGCCTCCAGGCCCCGGGCCTGGCCGATCCGGGCCACCGCCCCTCCTCCGTCGCGGAGTTGGCGCGCGACTACCTCGCGCAGATCCGCGCCGTCCGCCCCGAGGGCCCGTACGCCCTGCTCGGCTGGTCCTTCGGCGGGGCCGTCGCCCACGCGATCGCCGCACTGCTGCGCGACCAGGGCGAGGAGGTCCGGCTGCTGGCCCTGCTGGACGCCTATCCGGGCGCCGGCGAGGCCGGGCCCGAGCAGTGGCGGAACGACCCGGAGCAACTGGCAGTGATCCTCGACTCGCTCGGCCACCCGGCCGGGGAGATCGGCGCCTGGCCCGAGGACGAGGACGGCTACGCCGAGCTGGTCCGGCACGGCGAGGGCCCGCTCGCGGGCCTCAGCGGCGCCGCGGTGGCCCGGGTGGTCGCGGTCTTCCAGGCCAACGCCGAGCTGGCGCACGCGCTCCCGCTGCCCGGCTACGACGGCGACGCGGTGGTCTTCACCGCCGCCAAGGACCGCCCTGCCGACGCCCCCGACCCGGACGGCTGGCGCCCCCACGTGGGCGGCCGGATCGACGTCCACGAGGTGCCGAGCACCCACGGCGCCATGACGGGCCCCAAGGCGCTCGCCGTCATCGGCCCGGTGCTCGCCGCCCGCCTGACCGACCGACCGGCCACCTGACCGACCGGCCGCCGACCGGCCTCCTGACCCGCCGGCTTTCGCATCCCTTCCGACCGCAGGCCACCGACCTGCACCCACCGCGCGGGCCGCACCCGGCCCGCCCACCGAGAAACGGACACCACCATGACCACTGCCGCCATCCCCGACACCTGGCGCGGCGTCACCCCGTCGCCGATCACGTCGACCGACGCCTACAACGGCTTCATCGCCGCCAACGTGATCTTCGCGCTGGACCGGATCGGCGTGCTGGAGAAGCTCGGGCGCTGCGAGCCGCTCTCGGCCGTCGAGGCCACCGCCCAGGGCGGTGACACCGCCCGGACCGAGGCCGTCCTGCGCGCCGCCGCCGACTGCGGCTACGTCAAGGCCGACGGCGGCACCTACGTGCCCACCGAGGTGGGCCTCGAAGTCGCCGCCGCGCGCGGCTACTTCACCTGGGCCGTCGGCGGGTACCACGACGTGTTCGGCCGCGCCGGGCACCTGAGCGCGGGGACGCACCGCTACAGCGAGGACGTCCTGCGCGACGAGGCGATGGTCGCCCTCGGCTCCGCCCAGTGCGACCAGTCGCTGTTCGCCGCGCAGCTGACCGACGTGCTCTCCGGCATCGACTTCCGCACCATCGCCGACCTGGGCAGCGGCACCTCCGCCCGGGTGCGCCGGGTGGTCGGGCAGCGCGAGGGCACCCGGGGCCTGGGCATCGACATCAGCCGCCCGGCCACCGACATCGCCCGCCGCGACATCGTCACGGCCGGGATGCAGGACCGCGTCACCGCCGTCCGGGCCGACGTCCTGGGCCTGCTCGGCACCCAGATCGACAACGACGCCGAGGCCGCCGAGGTGGCCGAGGTCGACACCGTGATGAGCTTCTTCCTGCTGCACGACCTGCTGGCCGACCCGGCCACCCGCTCCTCGATCTTCACCCGGATGCGGGAGGCCTTCCCGAAGGCCCGCACCTTCGTGCTCGGCGACACCATGCTGCGCGGCCCGGGCGAGTCCCAGAGCGCCCTGCCGGTCTTCTCGGTCGGCTTCGAGCTGGCGCACGCGATGATGGGCGTGCCGCTGCACACCAAGGAGACGTACGAGGAACTGTTCACCGACGCCGGACTGCGGATCGACCGCGTCGAGGCGCTGGCCACCCCGCACTCCTGGCTCTACGTCCTCCAGGCCGACTGATGGCCGCCGCCGCCAGACACCTGCTGGCGCAGAACGAGCACCCGGGCCCGCCGCTGCCGTCCGTCGTGGCCGCCCTGGCCGCGGCCGCCGGCGACCTGCACCGGTACCCGGACTTCCGCCCGCAGCGGATCGAGGGGATCATCGCCGACTGGCAGCGCGTCCCGGCCCCTCAGGTCGTGGTCGGCCACGGCTCGGCGGGCGTGGCGCTGGACCTCTTCCACGCCGTCGTCGGGCCCGGCGACAACGTGGTGCACTCGGCGCCCTGCTTCGACGCGTACCCGCTGTTCTGCGAGATCGCCCGGGCCGAGGCCCGGGCCGTCCCGCTCGACCCCGACGCCCGGCACGACCTGGCCGCGATGGCCGATCGGCTGGACGAACGCACCCGGATCGTCGTGCTGTGCAACCCGCACAACCCGACCGGCACGGTCTACTCCTGGGCGGAGCTGACGGACTTCTTCCGCCTGGTCCCGGCCACGGCGCTGATCCTGCTGGACGAGGCGTACGTCGACTTCGCCCGGGACTGGGCGGCCCCGGCGGTGCCGGACCGGATCTCCGAGTGGCCGAACCTGGTGGTGCTGCGCACCCTCTCCAAGTCGCACGGCATCGCCGCCCTGCGGATCGGCTACGCGCTCGCGGAGGAGTCCGTGGCCCAGCGGGTACGGGACCACCAGGTCCCGTACGCGGTGAACCGGCTCCAGGAGGCGGGCCTGCTGGCCGCCGTCTCGGCCCAGGACGAGGTGGACCGGCGGATCGCCGAGATCGCCGCCGAGCGGGAGCGCCTGCGGGCCGAACTGCTGCGGCTGGGCTGGACGGTGGCGCCCAGCCTGACCAACTTCCTCTGGGTCGTCGCGCCGGGCGACCAGCTCCCCCTGCGGGCGGAGCTGGAGCGCCGAGGGGTGGCCGTCCGCTACTACCCCGGCCAGGGCATCCGGATCGCCGTCGGTGAGAAGGACGCCAACGACGCGGTGATCGAGGGCTTCACCGCCACCGCGCCCGCCGCTCCCTGACCGCACCCCGCGCCCGCGCATCCCGGCCGTCTCCGCACGTCCCAGCACGTCCCCGCACGTCCCCGCGCACGGCGCGTGAGGGCGCACCGTCCGCGCCCCACGCGCCGAGCAGCCCAGCACCCTCAGCAACCCAGCACGCCCGGCACGCCCAGCACCCGAAGCGCCGTCGGCGCAGCGAAGGAACCGCGATGCACCCGCTGTTGGCCCGCCCGGAGTTCCGGCGCTACCTCGCCGGGCAGACCCTGTCCGTCCTCGGCGACAGCGCCCTCTCCATCGCCCTCGGCATCTGGGCCAAGGTGCTGACCGGCAGCAACTCCGCCGCCGGGCTGGTGCTGTTCTGCTTCGCCGCGCCGCTGCTGCTCCTGCCGCTGGGCGGCCTGCTCGCCGACCGGGTCCGGCGCAGACCGCTGCTGGTCGGCGTCAACCTGATAGTGGCAGTGGGGTTGACGCCCCTGCTGCTCGTCGACGGTCCGGACCGGGTCTGGATCATCTACTGCACGGCCTCGCTCTGCGGTCTCGCCGGGGCCGTGCTGGCCCCGGCGCAGAGCGCCCTGCTGCGGACGATCCTGACGGATCGTCAGGACTTCGGCGCGGCAGCCGGGTTCACCCAGAGCGCCCGGGCCGGCACCACGCTGGTCGCGCCGCTGCTCGGCTCGGGCCTCTACAGCTGGCTGGGCGGGCACGCCGTGGCGCTGGCCGACCTCGGCGTGCTGCTGCTGGCGGCCCTGGCCTTCCTCGGCCTGCGGGCGGACGAGCCCAGGCCGGAGCCCTCGGGCCTCCGGTGGCGCACCGATGTGCTGGCGGGCTTCGCCCACCTGCGCGGTGCGACCGGGCTGCGCCCGCTGGTGGCGGCCACCGCCGTCACGGGCTTCGTGCTGAGCCTGCTCCAGCCGGTGCTGTTCGCGCTGACCCAGCACGGGCTGCACCGCCCGCCGCAGTTCCTCGGCGTGCTGGAGACGACCGAGGCGGTCGGGGCGCTGGGCGGCTCGGTGGTCGGCGGTCTGCTGATCGGCCGGCTCGGACCGCGCCGGACGGTCATGGCGGGGTCGGTGGTGTTCGGCCTCGGCACGGTACTCCTGCTCGCGCCGTCCCTCCCCGTGGTGGCGGCCGGCCTGGTGATCGCCGGGGCGGGCATCCCAGCCGCCATGGTCGGCCTCGCCACGGCCGCCCAGGCGGCCACGCCGCCCCAGCTGATGGGCCGCGCCCAGGCGGCCGTCAACCTCTCGCTCACCGCCCCGCAGGCCCTCGCGGTCGGCGTCGGCTCCGGACTGGTGGCCGCCCTGGACTTCCGGGTCGTGCTGGCCGTGATGGTGCTCGGCGCCCTGCTCGCGGCCGCCCACCTGCTCGGCAAGCCCGAGGCCCCGACCGGGCCCGAGGCCCCCGCCGGCACCGAGACCTCCGCCGAGCCCGCGGCCCCCGAAGAGCCCGAGAGCCCCACCGAGCCTCCGGCCGGCTCCGAGAGCCCCACCGAGCCTCCGGCCGGCTCCGAGAGCCCCACCGAGCCCGGGAGCGCCCCGGACCTCCAGCGCACCTGATCGCCCGATCACCCTCGACACCTCCTCTCCTTCCTCACCAGAAAGCTCCTCAGATGACCGACCGCTCCTCGCCCACCACCGCCCCGCTCCCCGTCGAACTGGACCACGTCGAGTTCTACCTGTCCGACCTCACCGCCGAGACCGCCCGGCTGACCAGCGAGTACGGCTTCGAGCTGCTCGTCCCGCCCACCGAGCGCGGCGAGGCCGCCGAGCGCTGCCTCTCGGCGCTGGTCGGGCAGGGCACCATCCGGCTGCTGCTCACCCAGCCGCTGGCCGGCGGCCACCCGGCCACCGACTACCTGGCCCGGCACGGCGACGGCGTGGGCGCACTGGCCCTGCGGGTGCCGGACGCCGCCGACGCCTACCGGACGCTGACCGGCCGGGGCGCCGACGGCCTGCGCCCGCCGCAGGCCGCGCACGGCTGCGTCACGGCGGTGGTCGGCGCCTTCGGCGACGTGGTGCACACCCTGATCGAGCGCGGCCCCGAGGCCCCCGCCGACCGGATCCCCGGCCTGCCGGACGCCGCCCCGGTCACCGACACCGGCACGACGGGGCTGCGCTCCGTCGACCACTTCGCGGTCTGCGTCCCCTCCGGCGAGCTGCGCGAGACCGTCCGCCGGTACTGCGAGGTCTTCGGCTTCCGGATGATCTTCGAGGAGCGGATCGAGGTCGGCGCGCTCGGCATGGACTCGGCGGTCGTGCAGAGCGCCGACCACAGCGTCACGCTCACCCTGATCGAGCCGCTCAGCCCGGACGCGGGCGGCCAGATCGCCTCCTTCCTCGCCGACCACGGCGGCGCCGGGGTGCAGCACGTGGCCTTCTCCTCCGCCGACGCCGTGCACTCCGTCTCCGCGATGGCGGAGCGCGGCGTGCCGTTCCTGCGCACCCCGGGCGCGTACTTCGACGCGCTGCCCGCCCGTCTGACGCCACTGCGGCACTCGCTCGACCAGCTGCGCGCCCTGCACCTGCTGGTCGACCAGGACCACGACGGCCAGCTGTTCCAGATCTTCACCCGCTCCCAGCACCCGCGCGGCACCTTCTTCTTCGAGGTGATCGAGCGCATCCGGGCCCGCACCTTCGGCAGCAACAACGTCCGCGCCCTCTACGAGGCCGTCGAACTCCAGCGCAGCGCCAGCGAAGTGGCCGGATGAGCGCGCCGGCCCTGACCGGGCACCAGCCCTCCCCCGCCCCGTCGCCCTCCTCCCCGTCACCCTCCCCCCAGCCGCTCTCCGTCGCCGAGTACGCGGAGCCCGCCCGGGCCGTCCTCGCGCCCGAGGTCTGGGACTGGCTGGAGGGCGGCGCGGAGCGCGAGAGGACCCTCGCCGGCAACCGGGCGGCCTTCGACCAGCTGGCCCTGGTGCCCCGAGTGCTGGCCGACGTCTCCGCCTGCGACACCGCCACCACCCTGGTGCGCAGCCGCGCGACCCTGCCGGCGGCGGTGGCGCCCGTCGCGTACCACCGGCTGTTCCACCCCGAGGGCGAGCTGGCCTCGGCCCGGGCGGCGGCCGCGGCGGGGGTGCCGTTCACCGTCGGCACGCTCAGCAGCGTCGGCTTCGAGGAGCTGGCCGCGACGGGAGCCACGCTCTGGTTCCAGCTGTACTGGCTGCGCGACCGGGGGCGGCTGCTCGACCTGGTCGCGGCGGCCGAGGCGGCGGGCAGCGAATGCCTGGTCGTCACCGCCGACGTGCCGTTCATGGGCCGCCGCCTGCGCGACGCCAAGAACGCCTTCGCGCTGCCCGCGGACGTCCGCGCGGTCCTGCTCGAAGACGGCGCCGCCGGGCGGGCCCACCAGGCGACCACCGCCGTCTCGGCCGTGGCCGCGCACACCGCCGAGCTGCTCTCCCCCGCCGTCACCTGGGCGGATCTCGCCTGGCTGCGCGAGCACACCAGCCTGCCGCTGATGGTCAAGGGGGTGCTCGACCCGGCGGACGCGGTGCGAGCCGCCGAACTCGGCGCCGAAGCCGTGGTGGTGTCCAACCACGGCGGCCGCCAGCTCGACCGGGCCGTCCCCTCGATCACCGCGCTGCCCGCCGTCGCCGAGGCGCTGGCCGGCCGCGCCTGCCAGGTGCTGCTGGACAGCGGGGTGCGCGGCGGATCGGACGTGCTCACCGCCCTCGCCCTCGGGGCGTCCGGGGTGTTGCTCGGACGCCCGATGATCTGGGGCCTGGCGGCCCGGGGCGAGGCCGGCTGCGCCCACGTGCTCGACCTGCTGGCCGCGGAGCTGCGGCACGCGCTCGGCCTGGCGGGCTGCGCCGACCTGAGCGCGGCCGCCGCGCTGCGCACCACCCCCATGCCCTGCCCCACCTGGAGTGCACCGTGACCACCACCGCCCCACCCCGCGGCCTGCTGCGGGCCGACCTGCACCCCTCCCTCGCCGACCCGGCGATGACCTCGATGAACCTGCTCAACGAGATCTCCATCCGCTACCCGGAGGCGGTCTCCTTCGCCGCGGGCCGCCCGGCGGAGCAGTTCTTCGAACTCGACGCCGTCCACCGCCACCTGGACCGCTACGTCGCCCACCTGCGCGCCGAGCGCGGGCTCTCCGAGGAGGCGGCCCGGCGGCAGGTGCTCCAGTACGGGCGGACCAAGGGGATCATCCACGAGCTGATCGCCACCCACCTCGCGGTGGACGAGGGCATCGAGGTGCCCGCCGAGTCGATCGTGGTGACGGTGGGCTGCCAGGAGGCGATGTTCCTGGTGCTGCGGGCGCTGCGCCGCGGCCCCGAGGACGTGGTGCTCGCCGTCTCGCCCACGTACGTGGGGCTGACCGGCGCGGCGCTGCTCGCCGACCTGCCGGTGCGGCCGGTGGCCGACGGCCCGGACGGCGTGGACCTCGCCGACCTGCGCCGCCAACTGGCCGCCGCCCGGGCCGAGGGGCTGCGCCCGCGCGCCCTCTACCTGGTACCGGACGTCGCCAACCCGAGCGGGGCCAGCCTGCCGCTGGAGCTGCGGCGGGAGCTGCTCGCCCTGGCCGCCGAGGAGGACTTCCTCCTGCTGGAGGACAACCCGTACTGCGTCTTCGCCGGCGAGGAGCGGCTGCCCTCGCTCAAGGCCCTGGACACCGAACGGCGGGTCGTCCACCTCGGCTCCTTCGCCAAGACGGCCCTCCCGGGCGCCCGGGTCGGGTACGTGGTGGCGGACCAGCCGGTGGCGGACGGCGCGGGCGGCACCGACCTGCTGGCCGACCTGCTCGGCATGATCAAGAGCATGACCACGGTGAACACCTCACCGATCGCCCAGGCCGTGATCGGCGGGGCACTGCTCGAACACGGCTACAGCCTGCGGGCCGCCAACACCGAGGTCGCCGCGCTCTACCGGCGCAACCTCGCGCTCGTCCTGGCGGGCCTGGCCCGGCGCTTCCCGCCCGGCAGCGGGGTGAGCTGGAACGAGCCGCGCGGCGGGTTCTTCTTGGTGGTCACCGTGCCGTTCGTGGTGGACGACGCGCTGCTCGAACTCTCGGCCTCGGAGTACGGGGTGATCTGGACCCCGATGTCGCACTTCTACCCGGACGCGGGCGGGGAGCGGCAACTGCGGCTCTCCGTCAGCCAGGTCGACCCGGACACCGTCGACCGCGGGCTGGACGGACTGGCCGCCCTGATCGCCGCACGGTCCTGATCTCCGTAAGGTCCTGATTTCCGTACGGTTTTGATCGCCACACGGTCCTGATCACCGTACGGTTTCGATCGCCGTACGGTCCTGACCTCGGAGGGGGCGCCCGCTCCGGCGCCCCCTCCTTGCCGGGCCCCGCGTCAGGGGCAGCGGTTCGGGCCCGGGTCGGCGATGCCGACGCTCCCGGGCGCCCGGTCCGCCGGCGTGGCGTCCTCGGACAGCATCTTGATCCGGACCTGCCGCACATACCGGTCCACCAAGTGGCGCAGCACGCTGACCGTGGCGGCGACGTCCGGCGCCGGAATGCCGTCCAGCGCATTGGCCAGACCGGCGATGTTGGCCTGTTTCAGACGGTTGAGCATCGCCCGCCCCTCGGCCGTGAGCGCCACCTGGCGGGCCCGGCGGTCCAGCGCGTCCGGAGTGCGTTCCACCAGTTGCTGGGTCTGCAGCCGGTCGATCTGCCGGGTGACGTGGGAGGGCTTGACCATCAGCCGGGCGGCCAGGTCGCCCACGCGGCTGACCTCCTCGGCCTCGGCGAGCGCGCGCAGCAGGTAGACGTCCGAGCGCGCCGCCGTGATGCCGGCCCGCGCCGTCTGGCGCTCGTGTTCCTGCGAGCGGGTCAGCAGGTAGGCCAGCGAGGCCAGCACCTCCTCCAGTTCGGAGGTGGCGGTCGGATTGTCTGTTGCGTCCGGCATGGGGGAACTGTAGCGACCCCGTTCGGGGAGTGGCTCCCCTCTCGACCACTGACCGGTTTCCAGACAGATTCGTTCGCCACCGGATGGGCCCTTTCGCCACCACTGACCGCGAGTTAGCGTGACGGTGAGTTAGTTGCTTAGGGCATGCAACGGTCCCGGGCGCTACCCCACGGCACCGCAGGCCCATCCGCTCGGCGCCACCGGCAAATCCGCTCCGCGAAGGGAGCCCATGATGGCCACCGCCGCTCACAACCCCCGGTTCACCCACCCCGCCGCCCGTGGCGGCTGCCCGTTCGACCCGCCGCCGGCCTACCAGCAGGCCCAGCAGGACGAACCGATCAGCCGGATCACCCTCTGGGACGGCGCCCCCAGCTGGCTGGTCACCCGCCACGACGACATCAAGGCCGTGCTCAGCGACGCCCGCTTCAGCTCGGACGCCGCCCGGCCCGGCTTCCCGTTCATCAGCGCCGGAGCCCGGCAGCTGAGCACCGGCCAGCGGACCTTCATCCGGATGGACGACCCGGAGCACGCCCACCTGCGCCGGATGCTCACCAGCGAATTCATGATCAAGAAGGTCGAGGCACTGCGCCCCGAGGTCCAGCGCATCGCCGACGAACTGCTCGACGAGCTGACCGCCGGCCGCAACTCCGGCGACCTGGTCCACGAGTTCGCGCTGCCGCTGCCGTCCCTGGTCATCTGCCTGCTGCTCGGCGTCCCCTACCAGGACCACGACTTCTTCCAGGAGTGCAGCCGGGTCCTGCTGCGCCGCGACTCCTCGGCCGAAGAGGTGCAGATCGCCCAGAAGAACCTGGTCGACTACCTGGTCAAGCTCACCGACTCCAAGCGCACCGAGCCCGACGACGGCATCCTCAGCCGCCTGGTCGCCCGCGGCGAACTGAGCACCGAGGAGATCGGCGCCATGGGCCGGCTGCTGCTGGTCGCCGGACACGAGACCACGGCGAACATGACCGCGCTCTCCATCCTGGCCCTGCTGCAGAACCCCACCCAGCTCGCCCACCTGCGCGAGCACCCGGAGTCGGTCGCCGGCGCCGTCGAGGAACTGCTGCGCTACCTCACCATCGTGCACTCCGGCCTGACCCGGGTCGCCACCGAGGACGTCACCGTCGGCGGCGTCCGGATCCGAGCGGGCGAGGGCGTGATCTGCATGATCAGCACCGCGAACCGGGACGAGCAGAAGTTCCCCGACGGCGACGAGCTCGACCTCTCCCGCGACGCGCGCCTCCACCTGGCCTTCGGCTTCGGCGTCCACCAGTGCCTCGGACAGCCCCTGGCCCGGCTGGAACTGCAGATCGCGCTGAACTCCATCCTGCAGCGACTGCCCGAACTGCGCCTGGCCGTACCGTTCGAGGAGATCCGCTTCCGGGGCGACATGCTCATCTACGGCGTCCACGAGCTCCCCCTCGCCTGGTAGCGGCCCCCGCGTCCGAACCGATCCTCCGAAAGGAAAGCCATGCTCATCCACATCGACCAGGAAAAGTGCTGCGGCGCCGGCCACTGCGTACTGGCCGCCCCCGAGGTCTTCGACCAGCGCGAGGAGGACGGCATCGTCATCCTCCTCGACGCCGCACCCCCCGCCGACCTCCACCAGGCCGTCCAGGACGCCGCCGCGGTCTGCCCGGCCGCGGCCATCCGCCTCGAACACCTGTAATCATCCCCACTCCCCAACCCGCCGCCGGGCGAAGACCCTGACCGCGCGTCGGGTCCGGCCGAACCGACCGGTCCCGACCGAGGCCGAACCTCGACATCCACGCCGTGGAACAATGGACGGACCTCGCGAGGGGAGGCGGCGAGCATCGAAGGAGCGGCGGGTTGGCAGGGCTGGTGACCGACTGGATCCGGGTTCCGGTGGGCGAGGACGCTTCGAGGTGGACCACCCGCGGTGGCTGCCGCCGGGTTCTCCTCGTCGTCCACAACGTGACCTCCGCGACCCGGCTCCTGGACGTCGTTCCGCTGTTCCGCGACGACCTCAGGATCCAACTGCTGGCCGCCTGCACGGGATCGTCCCCCTTCAGCGCAGGAGTCGCCGAGCTGCTGAGCTCCCTCGGGGTTCCGGTACTTCCGTGGGAGCAGGCCAAGCAGACACCCGTCGACCTCGCCCTGTCAGCCAGCTTCGGCGGTGAACTCTCCGTTTTCCAGGGGAAGTTGGTCGTCCTCTCGCACGGAGCCGGATACAATAAAAGGCTTGCGACACCGA
>NZ_JBWKEQ010000006.1:699-76580 GCF_056435365.1 Kitasatospora sp. NPDC043949 | reverse complement strand
ACCGAACACCGAACACCGAACACCGAACACCGAACACCGAACACCGAACACCGAACACCGAACACCGAACACCGAACACCGAACACCGAACACCGAACACCGAACGCACCGCATGCCCCTGTCTTCGGCCTGGCGCCCGAGTGGCTGCTGTCCGACGGGGTTCCGCTCGCCCGGGCGATGGTGCTCTCCCACCCCGAGCAGCTCGGCCGGCTGCGCGAAGCCTGCCCCGAGGCCGCTCCGACGGCGGTGCTCGGCGGCGACCCCTGCTTCGACCGCATCCTGGCCGCCCTTCCGCACCGGGAACGCCATCGCCGCGCGTTCGGCGTCCGGCCCGGACAGCGGCTCGTCGTGCTCAACTCCACCTGGAACCCGCAGTCGCTCTTCGGGGACGCCGGCACGGACGACCCGCTGCCGTGGCTGCTCGACCGCCTCACCGCCGAACTCCCGGTCGACGACTACCGGGTGGCGGCCGCCCTCCACCCGAACATCTGGCACGGCCACGGCCCCGGCCAGGTCCGCCTCTGGCTGGACCGCGCCGAGCGGGCCGGCCTCACCCTGATCGACCCCCTGGACAGCTGGCGACAGGCGCTGATCGCCGCCGACGCGGTGATCGGGGACTTCGGCTCGGTCAGCTACTACGCCGCGGCGCTGGGCACCCCCGTTCTGCTCGGCACGGCCTCCGACGAGGTCCTGGGCGCCACCTCGCCGGTAGCGGCCTTCGTCCGCGAAGCCCCCCGACTCGCCCTGGACTCCCCCCTGCGACCACAGCTGGACCAACTCCTGACGTTCCATCAATCCATGACCAGTGCCAGCGAATTGACGACCTCGGCGCCCGGCGAGGCGGCCGGCCTGCTGCGTTCGCTCTTCTACGAGGTCATGGGGCTGCCCGAGCCGACAGAGCCGGCTCTCCTGGACCTTCTCCCACTCCCGGACTACCGGCCACCGACCCGAACCGTGCCGCTGCGGGTCCGCACCCGCCCGGGGCCCCGCCCGCACGAAGTCACCGTCGAGCGGGTCGCCGAAGGCCGGTACGGGCCTTCCGGGCCCGGCTCCGATCACCTCGCGGTGCACGAGGACACCCTCGACCAGGGCCTCCTCGGTCTGGCCGACGCGATCCTCCGCTACGGGGAGGCCGACGACCCCCGGATCGGTCCGCCCCGGGAGTGGGCCGCGGCGACGCTCGCCCGCTACCCGAACTGCTCGCTCGCGGCCTTCGTCTCCGGTCCGGACACCTGCGAAGTGCTGCTGCGTGAGTGGGGATTCGTCCGCCTCACCAGCCCCTCGCTCGACCCGGCGGCGGCCGCCTCGGCGCTGTTCGCCCAATTGGACGGCGCCGCCGTCCCCCGACCCCTGCGACCCCTGCCGCCGATGGAGCTGACGGTGCGCACCGGCGGCGCGTCCCACCCGGTCCTGGTCAGTCCCGTTCCGTGAGGCACTGCTGCCGCAGGCCCGCCAGGTAGCGCAGATGGGGCTCCGCCTGCTCGCGGTCCAGGATCGCGGTGGCCTCGTCGATCGCGGCCAGCGCCTGATCCGTCGCCGAGGTGTCCGCCCAGGTCTCCGCGAGATTGGTGAGGGTGCGGGCCGCGTTGTAGTTGTCGCGCAGACGCCGGAATTCGGACAACGCCTCCGTCAGCCAGACCCGGGCCCGCTCGTACTCGGCCAGGCCTCGCAGCGCCCGCCCCCGGTGCCGCTTCAACAGCGCCCGGGCCCGCGGAACGTCCCCCGCCCGCTCGTGGTCCGGGCCGATCGAGGCGAGCAGTCCGTCAGCCCGCTCGAAGCAGTCGTACGCGGGCTGCCACCGCCACTGCCGAAGCCTCAGCAGCCCGAGCGACTCGACGGCCGTGGCCTGGCCCAGCAGGTGGCCGGCCCGTTCGAACGCCGAGGAGGCGTCGACCAGACAGCTCTCGGCCTCGGCCAGCAGGTCCAGTTCCATCAGGGCGAACGCCAACTGGGTGTGCATCCGGCCGGCCATCGCCGAGTCCGGGTCGTGCGCGACCGCCGCCCGCACGGCGGTTCGCAGCGCCGGCAACAGGGCCTCGTGCCGACCGGCCTTGAGCTGCACCGCCCACGACGCCTCCGCCAGCTCGCACGCCGTGGCCGGCGCGGCCAACTCCTCGGCGGCGAACACCGCCTCGACCAGGTTGCCCACCTCCGCGGCCAGAGCGGCCAACGCCGCACCGGCGTCCGGGTAGTCGCCGGGCCCGAGCTCGCGGTAGAGCGGCCCGACGTGCCAACGCTCCCGCAACGCCGCGTAGTCGGCCCGGACGGCGAAGCGCAGCAGGTGCTCCACGGCACGCGTCACCGCACCCGCGCACGCGGCCAGCCCGTCCACCCGCGCCGCCTGCTCCTCGGCGAACCGGCGCACGGCAGGCCGGTAGCGGTAGCGGCCCTCGGGTGTGGCCTCCACCAGGCCGGCCTCGGCGAGCCCGGCCAGCAGGACACCAGCACGCTCAACCGTGGGTCCGCCGGGGCCGGCGACCGCCACGGCCAGCTCGGGACCGACGGCCGGCCACGGCCGCAGGGCACAGAGCCGGAACAGCCGGGCCTCCTCCGGCTCCAGTACCTCGTACGACTCCTGCACGGCGGCGCGCACCGGATCACCCGCGTGGGGATCGCCACCGCCGTCGCCACCACCGCCCCGGCCCCGGCGCTGCTGGGGGATGAACGCCAGCCGGGGAGCCGCGGCGCGCAGGGCGAAGGGCGATCCGCCGCATCGTTCGAGAACACCCGACAGGGCGGGGCCGGCGGCGGAGACGGTCTCCTTCCCCGCGAGGTCCGTGAGCAGCCGCCTGGCATCCTTGTCGGACAGCGGCCCCACCGGAATCGGAACGGCGTCGAGACCGGTGAGCGGACGCCGGGCCACCACGACCGTGACGACGCCCGGGGCCGCGGTGATCAACGGCCGGACCTGGGCCGCCGACCGGGCGTGGTCCAGCACGACGAGCAGCTGCCGCTCGGCGACCAGCGACCGGAACCGCTCGACCCGGTCCTGCGCGGCCGGCGGAACCCGGTCCGCCGGCATGCCGAGGTGGATCAGGAACTGCCGGAGCACAGCGGCCGCATCGGGTGCGGTGGCCGGCGACCCGCCGGAGAGGTCCGCGTAGAGCTGCCCGTCCGGAAACCGCTTCCGCTGCAGCGCGCCCCAGTGAACGGCCGCGGCGCTCACACCCATTCCCTGAGGCCCGTACAGGACACTGACGCGGGGCGTGCCGTCCGCCTTCCGTCCGGCCTCCTTGTCCAACAGCGCCAGCACCTTGCGCCGGTCGGTGAAGAAGCGGTCGGAGGGCGGCAGCAGGGAGGGCGCCGCCAACGGCCCGGACCAGCCCCCGCCCTGGCCGCCCAGCCAGGCACGAAGCGCCCTGGCCTGCGCGGGATCCGACCCCGCCACATCCAGCAACAGCTGCGCCACAGTGGCCCGTTCGGCGGCATCGGTCGGCGCCGGCACGTCCCGCCCCGTCACCCGGCGGACGAAGGCACCCGCCGACTCCCAGGCCCACTTGCCGGCCTCGTTCGCCACGCTCGCACCCACGGCGCCGAAAACAGCGGCCACCGCCGACAGCGACACCGGCTCGAACACCCCACACCCCCTGGTCCATCGCGGCACACCCGACCAGCAGCCGCCGCACCCTCGCGTCCGGCCCCACGGTAGCCTGCCGAACCCCACCATGGGCACGACACAAGCGGGCCCAGTCCCGCCTCCCCTCCCCGCCACGGCGTGGACACCGTCGTCACCCTGAACGACCCCACCGGCTCCAGCATCTCCCCCGTCCAGGCCAAGCGCTCCAAGAACGCACTCCCAGTGGAGACCGCCCGACCCCCGCCTGCGCCATCCACGCCAAGAACGCCGGCTACGGCACCCTCGCCACCACCTCACGGTTCAGCAAGGCCAGCTACACCTTCGCCCGCCGCAACGACCGAACCGCCTCATCAACGCCCGCAACCTCAAAGCCCTGCCCACCGAGCACCTGACCATCAACGCCCTGCTCGGCCCGCCCAAGCCCCCCCCGAGCTGCCAGGCCGGCGAGGCTGCGGCGATCCCTCGGCCAGCGGCTGCGGTCCCCAGCTGGTCCCTGACAAGATCGCAAGACGCCGGTACCACGACCGACGATCACCTGTCGCCCCATCAACAAAAAGGCCGCTGACCTGGGATTTCTCCCGGCCAACGGCCTTCCGACATCACTGTCGGGACGACAGGATTTGAACCTGCGACCCCTTGACCCCCAGTCAAGGGAGCTCACTAACGTTCTCATTGGCATCCTGCTCGACGGGTTCCCGAACAGGAGGCCAACCTGCCTTTCAAGCATGGGAGTTGAGACAAAGGGGACGCTCGTATGGTTTACGCGGCCTGACGGAGGCCCAGATGCTACCTCGGTCGGATACGTCCAGATCCGTCCACATGTGCCCACCGGCGCTCAATGCGTTTGGTCCCAAAGTGGTCCCAAGGAGCCGGACACTGCGAGTAACGGCCCTCCAGGCGCCACACGCCGATGAGCTGCCGAGACCTCCACCAGCAGGTCCACCTGCTACGAGATCCGGAGGCGGATCAGAGCCGCCTACCCACCAGTCACGTGCCGTGATCTCCCGGGTGGCGAGTTGTCCCGCGCGTGTCGTTGCCGACCAGCACCGGTGCGAGGAGGGGAGGAGGGGTTCATGGACAGCGTCCACAGCAAGGAAGGGTGTACCGGCGGTGCGGCTGCTCGGACAGCAACGGCAAGCAGCTGGGACCGTGGTGTCCGCAGCTGGCCGCGGACGTGAAGCACGGGAAGTGGACGTACTGCGTCGACCTCGCCCCCGACGAAGGGCGGCGCCGCACCCGCCAACGGGGCGGGTTCGCCTCCCGCGCCGAGGCGGCGCGGGAGATGGCCGCGGTCCTGGACGGCGAGCTGCGCGGGGTGTACGAGGACCGGCGGGTGACCGTGGCCGCCTACGTCAG
The DNA here is from genome assembly GCF_056435365.1 of Kitasatospora sp. NPDC043949. NCBI lineage: Bacteria > Bacillati > Actinomycetota > Actinomycetes > Kitasatosporales > Streptomycetaceae > Kitasatospora > Kitasatospora sp. NPDC043949. The sequence continues at coordinate 71,647 of NZ_JBWKEQ010000006.1, read as the reverse complement.
GGCTGCGGCGATGGTCCCGTCGGGGTTCTCTCTCGATCGGGTGGAGGCGGCAGCGGCCGAGGATCTCGGGTGCTACGACACCCAGCACCGCCGGGTCGGCCAGTCGGCGCGCCCCGCCTCTCGCAGGGGCGCCCGGACGCCCATCGGCTGGGCAGCCCCCCACTTCTTCCTGCGTCGTTCCGGGCGCGCCCGCGGTGGACCCAGTTCTGCAACGTGCTCGGCTGGACGCCCAACGTCCTGCGCGACGCCCGTGGCCGACCTGCCAGTTCCGTCACGTACTGCCCGGCTCGGAACCTCAGCCGGCCAGCACTCCTGTTCTCCAGAGCTCGACGAGGACCGGGCCGACGGCACGAATCTTCCGGGCAAGGCACCAAGGCGGACGGTCGATCAATTCGCGACTGCGGGTACCACCTGCCCTCCGGTGGCCTCGGTCAGGAGGCTCTGGGTGCCGGGGTGCCGCTGATAGACAGCATTGATCTCTCTGGAGGCGGCCGTTTCATTGAAAGGCAGGGCGATCTGCCGGGCGACTGCGCTCCTGAGCGCGTCGGCAAGCCCTGCTTCCAGATCGACAACGCGTAGGCCCTCGACGATTCCGGTCCCTGAATCGACGAGCACCATGTACGCGGGGAAGGGGCCACCCGCTCTGCCGGGTACTCCGACGACTCGATCGCCCTGCCGGTGAGCCTCCCAGGGCGAGTCTCCCCAGCCGAGCGACTTGGGGTGGCCGCCCGGTCGCGTCGGCACCTCGAACCGGTAACACCACATGAGATGCCTGTCTCCGGGAACGACCGCGAAGGCTGCCGCGCCGGTGTTGAACGCGAGCTTCTCGCCGGTCGTGAGGCCATCAAACGCGTAGATGATCTCCACATACGCACTACTGAGCACGAGATTGGCCGCAGCTTTCGGCCAGTTGACTTGCTTCGGGTAGGGGGCGCCTACCACTAGCGAGTACCCCATGATTCATCCTTTCCCCCAGAACCGATCCTCTGGTCCAGACGCTCGGTTGCGCAATGCTGTCGCGGCTTGACATGGAGCCGCTCGGAGACAAACGGAATCATCTCTCCGGGCGGCTCGCTGCCGACCTACCGCCCGCCGGACGCAGTCTTCGTTCCTCCACCGTGCCGGGTCACCCGAGGACGACACCGCACACGGACAGCGCCATGAGTGAACGCCGGGTCCGTGGACTTGCTCGCCCACACGTACGCCTCTCCGGGCTGGAGCTGCGCCATCTGCTCCGAACGCAGCCCGGCGAAGGCGGTGTTCGCCTTCTGGAGGTGCTTCAGCCAGGCGGGTGAGGTGAACTTGTGCAGGATGACGTGGTCGGAGAGCTCGATCAGCGAAATCGGCACGGAGGGCGGGTCCTGGCTGGCGACCAGGATGCTCATGCCCTTGTGGCGCATCTCGCGGACCGTCTCGACGAGGCCGGCGACGAGGTCGGGGCTGTCAATGTACTTGTGCGCTTCGTCGAAGACGACCAGCTTGTTGAAGTGTTCGTCTCCGTGACGGGCCTCGGCGAAGAGCTGCATCAGGACGAGGAAGAGGCCGAGCGCCTCGTCCTTCTCGATGTACTCGTCGCGAAGGTCGACAATAATCAGTCGCCCGGGTCGGATGAGGCTGGTGAGCTGCGCGCTGTCATCGATGTAGTCCTCGGCCAGCTTGAGCCGTTCCAGAGCCAACTGCTTGATGTGGTCGGGCATGTCGGAATCCGCCACACCTTGCCGGATGACGCTGAGACTCAGGTTGTTGCGGTTCGACCGCATGATGCGGGTCAGCTGCCGGATGTACGTCGACTGGTTGCCGACCGCTCCCATGAGGAAGCGCCAGTGGGATGCCTGGAGTTCGCTGGAGGAGAAGGCCAGCGGCCGGACGTCGATGCCGGGGAACTGCCTTTGGCGGTCGGCGACCTGATCGGCGGGGGCGAGGAGCAGGACGTCCGACAGCGCCTGAGGTTCGGCTCCGTAGCGCTCCTTCAGGACCTCCAGCTGCACCTGGTCGTCGTTCGGCAGCGCCATGGAGGTGAATTCAGGGGCGTAGTCCATGGTCCGGCTGTAGTGGAACACCACGGTCGCGAGGGGATGGGGAAGCTCGTTGACCGGCGCCGCGGGCAAGGACGCCATTTCGATGATGCTGCCCAGGGTGTAGCTCTTGCCACCGCCTTGTACGCCGAAAAGGCTGATGGTGTGGGTCTCGTCGAGGTCGACCGCGATCTTCCGCCCGGCCGCTTCACCGAGCACACCGTGCTGCAGGGAAGGACGAGTGACGCCGAGGAAGATGTCGGGAGCTCCCCCTTGAGGAGCCGAGCCCGGCGTCACCGGGGTGGGCTGGGCATCGATGGTCGGGGCGTCGTGGAAGCCGTGCCGGTCGAGGACGGTCTCCGTTCGTTGCGGAGCTTCGTCCTCATCGGAGAGGGGAGGAACGACCAGTGAGGCGACGTCCGGGGCGGCGAGCGCCGGATCGTCGAGCACAGATGTGCTCTCGTCCACATCCGTGGCGGCTTCCGCTTCGCCTTCTCCGGCCCGGTTGCTCACCGGTTCCCGGGCGTCTTCCCCCTCGGGCGCGCGGAAGCCGGCGTCAGGGAGCCGCGGCACAGCCAGCTGCACCAAGGCCAAGGTGGGGGCGGTAGCGGCTCCGTCCGCGTGCAGCCCGTCCTCTTCCCGCTCCTCGACGGACGCATCCGTCAACACAGCAACGCCCGGCCGCTCGGTGGGAATCGCGTCGATCAGCTCGGTGATCAAGTCGCGACCGATCCGGTGGTATTCCACTCCGTCTTCTGACTCGCGATCGGTACCACTTCGGGCGAGGTCGAAGATCAGGCCGCTGCGCGTGAAGTCGAGGCGGTAGCCCTCGTCGAGGCTGTCGAGGAGGGCATGAGCCGAGACCCGAGGTGCCTGGCCCATGGTGCCGTGGCGTGCCGCGCGCTCCAGGTAGAAGCGGAGCATGGAGCCGAGGGCGAGGTTCTTGACCGGGCGGTCGATGCGGTCCGGGGTGGTGCGGGCAGAGTCGAAGGACTCGGCCAGGATGCTCTCGCTCTGTCCCAACTGCTGGGCGACCTTGGCCTTGAGGCGCTGGTAGGCGCCGATGTCGTCGAGCGCGGTGTAGCACTTGACCTCGAGGAGACGGCAAGTGACGGTCCGTCTCCGCGCGTTGAGGTGAAACAGTGCGAGGTCGCTGCGCTGGAAGGAGAGCGAGTCGCCCAGTTCGCGGGACTGGCGGCGTACTTCGGTGTACAGCTCGGGGTGGGCGTCGAGCGGGACGACGATCTGATTGTGGAGGGCGTCCTGGTAGTCCAGGTAGAGCCGGGCCAGGGAGAGGCCGAGGACTTCGGTGCGCTGGTTGGGGGCGGTGGAGGCCAGCTTGAAGGCGAGGTTGCCGGAGAGCAGGCGCAGTTGGTCGAAGAACGTGTTGAGGTGCCGCTCCTCCACCTCGATCCCGTGCTGCTGGGCGGTCGGGCCGAGCAGGGTGCGCAGTTCGTCGACCGAGTTCGAGCTGACCATGATCTGGTGGCCGAGGCTGCTGTCGAGCGACGGCGCGTAGTCGATGACGTACTCGGGGCGGCCACGCTGTCCGGCGTGGTCGAAGTACTCAAGGCCGAGGGTGCGGTCGATGGTGACGACCCAGTCGCTGATCTGATGGGCTTGGTAGAGCAGGGCGCGGTCGTCGTTGTCGAGGGAGAGAACGGTGCAGGGCACGTTGCGTGGCGCCTGCCCGGCTGTGGCGACGTTGGCGGCCGCACTGGCGAGCAAGCCGGGCAGGCGGCTCAGGAGAGTGGCGAGGTCTTCGGAGTCCTCAGTGGGCAGGGCAGTTCCGTGGCGCGGGACAGTTCGCCAGACGATCTGCTGCTCGGTGTCCTCGTACGCAGCGGAGGTTGCCTGGATGAGTCCGTGTACCGGCGCGTTGACGATGTCGTGCCGCTTGACGGAGCTGTGCTGCTCGCCCCCGAAGGCATCGATGAGGACGGCCAGGTGGGCGTCGAACTCGAAGGAGGGCTCTCTGAATTCCTCGACGGAGCGGACGGAATAGACGAGCTTCGCGTTTCGGGTATCGCCCGCCGTGTGCAGGAAGGCTTCCGCCTCGGCCGAGGAGATCTGGTTCTGGGCGCTGAGCAGTTCATCCAGCGCCGCGCCGGTCTCCGGGGCCTCCGGGTCGGTGACGCACAGCTGGATGTCGTACGTGAGGTCGCGGGTGGCGGGGCGCCGCTGGAGTTCGAGGAGGGCGTCGGCGACGATTTCGGCCCGGCCCGCATTGACGACGTTCATGACGAGGGTGCGAACGTACGGGTGCAGGCGTACGTAGCGCTCTATGCGGTCGGCCAGGGCTGTGCCGGACAGTGCGCTGGAGCCGCTTGCCATGCGTGTGCCGGTGGTGGGGAGATTCAGCGCGGCGGTGAGCCGACCGAGCAGTCCACGGGGGTCGGCGGTCTCGCTGGGGAGGTAGGCACCCCAGTACGGGGTGAGATTGTCCGTGGCTGCCATGAGGCGTCCGTCCTGGCGCGGGATCGCGAAGGGGAACCCGAGCGGGGAGAGCGCTTCGAGGAGGGAGTCGCGGGCGGCGATGATGCGGCGCTTGTCCTCGCCGCCGAGTCGGCTGGTCCACTCCTGGCCCATGGCAGACCAGGTGGCCAGCCAGAGGGCGCGTAGCGGGTGGGTGGGTGAGGCGAGCAGGACAGTGTCGCGTCGGCCGAGGCCGTCCGTGAGGGTGACGGCAACACAGTCGATCTGCTGGATCCGGGCCAGCGCCAGGAGAGCGGCGCCGCGTGCGTCGTCGCCTGCCCGCTCGGCCTGGAGCGACTGGGCCTCCACCAGTTCGGCGTACGCCTCGGCGTAGGCGGCGAGGTCATCGCGTACGGTCTCGAAGTCGACGGCCTCGCTCACCAGGAGCTCGGCCGGTTCCATCGCGTCACCGTTCCGACCGCTCACGGCGGCGAAGTAGGCATTCCGTGCAGCGAGGAAGACGTCGTACGCCTCGGCGGCCCGCCCGGTCAGGTCGCCGGCCACGTCGTCGTCATCACAGGCTGGCATCTCGGCGGTGCCATTGGGGTTCAGCACGAGACGGCGCAGCGAGGTGTCTTCAGGCCGAGCGAGCAGATCCTGCTGGGCCTGTACGAGCAGGGGGGAGAGGCGGATCTCGGCGCTGCCCGCCGGATGGATCCTGGCGTTGAGGGCCCGTTGGGGGCCGCGCAGAGTGGTCGCCTTCCACCGGATGTCATTCAGCGTGACGCGGGTCGGGTCGTCCCCGGCGGCGAGGGCCTCGAACTGCAGGGACCGGAGTGCCTGGGCGACTCCGTCGTGGCGGCCTGCGCTGCGCTCCGGCGGCTCGTCGGCCTCGGCGTCGGGGATGACGTAGAAGCGCTCGCTCTCTCCGCCCGGCTGTTCGTGGGCGCTGGGAGCGACGTCGAGCGCGTCGCCCGACACGGAGAGCGGGGTGACCCGGACGTAGTGCCACCCCTCCTCCCAGTCGATCTTGTTCAGCCGGGTCAGCTTGACCTTGTACTCGGGCTTCGCCCGAGTACCCCTGCCGATGTGGGCCGCCCTTCCGATTGGCCCGCCGTTCTCCGCGACAATCTCCACTCGGAAACGTTCGAGCCCATCCACCTTGAGCGGGGAGGGCTGGACAGCGAAGCGGGCCGTCAGCTCGCGTGCGCCCTTCTCGCCGGCGAGAAGGTAAGGCTGGCCCACCATCGCCTGGAGCGCTTGATAGGACTTCAGTTCCTCGGCGTTGTCACCAGCGGTGGGCAGCCCGAGCTCGCGCACGTCGATGGCAACGGTGGCCCGCCGACGTTCGTCAATGCGCCAGTTCCCGAAGGAAAGCCCCCAATTCTCGCGGTCGACGACGACACGGCGGGTCCACGCCACCGGGTCTTCCAGACCGCAGCGGGTGGCGAATCCCGCGAGCTTGGCGGCGAATCCGGCGTCGCTCAGGCCGAGGTCCAGGACGCGCTGGCGCTCCGAACGGTTCGACGAGGTCAGCTTGTCGATCAGTCCCCGGTTCCGCTCGACCCTGTCCTTGACGAGTGTGGGGTCGGCGTACAGGTCGAAGTCGGGGACGAGGCCGAAGTGGTAGATCGCCGCGCCGGAGACCTGTTCACGGTAGCCGTTGGTCTGGAGCGTCAGCAGGTACGTGGCGACCGCGCGGTCGCTCATCCGCTGGTCGGCATGGTTACGGAGGGCGGCGAGCAGCTCGTCGACGCCCTGGCGCAGCCGGGTCGGCACCTGCTGGAGGAGGTGGTCGGCCAGCTGGGCGTAGGCGTCGCCGAGCGGGACCTCCTCGAAGGTCGCGATGCCGAAGGAGTCCTCGGCGCTCACACGGGTGCCCGGCGGCACGAAGACGAGGAGCGGCCCGGGGAGGATCCCCTCGCCTTCCGTACGGTTGCGGAGCTCGACCAGCTTGGTGCTGGTGACAGTCACGTCATGGAAGGGCCGGTCCGGGGCCAGGTCGTCCGCAGGCCCGAGGACACAGACTGTGGCGGCGGGGCCGAGCGCTCCGCGCAGCCGGCGCACCAGGGGCGCCGCTAGTTCGGCCTCCACCTCGGTGACCCGCATGCAGTGTCCGGCGCCCCGCTCCCCGACCAGCTTGGTGAGCCGGGGGACGAGGACGGCTTCCAGCGCTTCGCGGAGGTCCTTGGCCGTGGGCTCCGTCAGTCCGGTGGTGCTGTTGCTCATCGGGCCGCCGCTCCCGTCGTCGCCTCGGTCCCGATGGTGTACCGGGGAGTGATGGTCTGCGTCAGATAGGCGTCGGACATGTCCTGGTAATAGCCGATCTCGCGAAGCCGGTTGAGGAAGGCCGCCGCGTTCGCCCGTAGGGCTGCCTGGTCGTCCAGGTGCGCGCCGGAGAATCCGTCGGCGTCCGGCAGCTGGTCGATGTGGAGCCCGTACCGGTCGCGCAGCAGGGCGAGGAATTCGTCCACTCGCATCGGCGAGGTCCGCAGATTTCCGGTTCCGTCGTTGCCTTCCCTGAGCAGGGACACCTGGAGGAGCACTTCGAGGAGGCGGGCGTCGAGGACGAAACGGCGGGCGGAGCTCCTGCCGTTGGAACGCCCGCCGCGCGGCTGGGCGATCAGTGCACCGGGGCGGTGCTTGAGGAGCATCGTGTCGAGGCACTCGATGAAGTAGTTACGGTAGTGACGTCCCTTGTAGTGCATCAGCATCTCGATGTACTCGTCGAAGGGGTCGAGCCCGAGCTGGGTGATCTGCTTCAGTTCGGCGGGGAGGTCCTCCTCCTCGTCCCGTACTCGGTTGACCCGCTGGAGGAAGAAGGCATCCCTGTCCTTGGTGTACGACTTGCCGAGCCGCTGCAAGGCCTCCTCCGGGGTGAAGTAGCTCCGCCCGGCCGGGTGGCTCAGCTTTGTGGTCTTGAGCGCCAGGTGATCGGAGAACTCATCGAGTTTCTTCACCTGGTAGGTCGCCTGGATGAAGCGAGGGACGCGCCGGTACCAGATCTCCGCGCTGCGTTCGGCGAGCGCGGCGGCCGGGGTTCCGGGCGCTCCTTGGACATCGAGGAAGAGTCGTACTCGGTACGGGCAGCGGTCTGCGACTTCCGTGCCCTCGTGGCCCTTGCGGCAGGCGGCGGAGGCCGCGCCGGCCTCGAGCACCGCAGGCAGCAGCTTCATCATCCGCAGGTGGTACAGGGACAGGTGGAAGGCGAAGAGGATCTTCAAGTAGTCCACGAGGACGGTGCGGGGCATGTGCTCCTGGTGATACAGCAACCGCATGACGTCCTGGCAGAGCTGCCGCGCCGGTTCCGCGCACAGCGGCGGGTAGGGCGTGCGGGGCCGTCTGGTGTCGGCCTGGTCCTGCATCTGCTTGCCCGCCTGCTGTACGAGGTGGAGCAGAGCCTGCGTCTCCACATCGGTTCCCGGACCAGGAGTGATCTCGCCGGTGGAGCGGTCCACGTCGGAGAAGAAGAACTCACGAAGGCCCTTCAGCGCGCCCTCGTTCTCCGTGAGCATCTCGTACAGCTGCTCGTCGGCCCCGTACGGGCGGGACTTGCGGCTGTTGCGGAAGCGATAGGTGAATCCGTGCAGCGGCCGAGGGCTGGCCACGGCCTCGGTCACCTTTCCCCGGTTGACCAGGTCCAGGAGGTGGGTGGACGTCCAGCGGGTGGTGGTCTCCCGGTCGAAGCCGTCGAACACCTCCGGATGCTGCAGAAAGAGCTTGACGAACACGTCTACGTCGAGGGTGTTCGCCCGGCTGATTTTGCTGGGCATGCCCCCGTGCCACAGGCGGGCCAGGAGCGCCGTGAGCACGCGGTCCATGTCCAGCGCCTTGTAGTCGAGCCGGCTGATACCGGGATGGGCGAACGTTCCCAGGGATCCGCTCAGCGCCATGTCGTCTCCTCCACCCCGGTTGCGTCCGTACTGGGCTCGTCGCCCTGGTCCGTACGAACCGTCAGTTCTTCCATGTGCAGTACGGAGTCCTCAGTGCGGTGGATCCGTCGCAGGTCGTGTCCGTGTGTGGTGAGGAGGACCTCCTGGTACGGGACCGCGGCCAGCCGGTTCTTGAAGACGGCGAGGGCGAGCTGCTGCCCCTGCAGGTCGGTGACCGAGGGCCGGTAGCCACGTTCGAAGCGCTGGAGCAGTTCGAACAGATCGAGCCGGATGTCCAGCTCAGCCGTGCCGCCCTGGTTGCCGGCTGGGGCCCGGTAGCTGAGGCGCAGCGAGGTGCGGCCGGATTCGATGTACGGCGAGGCTGGGGCCGACCCGGGTTCGAGACGGAACCCTTCGGCGGGGAACCGGCGGAAGCTGCGGATGGTGCCGCCTGGAACCTCACGTACCTTCAGCGCGAGGGCGTCACCGATCCGCTCGGGTGAGACGAGCCCTTCACCGCGGTTGAGCGCCCGCAGGATGCTGTCCCGTTGCTCGATGTCGGCGTCCGCCGTGCGGGAGAGCAGTTCCATGAAGCGCAGCACCGAGGGGTAAGGGAGCATCCGCTGGGCCCGCCCCTCGTCATGGAGCTCGAAATACAACAGACGGCGGGCCGCGTCCACGTACTGGCGGTGCGCGACGGCCTGGGAGGCGCGCTCGGTGACTGACCGGCCGAGCTGCGCGAAGTCCTGGCGGAGCAGGACGCGGTCGCGGTCTCCGCGCCCGTCGACGGTAACCAGCGCCCCGTCCTCAAGCAGCCCGACATAGTCGAGCCGCCGGTCCAACTGAGGCTGGGGCACTGCCGCGACGTCGGCCTCGCGCAGCAGGGAGAGCAGCCGGTCACGTTCCTGCGGGGTGCCTTCGGAAGTGGGCGGGGATCCGAGGTGCGCAGAGAAGTAGAAGCCGTCCAGGATCTGCTGGGACTCGCCGGCCGCGTACAGCTGGTGGATCTCGGCGCAGTCGCGACCCGAGGTGAGCGTGTAGGCGAGCGCGGAGCGCAGGTCGCGCAGCGTGATGTGGAGCTTCCCTCGCAGCTGGGTCAGCTCGTAGATACGCCGCAAGCGCCGCTTGGTCTGGGGACCGGCAGCAGGGTGCTGGAATGTCTGGGCGTTGTGCCGGGCGTAACAGACAGCGGCGAGGTCGCAGTTCTCGCAGTCCTTCCAGAAGCGGTCGCTCGTCATTCGGTCGAGCATCCGCTCCAGGAGCGACTCGCCGTCCTGCGGTTGCCCATCGGCGTCGAGCGGACGGGCGGCGGCATCACGAGCGTTGAGATTGACGACGGCTACTGCCTGCCCGGTCGCGTTCCCCACGAGACCGAGGTTCGCCAGCTTGGCAAGGTGCGGGAAGCGATCGTGGTGGTGACTGAGGAAGTCCACCAGCCGACCCTCGTTGATGGCGATCAGCCGCGTCTCGCTTCCGACCGGCCAGGCCGTCTCGTCGGCCCCGGCGAACGGTGCGAAGAACTCCTCCAGGACGTCGTCGCCGCTGGTATCGCCCTCGTCCTGGCTTCCGTCGTGGTTGGTGTGGAACCGATGCCCGGCCAGAGTGAAGTCGGTGCCGTTGGGGCGGGACGGCCCGAACTCAGCGCCGAGCTCGCGAGCCTGACGTTCGAAGCTCTCCAGGAAGGCGGTCTTGCCGTCCCCCGCGTTGCCGGTCACCACGACCAGCGCGTGCCGGCCCGCCCGGAGCGCGGGAACGAGCTCGCGGTCCAGAGCCGTCTCGACGTACACGGACATCGAATGCGGGTCGAGGCCACGGGTACCCCGGTTGCTGCGGCGACTCTGGCTGTAGAGCGTCTGCAGATGGGCGACGAACGGGTTGCTGTTCGGCTCCGGCGGGGTGCCCTGACCACCGGCGGTGACCGTCGGCGGCGCGGGCGGTCGCTGTTCAAGTACGGGCAGCGGCGCCGGTGCGGGAGCAACGCGCGCTGACTCCAGAGCTTCCAGCGCGCCAAGCAGTTCCTCGGCCGTGGTGAACCGCTCCCCCCGGTACGGGGAGATCGCCCGCAGCATGATCTCGGCGAACCCGGGCGACAGGTCACCGAATCCGGTGAACGCGGTGCGCGGATCGATCGGCCGTACCCCAGGCGACGGCTGTCCGACGCCGTCCCAGGGGTACTGGCCGCCGGTCAGCGCCTCGTACAGGGTGACTCCAAGACCGAACAGGTCCCGGTCGGTGTACCCGGTGCCGTTCGCGGGGACCTGGTCGAGGTCGGGAGGGGTGTAGCGCGGACTGGTGTAGCTATGCCCTTCGGAGGAGTCCGAGGTCTTCGCGATCCCGAAGTCGATCAGCTTGACGCCGTCATCGGTCCACAGCAGGTTGCTCGGCTTGATGTCGCAGTGCCACACTCCACGCTCGTGGATGTGGCGCAGCCCACGAGCCGTGTCGATCGCGAGCCGCAGCACGTCTGCCGCGCCCATCCGACCGCCGCGGATCACCTCGGCGACGTCCTTGCCGTCGACGAACTCGAAGACCAGGTACGGGTACTCGTCCGGCGGCAGCAGCCGGTCGGCGTCGACCATCGCCACCACGTTGGGATGCGGAGCGTGCTGCAGCCGCTGCAGCACGTCCGCCTCGCGGCGCAGCCGCTCCAGGACGGAGTCCCGGTCCCGAAGGACCAGCTTCACCGCCCGGTCGACACTCCTTATCGTGTCGTAGACCCGGTAAGCCACTCCGAACGAACCGGGACGCCCGAGCCGGTTGCGTACCAGGTACTTCGTGCCGAGCTGAAAGTCGGCCGGGAGCTCCTTGAAGAACTCCGGGCCGCGCGGACCGTCCGGTGCCTGCGGTGCGGGACCCTGCGACCGTACAGCAGACGAGGAGGAGCCGATCCGCTTGGCGGGAGCGTTCCGCGCACCCATGACGAGATCGAGCCGCCGCAGCGCCTCAACGGCGGTCGGCCGGCCGTCCGGATCTGTCGCGCACAGCTTCTGCAGCCAATGGGCCAGCTCGACACGGACCTGCGCGGCCTCCAGACCGCTTGCCGGCAGCCGCCCGACCGCACCGGCCTGTTCGGTCGCCGAGGTGAACGGCAGCTCGCCGGTGAGCAGTTGGTACCCGATGACGCCGACGGCGTAGATGTCGGCCTTCATCCCCATCGCGGCGGGGTCGGCGTGGCACTCAGGCGCAAGGTACGCACGGTCGGCCGCCTGGTGCGCCTCCCGCAGCACGGTGTGCGCACGGCGCTGCGCGGTCTTCGCGTACTCGAAACCGGTCAGCATCGCCCGGCCGTCCTGCGCGATCAGGACAGTTGACGGGTTGAGCTCGCGGTGCGCGATGTGCCGCTGGTGCGTGTGCGCGAGGCCCATCAGGATGTGCCGGATCGTCCGCAGCTTCGCGTCCGCGGTCAGCGGGTCGACGGCCCCGGTCAGATGCAGTGTCAGTGCGTGCCCGGGCACATCGTCGTAGACGGTGACGAAGACACCCTCGTCGTCATTGGGGAAGAAGTCCCGCACGCCGACGATGTTGGGGTGCGAGGGCAGCTTGCCGAGCGCCTCGTACGCGATGCCGATCCGCTTCTGCTGCAGCAGCCGCTCCGCCTCCGGGGCGTACGGGTCAGCCTTGCGGACGGAGAGCCTGACCGTGCCCGACCCCTGCGGTGCGATGGCGTTCTTGGCCCGGTACTCGCGGAGGATGCCATCCCCACTCTCCTCCGGCGAGGTCTCGCCGAGCCGCTCAATCACCTCCCAGTTGCCGAACCGCAGTGGCCCGGAAGGCGGTCGCGACGAGCCCTGGATCGTACGCACGATCAGCTCGTGGTGCGCGGAGATCTCCGTGTCGAACCGATTGGTGGAGGTGGGGACGCGGCTCACGTCAGCGAGTCGGGCGATCAGGTCCGGCAGCGTCACAGTGTCGTGAGCGTCTAGCTGTCGGGGAGTCCGGTCGACGAGCAGGGCGTCCGGCGCAGGCAACACCACGAGGGCATCGGTGTAGATCCGGGACAGCTGTCGGTGAGCCGTCTCAAGGATCGTCTTCAGCTGCCTCGCGTGCCCGCGCAGCTTCGGCAGCGGGGAGCGGAACGGCGCCCGGCGGGACGGATGCCACTTCCTGCCGTCGACCTCGATGCGGCCCCGGGTGCCCTTGACGTCGATGACGAACACGGCATTCCCGGTCACCACGACGAGGTCGACCTCGAACAGCTCGTTCTGGTAGTGCGGAATCTCGATGGAGTGCAGGACCGTCCAGTCGTCGGGGGCGTGATCTCGCAGGTGCGCGATCACCCTCCGCTCGGCATCGTTGACGGCCTCCCCAACTGCAACGATCCTGGCACCCATCAGCCGGCGGCCTCCTCGATGGCGGTGGTGAGCAACGCGAGGGCTTTGTCCTCAAGGACGTCGGCGCGGTCGCGCTTCCTGTAGGCGCCTCGGACAGTTTCGGCGATGCGGGCACGGTCAGCGGGGGGCGCGAGCGGGATGTGCAGTTCACGCAGGAACTGCGGGTGATATTCCTGCTGCTTGCCTCCGACGCTGAAGGAACGAAGGGCCCGGAATGCTGCCTCCGAACGGAAAAAGGCAAACAAGTAGGCACCGGAGACTTCAGAGTCACCGCTGACGAGGCGGACGTAGTCCTGGCTGTATGCGTGTTCCAGCCATGATCCAGTCACGAAGATCGATCGGCTGTACACCTCGTTCTCGCCGAGGGTCCCACGCGCCGCGATCAGGATCGTTTCGTCGGTGACCCGAATGTCGTCGGGAGCCTGCGCTTCATTGATCCAGCGCCCTTCAGGACGCAGCCAGAAGGACTGGCGCTGGCCGATGAGGCGGACACCATGCCCCGGGTCGCTGTCGAAGCGCTTGAACCGGGCGCCTGTCCGCAGGGTTCCCCCCTCACAAATCGAGCCGAGCGATCGGCCGGACACCGACCCCAACTTCTCGATCAATTGCTGAGCTCGCGGCGCGAAGTTCAACGCTCGAAGCGAGGCCGACCCAATGCTTGCAACCTCGAACCCGAGATCCCGCTCCTGCTGGTGCCAGCGCAGCTCACTCAGCTCGGGCAGCCCGTTACTCTCGAAGAAGTCCTTAGTCGCTGCCACCAGGTCCGCCTGGTGCTGTGCCCGTAGCCGCGCACTGCTCTCGATCAGACGGTGAATTTGCCCTTCGAGGTCCGCACCGAGGCGTGGCACCGGAATCCCCGCGATGTGGTGCGGCTCGATGTGCTTCACCGCCGATCCGTACACGGATCCACGAACGAGCGACTCGCCGAACCGGCTGAGGAGGAAGGCATACAGATACCCGGACTTGATCTTCTCCGGATCTGGCTCGACCTTGAGAGTGTCCTGCGACGACCAGCAGTCACCCATGTCAGGCCGGACGTACGCCCTTCGGCCAGCATTGAACCCTGAGCACGAAATGAGTGTCATCCCCGGCTTGAGCCGGAGGTACGACAAGGCCGCCGACTCCGCATCCGACTTCCGTAGCCGAGGCAGCCTTGTGAGGTCGGCCGCCATCATGTCCTTCGTGCCGAGGAACGGCACGCTGTGCTCAGGGTCCGTGAGATAGACCCTGCGGAACATGGGGCCGTTGAAAATTCCCCCGTTGTGCCCGTGCGTCAGGCTCGCCAGCGGCTCCGTCTTCGGCAACTGCTCCAGCAGCTTCTTGGTCTTCAGTGAGCCCGAGACATACGGCGAGGCATCCAGCCTCAGCCCCTGCTCCGCGAGCCAGCTGGACATCACCGGGTTGGAAAGGCTCGCGATCTTCACGCGCCCGTCCCCGCGACCTTGCGCGCGTCCACACCCGGCACGGGATGCTTGGCCCGGAACTCCCGATACTTCTCTGCGATCACCGGCAGGTCGTTGTCGATGACCTTCTTACTGCGCCTCAGCGGCCGGGTCACTTCCTTGCCCCGGATACGAAGCCGTTCCATCACGACCTCCGTTTCCACGACGATGTCTCCGTTGGGCTCACGCTTGTACAGGTCGTTTCCGCGCCGGTCGAAGCCGACCTTCTCGGCGACTGCCATGAAGACCGGGTACGGCTTCTCCGTCCCCATCCGGTGATTGCGCACCTCCTGCTCGGTCTTCCGCTTCAGGAAGAGGAGCGTAGTGAGGATGTTGACGTTGGCGTCGACGACGAACGTTTCCACCGGCAGCTCGACGCTCGCGAGCACCCAGCAGTGTTCCAGGATGTACCGGCGGATCGCCTCGTCGGTCGGCCCGGGGTTCGACAGGATGCCGTTGGGCAGGACGATGCCGATCCTGCCGCCGGGCTTGACCCACTCGATGGCCCGCTGGATGAACAGCTGCTCCGGCGCCATGCTCGTCGGCGTAGTGGTGCTGCTCGCCTCGACCTCGCCGGTCTCCTTGTTCCGTCCCCATGACTTGGCGATGCCGTCACGGAACGAACCGAGAACTGACTCGTCACTGACCGGGATGTCCGCTCCGAACGGCGGGTTGGTCAGCAGCACGTCGACGGTTTTGCCCAGCGGAACCTTCTTCTTCGCCGGCTCCACACCGGCGAGGTGCCCGCGCGGAAATGCGAGGGAGTCCATGTGGAAGACGTTGCCGGTGGTTTGGGCGAGCGTCATGATCGCCATGGTCGTTGCACGTACCAGGAACGGGTCGAAGTCCGAGCCGACCAGGTGCTTCTCCGCGTACGTCTTGAGCCGGTCGCCGTAGCGCTCGCGCTCCTCCTCGGTGTCAGGGAAGCCGAAGGTGCCGGCCTCCCTCTTCCAGCTGTCGCGCAGATGCTTGAGCGTGGCCTGGAGGAAGCCACCGGTGCCGCACGTCGGGTCGAGAACGGTCTCGTCCTCCTGGGGATCGAGCATCTCCACCATCAGGTTGACCGCACCGCGCGGGGTGAAGTACTGGCCCCGATCGCCGCGCAGGTTGGTGCCGACGAGCTCCTGGTACGCGATGCCCTTGGCGTCGACATCGGTGCCGGTCAGGTCGTACGGGGCGAGCTCACTGACGATGAAGGCGAGCGCACGGTCGGACAGGGTGATCTCGTCGCTCGGCTTGAAGACGTCCTTGTACTCGGTCTTGACGTCCTCGAAGAGCTCCTTGACGCGGGTGCTGATGGCGGCGCGCCCGTCCTGGTCGAACATCTCCTTCAGGCCGGTACGGAACCGTCCCCGCCCGGTGCCGCGGCTGACCCGCTCGTCGTACATCTTGGAGAACAGCAGGTAGAGGAACTGCCAGAACGCGGCGTCCTTCGGCATGCCCTCGTTGCCGTGGATGTAGTTGTGGCAGCGCCGGAAGGCGATCTTGAGCATTTCCGGGTCGGCCTGGCGCAGCCGTTGGTGCGAGGCGACGGTCCGGCTACCGATGGTGCCGTCGGCGACCTCCCAGTCGCTGCGGTCCTCGAAGGTCACCCCAAAGTCGCCGACCACCTTCTTGAGAAAGAAGAAGTCGACGCCGTCGGTCCACATGCCGTCCACGCAGTTGGGCCGGTCCTCGTTGCCCATCAACTCCTGGAGCTCAGCAAGGTCCTTCTTCGCCTGCTCGGGCTCGCGGATCTTCACGACGTTCTTGCCGCGATTGGGCTCCTGCTTACAGACGACGACTCGGCGCAGGTTAGCCGTGGTGTGCGGCATCCCGGACTCGAAGATCGCGATGTCGGCCTTCTTCGTCCGCTTGCGCGGGGCACCTTCTTCGCTCACCGTGACGGAGAAGTCGCGGGCCATGTCGTGAGGGTCGATACCGTGTTCGTGGACGAGAGCCCGGGCGATGCGCTGGCGCACCTTCTCCTTCGCCGTCTCCTTGATCGCGCTACCGCTGATGTAGTCGACGACCTGGCCCTCTTCCAGGGCCGTGACCTGGGGCTGGGTATCCGCCGCCGCAGGCTCCGCACCGTCCTCGGGCTGCTGCGGGATGTCCAGGTCCAAGGTCAGTTCCTCCATCGACGTGCTGCTCTTCTTCCTTGTACTCGTTGGTGCCGGCGGCCCGATCAGGCAGGTCTGGGGGTGCACGACCAGAACCGCCACCTGTGATCCTACGGCCGGGGCGGCATGCCCGACGGCGCTTCCGGCCGGGCCACGATCAATCTGGGCGGTGGCACGGCGCGAACTTACTTCGAGGCACTGACAATGCCGAGGAACCGTTTGTAGCGTCGTCACCGCTGCCACCGCACAGGCCGTGAAAGTCAGCTACCCACCGGCTCGTCTCCCACGTCCAGCCCTTCATCCAGCCGGACCGCCAGTGCCAGCTCATCGAGAGACCCCTCACCCGGGACGAACCAGCGAAGCGTGCCTTGCACGGACGACGCCACTCCGGACGCCAGGCGGCGCATCTCCTTGGCGAGACCACTGGGCGAGTACCACCCCTCGTCCGCATGCCACTGCAGGGGCTGACGACCGTTGGCGTTGCTCCACGTGGCCAATGACCGCCTGGGGTCCTCTGCCAGCCACTCCGCCATGTCACGACGCTCGGGCTTGCTGTACGGCCGGAACTCCAGGATCGTGCCGTCCGCGATGCGGCCGTTCGCGATCAGGGTGGTGACGGCGTTGACCTGCCGGCCGCGCGTCTCGACCTCGGTGACCTGGTAGTCCTCTCCCAGGGCTGGAGCGCCACGGTCGGAGTCGAGCCCGCGCAAAGCAGCCCGGACAACCCGCTCAATCCGCTCCGTGTTCCGCACCGCGGCGATGATGTGGCTGGACTTTCCGTACTCCTCATCGATTGCGGAGAGCGACCAGGCAAGGGAGTCCCGCACCAGTTCGGGAACCTTTACGAGTTCCCGTGGCCAGTGATAGGACGGGTCCTCGATGAATCGGGTGTCCAGTCGGCGGAAGACGATGTGGGTGACCAGGAGGTCTCCGTAGAAGGCCGCCGCGTCAGCCCTCCACAGCAGCCCGTCCCGGAGGTTCTGGAGCTGAGCCCGCACCTCGCGGAGGAGCTCTACCGAGCGCCACACCCGGAAGGCGTTTGGGGCCGACCCGAAGATCTCCTGGTAGGTCTTGTCCTCCCAGAGGCCGGCGAGATTCTGATCACGCTTGGCCAATGCGGCGAGCTGTGCATTCGGGTTTGTGGCAGCCAGCGCCTCGGCGGCCTCCGCCATCGAGCAGCCGTGCTCGGGCGGCGGCAGAGCCTCGCCCCGCTTGATCACATAGCTGAGGTGCAGCATCAGGGCGAAGTCGTCACGGAGCTGGACCTGCACCTTGTCGAGGGACTTGAAGTCGCGCTCCTCGATCGGGTTCTGCGTGTTCGTGTTCGTGGTGACGTGATCGCCGAAGCCGGGCGGGCAGTCCTCCAGGGAGATCAGGCGCACCATGACCCTGCCGTACTGGGCGGTGTCCGGATCCGCAGTGTACGCTCGGTGAATGGCGCTCACCGTCTGTGCGCCGTTGACCACGCTAGCGCCGATGAGTTGGAAGTCCCCGACCTTGCCAGGGACCGCCTTGCCAACCGGCTTGATCATCTCGCAGAGCATGGTGATGCCGTTGCTGAAGTACCAGAAGTGCTCCGGCTCCTCCAGCAAGGTGTTCCTGATCTTGATGTTGACGTCGGTCAGATCGAGGTTGTCGCGGATGTTGCGTGCGAAGAGGCCGCGCCGGTGCTCGCTGTAGAGGTCAGCGAGATCTGCGGCGGTCATGGTCCCGTACAGGGCCTTGTACGGAGTCGATTCCTGTACGAAGCCGTCCAGCCGAACCCGAGCGTCGATCCTCGGGGCGGCCGCGTCCCCGAGGATGGCACGGTGGAAATCGCGCAGGTCCAGGACCTTGTAGTCGACCATCTCCTCGACCTGGTTCAGCTCGGCGAGCTTCTCCTTGATGAGCTCCCGGGTGCCCTCGTCGAGTGGAGCGGTACGCATCAGTGCGAGAACCAGTGTGATCTTCGGTGTGCCGATCTCGAAGGCCTGCTCGATCTCGGGGACGAACTGCTGGAAACGGCTGTTGAACTTGGAGTACTGAAGGTCGAGCATCCTGTTCAGGCCGCGGAACATCCGGTCGACCTCGGTCTCTCCGAAACCACCCTTCAGGTTGTCGCTCCACTTGGCCTGTACCAGGCAGATCCTCGGCTGCGGAGCCCTCACCTCGACGGCGATGGCATCGAGGCCGCGGTCGTCGTCGCCATCGAAGATCCTGATCGCTGCGGCACGGTCACTGCAGGGGTGCTCGATCTGCACGGCGAGTGCGGCCAGCCCGCGGCTGAGGAACGCCTGGACGTAGTCCTTCTCCGCGACCTTCGCCTTGTCCTTCATGTCGATGAGGTCGGTGAACCGGTCCTCGATCGCCTTGCGGACATACCTGACGTGCAGCTTGCTCATGTTCCACCCCTGTCAGTGCACCAGATCGTCAACACCTTATCGAGGCAATGGCCTTGATGCTGACTGAACGTCACTCGTTGTAGTTGACCGTCCGTGAAGGCTCGCTACCTGTGATGGGCGGCACGGTCGCTCCGGTGAGCCAGCCGATTTCTGTTGAGGTACGCCGGCCCGGCGGCAGGTGCCGGGGCGGACCAACCTTCCCCGACCTCCTCACCCGGCACTCCGACCCGCAGCAGGCCCTGCGCACCCTCACCCGCGACCTGCGCCGCCGCCCGGCGGAACCCCTCCAACCGCGAGAACTGGGCCCGGCACGTCCTCGCCCTGCCGGACCACGACCACGAGACCATCCTCGCCCTCCCCGCCTGGACAGCACTCACCATCGGCGGCCCCCGCTACCGGGGCAGCACCCATCCCGCCGCCCTCGCCCTGGTCACCACCGCGCTCGGCGACGACCCCCAGGCTTGGCAGCGCTTCGCAGACAGCCCGATCAGCCCCACCGCCTGGCTCCGCCTCGGCGAGGTCCTCGACGCCGCCTCTCACGGAGCCCCGTGGCCGAAGCCTCCCCCGTCTCGCTGAGCTGCGGTCCGTCCGCAGAAAGCTGCCGGGTTGCCGAGGCCCGGCACCCCGGGTCTGCGCTGCCGCACTTTGGGCAAGCGACGAATCTTCGTGTCAGACCGAGGTCGCGAGGTCTGGCGCTCCTTGGCGAAGTCCAGGGAAGGCTCGTCCTTCGCCACCGGGAGAAGATAGATCCAGTTACCGTCGGTCGAGCCTGCTGCTGTCGCCATGCCCGGGTTTGTTCCAGTCGGTCATGGTGCCTGTCCTGGAGTTGGTTACTCTGACAGCCCTGCCAGTCATAGCAGTTGGTGCCGCCTCGACACACCCGCGTCAGTTCCGTGCGTACGGGTCGCGCAACGGCCGGGGTTCGCGCACCCCTCGCGTAATTTCGCCCGGTAGGTCCGGGCCAGCGGTGTAGTAGCGGCCCTGGGCCTCGCCTTGGGCAGTGAGCCAGCCAGCGCGGACGAGTTCGCGGATGTCGCGTTGGGCCTGCTGCTCACTGAGCTCGGCGTCGGCTTGGTAGGTGGCGCGGCGGACGCGGTTGCTCATGGCGGCCGGGTAGAGGGCGTAGAGCATGCGGTCGGGCCAGCCGCGCTGCTCGATCGCTTCGTCGAGGGCACTCCAGACCTCGCGGGTGGTGTTCACCTGGCGTTCGACGGTCTGCGCCTGCTGGTGGTGGGCGCGCAGGCAGAAGCGGACCCAGGGGAGGGTGTCACGGTCGGGGGTCCAGACGGGGCCACCAACCTCGGCGAGGATGTCGTAGTAGCGGTAGGTGTTGCGGGCCCGGCCTAGCCACTCCTCGATGCTGGAGAACTCCGGCGCCATGATCCCTTCGCGGGCGAGGACTAGCGTGTGAAGGGCGCGGGACATCCGGCCGTTGCCGTCCGACCACGGGTGGATCGCCACCAGATTCAGGTGCGCCATCGATGCCCGCACCAGCCCGGGTGCGTCCAGGTCGCCCTCGTTCAGCCACTCCACCAGCTCACCGGTCAGTTCCGGCAGTTGCTGGGTATCGGGGGCGGTGTAGGCAGCGATCGTCGGGTCCTCAGCGGAGGTCACGTACACAGGCCCCGAGCGCCACCAGCCGGGCCGCTTGAGTAGGTGGTGGCCCTGCATCATGAAGTGCAGCGAGTTGAGCAGGCCCTTGCTGTAGGCGAAGTCGCCGCCGGCTTCGGCCAGGCGCTGGATGTAGGTCATCGCCTGCCGGTAGCCCTCGATCTCGGCCGCGACGGTGTCGTTCGCGTCGATCGGCGCCTCGCCGACCATGATGTCCTCGACGTCCGAGACGCTCGCCGCGTAGCCCTCGATGGTGTTCGAGCCAGCGATCGCCCGGGCCGTGAGGTTACGGCGCAGCTGCCCTTCCCAGCGGCGTGGGGTACGCAGATGGAGACGCAGACGGTCCCGCATCTCTTCGATCTCCGCGAGAACGGCCTGGTCGATGTCGTGCAGCGTGGGCACACCGTAAAGCATAAGGCGATGACACCATGACGGCATCATCAAGTCAAGGCAGGTCGGCGCAAGGATGGCTCATGAGTACTTCAACACCTTCCTGGAAGCCACCGGCCCCGGATCCGTTCAGCGAGATCACCACCACCGACCATCTGACTCCGTCGAGTGGCCGCTTCCCTCGGAACCGGGCCACCCACACGCCCGTCAACCACTACCAGCAGTCCACCCGGGTTGCCCCTGCTCAAACGCAGGCCTGGGCTAATTTCCTGGCCGAAGCTGTCCGCAACGGGCTCGACCCGACGCTGGTTACCCAGTGGCTGGCCGTCCTGGCCGATGCCACCGGCAGCCCCGTGCTCCCTTCCCTGGCTTCCATGCCGCTGGCCGACTACGTCAACCTCCGCCTCCCGGCCATCCTGACCGGCTTGGAAACCACCACGCACGTTCCCTACCTCGCCGGCTGGCAGCTGCGGATCGAGCCCGAGCTCGGGCACCTCCCCCTGCGCCTGATCACCACCAGCCTCATCACCGCCGCAGTCCTCGGCTGGATCGCCGACGGCTGCAGCCGCTCCACCATCAAGAACACCCTCGCCATGCTCTCCCGCACTTTCGAGCAGGCCATCGTGGACGGCATCCTCGACCGCAATCCCGCCCACATCACCGGCTGGCAGCACCAGTTCCAGCAGGCCGAGGATGAACTGCGAGACCCCCGCACCCTCGCACTGCGCGACTGGGACGCCCTCACCGAACTCGCCGACGCTCTGGTCGAAGCCTCGTACAACCACTATCGCGGCTGGGGCGACGTCGTCGTCCACAGTGCCTGTACCGCCACCCGCATCGGAGAAGTCTCTGGAGTTCGGGCCCGCGACGTCGACACTGACAAGTGGCTCCTGACCTGCCGCCGGCAGACCACCCCCGCACCCGGCGGTCTGGTCGACAAGCACACCAAAGGCCGGATCGCCCGCTTCATCCCGATCATCGAGCCGCTGCGCCCGCTCATCGCCCGCCGACTGCAGGCCACCCGCGGCGACCCCGACGCCCGCCTCTACACCGGCCCGCGCGGCGGTCGCATCAGCACCGCCGTCCTGCGCGACGCCACTCACTGGGACGAGGTCACCAGCGACCTCGGCTACGAGCACCTGCGACGCCACGATCTGCGCCACACCGGGCTCACTTGGATGGCCGACGCTGGCATCCTTCCGCACATCCTCATGGAAATCGCAGGCCACCGGCTCATCACCACTACCCAGCGCTACTTCCACCCCGACGTGCTCCGGATTCTGGAAGCCGGCCAAGCCCTCACTCATCACCTCGAGAAGCTCCAGTGCGCCGGTCAGATCACCCGCCGCTGGTAACACACCGCGACCACCATCGCCTCGAAATGGCCGCTGACAAGCCGCTCCGATGCTGCCCGAGTCACACCACGGCAAGCAGTAGGCGCCAGAAAGGCCTTAGAAATACCCCGATATGAACCAGTTTGACCCACTTGACCGACGCCCGGCGCACTTGACCGAAGGTCAAGTGCGCCACCACGCCTCGCTCCAGCAAAACAGCAAGGAGGTCTCGCACTTCACCTTGAGATCGAAGAACAATCCGCATACCAGCCACTGGGGCAACGGGTGGCGACGCACCCGTGGCCAAACCTGGGGACCATTCTGGGACCACCCGGGACCAAAAACAGGCTCCGAAAACCAGCAAGAGCGGGCACCTGGTTTCCCAAGTACCCACTCTCACAACCGACTTCACTGTCGGGACGACAGGATTTGAACCTGCGACCCCTTGACCCCCAGTCAAGTGCGCTACCAAGCTGCGCCACGTCCCGTGGTCTCGGCGCCCGGCAGCGGGGCCTGGGGGGCTCTGCTGTGGGCTTCTCGACCTTGTCTCCGGTTGTCCCGGCGACGTGGAAAACAATACAGCACGTGGAGGGGTGCTCGCTGCCGGGTTGGGGGTGGGTGGGTCAGGGGCGGGTCGGGGTGGGTCAGGGGGTGGGGTGGCGGGCGTCGTAGGTGAGGAAGGCGGGGCGGCGGGCGGCGAGGAGGACGACGGCGGCGACGCAGGCGAGGCCGCCGGTGATCACGGAGGTGGCGGGGTTGGTGAGGGCGGCGACGGCGCCGGACTCGAAGTCGCCGAGGCGGGGGCCGCCGGCGACGACGACGATGAAGATGCCCTGGAGGCGGCCGCGCATCTCGTCGGGGGCGGCGACCTGCATCATCGTGTTGCGGAAGATCATGCTGACGGTGTCGGCGCAGCCGGCGACCGCGAGCAGGAGGAGGCCGAGCCAGAGGTTGTGGAGGGCGCCGAAGGCCGCGATGGCGAGGCCCCAGGCGGCGACGGCGACGAGGACGGCGGCGCCCTGGCGGTGGATGCGGCCGACCCAGCCGGAGAAGAGGGCGCCGGTGAGGGCACCGACGGCGGGGGCGGCGACCAGGAGGCCGACGGTGCGGGCGTCGCCGCCGTAGAAGGTGACCGCGATGGCGGGGAAGAGGGCGCGCGGCATGCCGAAGATCATCGCGGCCAGGTCGGCGAGGAAGCTGGTGCGCAGGTTGGGCTGCTCGCGCAGGAAGCGGAGGCCGTCGAGGACGGAGGCGCGGCCCTTGCGGTCGCCGAGCGGGCGCATGGCGGGCAGGCGCCACATCGCGTAGAGGGTGCCGGCGAAGGCGACGGTGTCGACCAGGTAGGCGGCCTGGGTTCCGTAGGCGCCGATGAGGACGCCGCCGATCATGGGTCCGACGGTGAGGCCGAGGTTCATGCTGACGGTGTTCAGCGCGTTCGCCGCGGGGAGCTGGTGGCTGGGGACCAGCCGGGGGATCATCGCGGAGCGGGCGGGCGAGCTGAGGGCGAAGAAGCCGGCCTGGGCGGCGACGGCGGCGTAGAGGACGGCGACCTGGCCGAGGCCCGCCAGTGCCTGCACGGCGAGGACGGCGGAGACGGCGGCGAGCCCGGCCGAACCGATCAGGCCGAGCTTGCGCCGGTCGACGGTGTCGGCGATCGCGCCGCCGTAGAGGCCGAAGGCGACGAGCGGGAAGAAGGAGAAGAGGCCGACCAGGCCGGTCGCGAAGGCGGAGCCGGTCTCGTCGTAGACCTGGACGGAGACGGCGACGGCCGTCATCTGCTGGCCTATGGAGGAGACCGCCTGCCCGAACCAGACCCGGCGGTAGTCGGGGTGGTCGCGCAGTGGGCTGAGGTCGGCGAAGGCCCGCCGGTACCAGGGGAGGGCCTCGGTTCCGGCCGGCGGAGAGGAGGCGTCGGAGGGTGGCTCCTCCGCCGGAACAGCGGCGGTGGCCGGGGCGGCATCGGACGCCGGGGCAGGGGTGGGCGCCGGGGCAGGGGCAGGCGTCGGGGCGGGATCGGACGCCGGGGCGGGATTGGCAGGATGATTGGTCGACACAACCCTCCATGGTCCGCCCCGGCCTCCCCGCTCCCCGCACCGGGGCCGGGCAGCGGCCCGTCCTACCTGGTCAGGACCTGCTTCTCCCCTGCCTCCACCGCGAAGTCGAGCCGGTTGCCCGGCGGCGGGAACGGGCAGATGAAGTGGTCCGCGAAGGCGCACGGCGGCAGGTAGGCCCGGTTGAGGTCGAGGACGGTGCGGCCGTCCGTGTCCGGGGCGGGGAGGGTGATGAAGCGGAACCGGTAGGTGTCGATGCCGCTGGTCGCGTCCGCGATGACGCCGGTGAGGCGGTCGCCGGAGCGGCTGACGGTCAGCTCGCGGTGCTCGCCGGCGACGGTGAAGGCGATCTGTCCGGTGACGGCGAGCGGGCGCTCCTTGCCGTCCGCGTTGGGGACGAGCACGGACTGGGCGCCGTCCTGCTCGAACGGGGTGAAGACGGCGGGGACGGCCCACTCCGGCGAGTACGGGTAGGCGGAGATGCCCGCGAAGGCCGTCCGGCGCGGCGCGGCCGGGTCGAAGACCCGCAGGGCGAGCTCGCCCTCGCGCTCGATCGGGACGAGCAGGACGTCGCCGAGGGTGGCGGTGTCGGCGGCCGGATCGGTGTCGGGGCGGAGCAGCGCCTCGCCGTCGACCGGGCCGTCGGCGCCGCCGACGGTGATGTCGTCCGCGGCCGCCGCCCGGACCCGGACGCCCTCGGCGTCGGCCCACCAGCGCCCGGGCAGGCCGACGATCTCGGCGGGTTCGGGCTCCAACCAGTGCGTGCCGGTGAGTGCGAGCTGGCCGTGTGGCGCGCTCACCGATGCCGCCCGGCCGTCACTCCAGTGCTTCCAGTCCTCCGCGGCCGTCGCCGTCATCGGTACACCCTCCCACTGCGGTCCTCGGACGGCCCGCCGTTCGGGCCGTCCAACTCGGTCACCCACCACAACGCCGCGCACCCGGACGGATCATTCCCGCCTGCCGGAACCGCCACAGGGCGGCCACCGGACGGCAACACGGCGTCACGACGGCAACACCCCGGACACGACGCCCGCCAGGACGAAGACCGGCCCGCTCGGCCGACGCCCGACGCCCGACGCCCGGCACCCGGCACCCGGCACCCGGCCGCCGACGCATCCACGCGCCCGCCCCGTCAGCTGCCGGCGCCCAGCGGCCGGAACAGCCCCTCCTGCACCACCGACACCACCAGCCGCCCGCTCCGGTCGAAGATCTGCCCGCGCGCGAGGCCGCGCGCGCCGTGGGCGATCGGGGACTCCTGCTGGTACAGCAGCCAGTCGTCCGTACGGAACGGGCGGTGGAACCACATCGCGTGGTCCAGCGAGGCCATGTCGAAATGCCGGGTGCCCCAGAGCGGCTCGACGGGGGCGCGGACGGCGTCGAGCAGCGTCATGTCGCTGGCGTAGGTGAGGGCACAGACGTGGATCAGCGGGTCGTCCGGCAGCGGGCCGTCCGTCCGCAGCCAGACGCCGCTGCGCGCCTCGACCCCGGCCAGCTCCTCCTTCGTCCAGCGCAGCCGGTCGACGTAGCGGATGTCGAAGGGCTGGCGGCGGCTGATGAACGGGGGGAGTTCGCCGAGTCGGGAGCCGACCTCCTCCAGAGCGCTGGGCAGGTCCTCGGGCGCGGGGACGTCCGGTATGGGGTGCTGGTGCTCGATGCCGCCCTCTTCGGGGCGGTGGAAGTCGGCGGTGAGGGCGAAGATCGACCGACCGCCCTGGATGGCGAGCACCCGGCGCGTGGTGAAGGAGCGGCCGTCGCGGATCCGGTCGACCTGGTAGACGATCGGCACGCCGGGCACCCCGGGGCGCAGGAAGTAGGCGTGCAGCGAGTGGACCGGACGGTCGCCGTCCACCGTGCGCCCGGCCGCGACCAGCGCCTGCCCGGCGACCTGGCCGCCGAACGTCCGCTGCAGCGCCTCCTCGGGGCTGCGCCCGCGGAAGATGTTCAGTTCGATCTGCTCCAGGTCGAGCAGGTCGACAAGGTCGTCGACGGGGGTACCCATGCGTGCGCTTCCTCTCCAGGCCCACGGCCCCGGCGGAGGTCTTCCGCCCGGCTCCGGTGCCCGTCCTGATCGAATTCTCCAACCCACTCGAATTCTCCGGCGACCGGGGTCATTCCCGCCCACCGGGCCGAAGGAGCCGATTCACTCGAACGAGTAAGCGAGCGGCGAGCGAGCAGTAGGGGGAGAGCGGACGAGCGGACGCCAGGCGGACGGACGAACGAACGCCCACCCGGACTCAGGCCTCCCCCGCCGCCAGCCCCGACTGCCGCACGGTGATGTTGAGTCGGCCGACCAGACCCAGCGCCGGATCCGCCGTGCCGGGCAGCGTGCGCACCACGCCGTGGTAAGCGAACCGGGCCGGGCCGCCGAACACCAGCAGGTCCCCGCTGCGCAGCTCCAGGTCGGTCCACGGGCGGGTCCGGGTCTCGGTGTTCCCGAGCCGGAACACGCAGGCGTCGCCGAGTGAGAGCGAGACCACGGGCGCGTCGGTCCGCTCGTCGCGGTCCTGGTGGAGGCCCATCTTCGCGCCGTGCGGGTAGTGGTTGACGATCGCGATGTCGGGTTCGTACGACGCGGCACCGGCGATCTGCCGGGCGTCCGTCCCGTAGGCGTCGGCGACGGCCCGGCGGGCGAGGCGGTCGAGTTCGGGCGGGAACGGCTTGACGGGCGTGCCGTCCTCCGCGTCCCTCCGATAACCGTACGGATACCAGTGCCATCCGAGGCTGACCATCCGTACGGACATCATTCCGCCGGTGGGCATCCGCACGGCGTGCAGGCCGGCCGGTGGGCGGGCCCACTCCCGGCAGGCGGCGACCAGGCGCAGCTGGGCATCGGCGTCCAGCCAGCCGGGGAGGAGGACGGCACCGGGGGCGGGCTCGGCGCGCCCGCGCGCGGCAGCGGACCCCGACCGGCCGCCCGGGACGGCACCGGGCAGGTCACCGAACAGTTCGCCCTGGATCACCCCACCATCCTCCCGCACCGCCACGGCCGAAGCCCGGCCGGCCTCAGAAACCCTGTCGGCCTCACAAACCCGGCCGGCCTCAGAAACCCGGCCGGTCTCGGGAGCCCGGACCGCCACCGGGGGGCGGGCTGCCGCCGGGGGCCGGACCGCCACCGGGAGTCGGGCTGCCGCCGGGAGTCGGGCTGCCGCCGGAGGTCGGGCTGCCGCCGGGGGCCGGCGATCCACCGATCAGCCCCAGCTCCCGCGCGCAGTCCGGCCACGCCTCCCAGCCCTGCCGTCGGAGGATCTCCTCGCCGACCGTCGTCTGCTCCCGGCGGCTCGCGTGGTCCGGCCGGTCGGCGAAGCGCAAGCCTCCGGCGACCTCCCAGGTGGGCGGCCAGATCTGCAGGCCGCCGTAGTAGCCGTTGCCGGTGTCGGCCTGCCAGTCGCCGCCGCTCTCGCACTCGGCGAGGCCGTCCCACACGACGTCCGCGACCCGGACCGCCGCACCGGCCCGCTCCCAGGGGATCGCCGCCGACCCCGCCAGCAGCACCACGGCGACGCCCAGCCGAAGCACGACCCGGCACATACGCTCGTCACACGGAGGCAGCACAGCAGCCGACCCTAGGCTGGTCGCCGCACGACCCTCCCCAACGACACTCCGAACGCGCCGAACGCGCCAGAAACACCAGAGACGCCAGAAGCACCGGAAACGCCAACGGCCGCTCCCCCGCACAGCGGAGAAGCGGCCGTGGTGTCAGCACAGCGCCGGGGCCGGGAGGCCCGCTGAACCGAGCTCAGGCCGGGGACGTCGGACAGCCGACATCAGGCGGCAGACCCCGGAGAGCCGGTGTCAAACGCTCAGCTGCTCAAACACTCAGAGGCTCAGAGGCTCAACTGATCAGACGCTCAGGGTCTGGCCCGGGAGGATCAGGTCGGGGTTGCCACCGATGACCTTGGCGTTGTTCTTGTACAGGTCGTGCCAGTCCAGGCCCTGCGCGGCGGCGATCGAGCTCAGGGTGTCACCGGACTTGACGGTGTAGCTGTCGCCCTTGGCCGGCTTGGCGTCGTTCGAGCCGGTCCAGCCCTTGGCGCCCTTGGCGGCGTCGTTCTTCGGCGCGGCCTTCGGCGCGACGTCAGCCTTCGGCGCAGCGGCGGCCTTCGGGGCGGCGGCCTTCGGCGCGACATCGGCCTTCGGGGCAGCGGCGGCCTTCGGGGCCTGGGTCTGCGCCGGCTTGGCGGCCGGGGCAGCCGGCTTGGCGGCGGTCGAACCGGCGGTCGAACCGGCCGAGGTGTCGACGGCCGCCGGGGCGCCGCCCTTGGTCAGGCCGGCCTTGACGGAGCACACGGGCCAGGCGCCCGGGCCCTGCGAGGCGAGGACCTTCTCGGCGACGGCGATCTGCTGCGCCTTGGTGGCCTGGTTGGCCTGCGAGGCGTAGGCGGTGCCGCCGAAGGCGGCCCAGGTGCTGGAGGTGAACTGCAGTCCGCCGTAGAAACCGTTGCCGGTGTTGATGGCCCAGTTGCCGCCGCTCTCACACTGGGCGACGGAGTCCCAGGTGGAGACGGAGGCGGCGGAGGCCGAGGTGGCCGTGACGAGGCCGGCCACCGGCAGGGCCGCGACAGCGGCGCCCGCCACGACAGCCATCCGGACGCGGTTGCGCTTGGTGACCGTGGAGGTGGTGGCAGCGGCGGTCTCGTGACGGAAGGTCATGGGGTTCCTCTCGAAAGCCCCGGGCGGGCATGCGGAACCAGGCCCTGGAGAGGGCCGCGTTCACTTGCCGCGTCCATCGGGCGACCGTGCACGTGTCGGACGTGCCGCTTGCCGCCCCGGCCACCCAGCCGCTCACCGGCGACCTGTTCGAGCGATCGCGTCGGCGGGCACCTGCCGCATCCGGCGGGAAGCCGGAGGGGCGGTGCGTCGGGGGTGAACCCGGGTGGCGCTCGTTGCGCCGCCAATGAAGCTACGAGCCGGTCGGCGGGGAAACCAAAACTCCACCGGTCTGCCCAGCTCAGCCAAGGGTTACCGGCGGTAATGACCGCACAATCTTGCCCGAAATGCCCGTTTTAGCCGTCGATTCGTAGATCAAACATCACGGCGGCGTGACTCACCTCACGGTTTCATTCCGGCAGTCCTGCCACCGACATCGACACATTGCGACCACGAGAACACGCGGCGCGGTCGGATCAGAGGCAATTCCCGTCAGCCTCGTCGACCACCCGTGACGCCTGACACAAGGGCCCGTTGGTCATGGCGACCTCCCCGTATCCGCCCCCGACCGCCAACCGCACCCACCAAGAGGAGAACCCGTGCCGCGCATGCTCGACGTCAGCGACGAGGTCCGGTCCGAGATCGGCGACGACGAGGCGGACCGCCTCCTCGGCGGCGACCGCGCACCCGACAGCTACGAATGCACCTCCTGCCGCACCTCCGGCGACACCCACGCGGAGCCCACCAGCACCGTCCTGTTCGTCGGCGAGGAGACCGCCGTACTCGCCTTCGCCCACGCCCGCTGCATCCCGTCCCAGGTGGTGCCGGTGGCCGAGGAGCAACTGGTCGGCGCTGTCCGCAGCATCAGCCAGGCCCAGACCGGCGCCCCGGCCGCACCCGCGCACCCGCTGGTGCCCATTCCCGCGCCGACCCCGGCGACCGCCCCCACCCCCCAGCCCAGCGCGCCGGGCCAGGCCGCCATCCTCGGCATCACCTGCGGGCTGGTGCTGCACGGCAAGGTCGGGCACGCCTCGCTGGTCGTCGAGCCGACCGGCCCGGTCGGGCGCCCCGGCAGCACCTCGGGCGAGGACGAGTTCCTCGACCTGCTCCAGGACGCCGGCTTCCAGGCCATCACCGACCTCGACGAGACCCCGGACCAACTGGGCGGCTGGTCGGTCCTGGTGGCGATGGGCAAGCTGCACGCGATCCTGCAGCCCGCTGCCGCCGGCGGCAGCACCGGCTGGTGGCAGGCGCACCAGCCGCTCCAGGTCACCGACGCCTGGCGGATGGCCGCGAGCCAGCTCTCCGAGGTCACCATGTACGCCGTCCCGGCCGGGATGGTGGGCCGTCAGCCGCGCGAGGACCTGCTCCGCCAGGCGCTGGAGCGGGCGGTGGCACTGGGCCAGGTGGTCGCCGCCTCCCTCCCCCTCGCCGGCACCTGAGCCCCTCGGCACCCAGCCCCAGCAGCGCGCGCCCGACCCAGCCGCGCCCCCGCCCCAGCAGCACCCAGCCCCAGCCCCAGCCCCAGCCGCGCCCCAACCCGCCGGCACCCGGGCTCCACGCCCGGGCTCCGCACCCGCCGGAAGGCGGCCTCCCCCTCGGCACAAGCCGCCTTCCGGCCGGGCCCCGGCAACCCCGCATCCCTGTGCCCCCTCACTCGTTGGCCCCTGTGTGTACAGCTACGACGTCTCCGCGTCCCCCGGCCGGTCCACCACCGCCCCCCGCTCGATCCCCGGCATGCGCCCGTCGTACGACGCGGAGCACCCGCACTCGACGACGCCGATCTACGACGAGCTGTACTCCGAGTACCGGCGGCTGTTCCGCGCGCTCCCGGGCGACCGCTCGGGCGAGGAGGACCTGAAGTTCACCGGCTTCGCGGTCCGCGACGGTTACCCGGTGCTCGGCGAACCGCGCCCGTACCCGCCCCAGCACCAGGCCTTCCACAGCTACGGGGGACAGGCGCCCGGCCTGCCGCAGTACATGCCGAGCCAGCAGCACGGCCACTCCGCAGGGCACGCCGCCAACCACGGCGTCACCGGGCACTCCGGCCACGGCGCCACGAGCCACACCCACCACAACGCCACCGGCCACACCCATCACGGCGCGATGGGCCACACCGGCCACAGCGCCCCTCAGCCGCACCCCCACGCCGAGCCCGCCGCCCCGACCAGCGACGGCTTCGGCCAGGCCGCCCCGGCGGCCACCGCCCCTCAGCACACCCCGCCCCCGCCGCCCCAGTTCACCAACGGCCAGGGCTGGGTGGCCGCCGGCTACCTCGGCCCGATCCCGCACGCGATGCCCGCGCCGCCCCCGGCCCCCGCCCCGGCCATGGGCACCGCCACCGGCGTCGCCACCGCCGCGCCCACCGGCGGCCGCCACCGCCAGATGCTCTCCCTCCCCCCGGGCCGCAACAGCGACCACCACTGAACCGCCCGCCTGCGCACCACCCCCACGGCGCCCGCACAGCGCCCGCACGACCCCGTACACGCGACGAGGGCCCCGCCACCACCGTGACGGGGCCCTCGCCCACACCTGCTGCCGGCACCCACCGACTACTGCCGGTGGATCACGACGTCCTACTTCCTCTTGCGCTTCTCCCGGACCCGCACCGAGATCGAGATCGGCGTCCCGACGAAGCCGAACTCCTCACGCAGCCGGCGCTCGATGAAGCGCCGGTAGCCGGCCTCCAGGAAGCCCGAGGCGAACAGCACGAACCGCGGCGGACGGATGCCCGCCTGGGTGCCGAACAGGACGCGCGGCTGCTTGCCACCGCGGATCGGGTGCGGGTGGGCGGCCACCAGCTCGCCGAGGAAGGCGTTCAGCCGCGCGGTCGGGATGCGGGTCTCCCAGCCCTCCAGCGCGGTCTCGATCGCCGGGACGAGCTTCTCCATGTGCCGGCCGGTCTTGGCCGAGACGTTGACCCGGGGGGCCCACTGCACCTGGACGAGGTCGCGCTCGATCTCGCGCTCCAGGTAGAAGCGGCGCTCCTCGTCCATCTGGTCCCACTTGTTGTAGGCGATGACGACGGCGCGCCCGGCCTCGACGGCCATCGAGATGATCCGGGTGTCCTGCTCGGCGAGGGTCTCGCTGGCGTCGACCAGGACGACCGCGACCTCGGCCTTCTCCAGCGCGGCGGAGGTCCGCAGCGAGGCGTAGAAGTCGGCGCCGGCGGTCAGGTGGACGCGACGGCGGATGCCGGCGGTGTCGACGAACTTCCAGGTCTTGCCGGCGAGTTCGATCATCTCGTCGACCGGGTCACGGGTGGTGCCGGCCAGCTCGTTGACGACCACCCGCTCCTCGCCGGCGACCTTGTTCAGCAGGCTGGACTTGCCCACGTTCGGGCGGCCGATCAGCGCGATGCGGCGCGGGCCTCCGGGGGCGGCGTCGCCGAAGGTCTGCGGCGGGGCCTCGGGCAGCGCGTCCATGACGGCGTCGAGCAGGTCGCCCGAGCCTCGGCCGTGCAGCGCGGAGACGGGGTACGGCTCGCCCAGGCCCAGCGACCACAGGTAGGCGGCCTCGGCCTCGGTGGACGGGCCGTCGACCTTGTTGGCGCACAGCACGGTCGGCTTGCCGGCCCGGCGGATGAGCTTGATCAGGGCTTCGTCGGTGTCGGTGGCGCCGACGGTGGCGTCGACCACGAACAGCACCGCGTCGGCCTGCTCGATGCCGAGCTCGGCCTGCGCGGCCACCATCGCGTCGATGCCGAGGACGTCGATCTCCCAGCCGCCGGTGTCGACGACCTTGAAGCGGCGGCCGTTCCAGCTGGCCTCGTAGGTGACCCGGTCGCGGGTGACGCCCGGCTTGTCCTCGACGACGGCCTCACGGCGGCCGATGATGCGGTTCACCAGGGTCGACTTGCCGACGTTCGGGCGGCCGACAACGGCCAGTACCGGCAGCGGTACGTGCTCGGCGCCGTCGAAGCCGTCCACGCCGTCGACGTCGAAGCCTTCCTCGGCGGCGATGGCCATGAACTCGGCGTAGTCGGCGGCGTCCAGTCCACCGTGGCCGGTGTCGGAGTGCTCTGCGGTCATGTTCGTCTGTTCCGTTTCCCGGCGCGGCCCTTCCCAGGGGCGCGCCGTGCGTACCTGCCCCGCTCGGGGCAGCGCGATGGTTTTCTCCGCGGCACCTCGGCGGCACCGCAGCTCATTCGGCCGTTCCGGCCATTCCGGTTGTTCAGGCCGTTCCTGCCGTTCCTGCCGTTCCTGCCGTTCAGACCATTGTGGCCGTCCAGACCGGTCCGTCCTTCAGACCGGTCCGTCCCTTCAGGCCTGTCCGTCCTCTCAGACCGACGACATCCCGGCCCGCTCCTCCACCAGCGCGGCGATCCGGTCGATCACCTGCTCCAGGGTGAGCTCGCTGGTGTCCACCAGGACGGCGTCCGCGGCCTGGGCCAGCGGGGCCGTCTTCCGGGAGGAGTCCGCGGCGTCCCGGCGGGCGAGGTCGGCGGCCATCGCGGTGATGGTCGCCTCGTCGACGCCCTTGGCGCGCAGCTCGGCCGCCCGGCGCTCGGCCCGGGCCTGCTCGGAGGCGGTCAGGAACACCTTGACGGTGGCGTTCGGGAACACCACCGTCCCCATGTCCCGGCCCTCGGCGACGATGCCGCGCTCGGCGACCTCGGCGCAGCCGCGCTGCAGCTCCACCAGCCGGGAGCGCACCGCCGGCACCGCGGAGACGGCGCTGACCTGCGCCGTCACCTCGGGGCCGCGGATCGGTCCGGAGACGTCCTGGCCGTCCACCGTGATGGTGGGACCGTCCGCGTCCGTGCCCGACACGATCACCGGCTTGCCGCACGCGACGGCCACCGCCTCCGGGTCGGCCACGGCGACGTCGTTGGCCAGCATCCACCAGGTCATCGCCCGGTACATGGCTCCGGTATCCAGGAAGCTCAGGCCCAGCTGGGCCGCCACCGCCCGCGAGACGGTCGACTTGCCCGAACCGGAGGGTCCGTCGATCGCGACGACGACCGGGGCGTGCGCTCGGTCGGCAGTGTCCACGGGGCCGAACCTCTCTCTGGGCGTGAAAGCCGGGGCCTGGGGAGGCAGACGGCAGGGGGTTGTCTCCCTCAAGGTTAATGGACCGCCGCCCTACCCACTCCGCCACCCGATCAGCCCAGTGCCAGCCCCCTGCCGGCCCCCCTTGGCTCCGGTACAGCCCCGGTATCAGCGCCGATATCGGCCCCGGTATCAGCCCTGGTCGGGGCCCAGGATCCGCAGGACGGCGTTGCCCAGCCGGGGCCGCAGGTACTCCCCGTCCCACTCGATGCCGAGGATGCCGGCGGTGAAGGCCATCGGGATCTCGCGGCCGAGGTGGTCCCAGACGAACGGCACCTTGGAGACGTGCGAGGGGAAGTCGTTCACCGCGAAGGAGTCCCGGTGGTACGGGTTGGCGTCCGCCTCCCGCCAGCCGAAGGACTGGCGCAGCCGGGGCCCGTCGGGGGTCTGGGTGTGCGCGAGGAAGGCGGTGAGCCAGCCGGTCACCCGTGGGCCGCCGGACATCGACCGCCACTTGAAGAGCGAGCGCCAGAACTCGTCGTCGACCGTCCCGCCCGCCGCGGTCGCCGCGATCTCGTCGAGCACCGGGCGCAGTTCGGCGAACCACGGCGCCAGCCAGTCGAAGCGCTCCGCCAGCCCGGCGACCCGCGCCACCAGCAGCGCCCAGTCCTCGACCGTGCCCTCCAGCCGGATCCGCGGGATGCCACAGCGGGTCTCCCAGCGGAAGGCGTAGTAGGGACTGACCACGTCCATCAGCGCCACCAGCGCGGAGGAGGCGTCGTCGGGCGTGGTCGTCGAGAACGCCGGCTGGAACAGCTCCACCAGTTCGGCCCCGACCGCCGCCGCCAGCGGCTCCCGCACCAGCCGGACCGACCGCGACCAGTCCGGGCCGGGCGCCGCCAGGGCGTCGTCGCGGACCACGATCGCTTCCCGGCGTCCCTCGGCACCGCCGAACAGCGCCCGGTACCTCGGCGCGTACATCCGCGCGTGCACGGCCACCTCGTGCACCACCGCATACCAGAGCACGTCCGGCGACAGGCTGAGCGGCAGGTGCTCCGCGAAGGCGGCGTGGACCGCCCGCACCAGCAGGCTGCAGGTCGGCTCCGGCTCGGTGGACTCCGGGTCCGGCGGCGTCGGCCGGGGCAGTTCGACCAGCGCTTCGACGCTGCGGTGGTGGATCCGGAAGTCCCCACCCACCACCGCCCGCAGGAACCGTTCGTTCCCCAGGTCCACCGGCCGGCCGTAGGACCCGTACCGGGTCTCGCCCAGCGGCAACTCGATGATCATCCCTGCTCCCCCTCAACCGAACCGCTCGACCGAACCGCTCAACCGAAGTCCCAGAAGCCGACCGGCCCCCGCAGCCCGATCAGTCCCGGACGCTCCACCCGCTCGCCCGCAGCGCCACCGTGAGCGGCTTGACCGCCCCGGGCGCCACCGACAGCTGGACGAAGCCCACCTGCTGGCCGGTCGAGTGCTCGATGACGACGTCCTCGATGTTGACCCCGGCCGCGCCGACCTCGCCGAACAGCCGGCCCAGCTCGCCGGGCTGGTCACCGAGCACCACGGCCACCGTCTCGTACCGGGTGGGCGGCGCGCCGTGCTTGCCGGGGATGCGGGCCTGGCCGGTGTTGCCGCGCCGCATGACCGCCTCGATCCCGGCCGCGCCCGCCCGGCGCTCGCCCTCCTCGGGGGCGTCCAGGGCGCGCAGCGCGGCGACGGTCTCCCCGAGGTCGGAGGCGACCTCCTCCAGGATGTCGGCGACCGCGCCGGCGTTGGCGGAGAGGATGTCGACCCACATGCCGGGGTTGGAGGCGGCGATCCTGGTGACGTCCCGGACACCCTGCCCGGAGAGCCTTATGGCGGTCTCGTCGGCGTGCTCCAGCCGGGCGGCGACCAGCGAGGACACCAGCTGCGGGGCGTGCGAGACCAGGGCGACGGCCCGGTCGTGCGCGGTCGCGTCCATCACGATCGGCATCGCACCGCAGAGCGCGACCAGTTCCAGGGCGGCGTTGAGCGTCTCGGTGTCGGTGTCGTCGGTGGGGGTGAGCACCCAGGGGCGGCCCTCGAACAGGTCGGCGCGGGCGGCCAGCGGGCCGGAGCGCTCGCGGCCGGCCATCGGGTGGCTGCCGATGTAGTGGACGGTGTCGCAGCCGAGCGCGGCGACCTCGATGCGCGGGCCGGCCTTGACGCTGGCGACGTCGGTGTACCAGCGGGCCAGGTTGCGGCGCTGGCAGTCGGCGAGCACCTTGCCGACCAGGGCGGGCGGCACGGCGATGATCGCCAAGTCGACCGGGCCGTCGGCCGGCTCGGTGATGCCGGCGCCGAGCGAGGCGGCGGTCCGGGCGGCGTCCGGGTCGGCGTCCTCCAGATGGACGGTCAGCCCGCGGCCGGCCAGGGCGAGCGCGGCGGAGGTGCCGATCAGTCCGGTACCGACGACGACGGCAGTGCGCATGGCGGGTCGCGCTCCTTCTCGAATTCTCGGGCTTCGCGTTCCGGGCTGCCCGACCTCGCCGGTTCTCGGTCCGGTCGGCGCCCCGGCACCGGCCGGGAACACCCGCGCCCCATCCTCTCGCATCCGCCCCACCCACGCCCCCACCGCCCACCCGCTGGGCAACCACGGCGGCCCCGCCCCCGTCCCACACCATGCGGAGGCACGCCGGACACGGCGGGCACCACAGGACCGCGAACGCGCCAGGCCGCCAGACCGCCAGACCGCCAGACCCGCCAACGGGCACACACGCCGCACCCCGCGAAATCCGGCGACGCCCGCACCGAAGCGGGGCAGACTGGCCGCCCGGGCACGGCGCGGGCGACACGCGGAACACGGCACGCGAACGAAGGGATTGCGCATGGACGATCAGCACAGCGGCGACGATCAGCAGAACGGCGAGGCCCGACACGTCGGCGAGGCCGGGCCCCCGAAACCCCCCGCCGTCCCCGCCCACCCGTCGGTCCTGGACTCCGTCGTGGTCTACGCCGAGGGCGCGGTGTGCCGCCGCCGGGCCAGCGTCCCGCTCCCGGCCGACGGCCGGCTGCGGCTGACCGGTCTGCCCTCCTCCCTGGACGGCCGCTCGCTGCGCGCCCGGGTGCTCGACGGCCCGAGCGGGACGGCGGTCACCGAGGCCCGGCTGGAGCTGCTCGCCGAGTTCCACGAGCCGACCGAACTCCCCCGGCTCCGCCGCGAGTTGGACGAGGCCATGGAGCGCCAGGGCGCACTCACCGAGCGCCGCCGACTGGTCCTGACCGCGATCGCCGAGACCTCCGCCCTGCGCGCCGTACCACCGCAGCGGCGGCCCGAGGAACCGCTGCGGCGGACGCCCGCCGACGCCTGGCTGGAGCTGGCCGACTTCGTCGACGAGCGCCTGACCCGGCTCCAGCGACGCGCCGAGGAGCTCACCAAGGAAGTCGAACTCGCGGACCACGAGCGCGAATTGGCCGCCGACCGGCTGGACCGCGCATCCACGGCCGGCCCCGCCCACCCGGTCGGGACCGCCGCCACCGTCCTGCTCACCCTCACCACCGCGCAGGCCTCGGCGCTCTCCGCACAGCCCGCCCCGGAACCCATCATGGAATCCGCCCCGGAATCCGCCGGGGAACCCGTCGCCCCAGCCCCCGAGAAGCCCCCCGCCCGGCTCGACATCGAGCTGGAGTACGGCGTCCCGGCCGCCCGCTGGGCGCCCGCCTACCGCCTCTCCTACCGCCAGGGCGCCGACACCGGCCGACTCGTCCTGCGCGCCTCCGTCGCCCAGCAGACCGGAGAGGACTGGACCGGCGTCCGGCTCGCCCTCTCCACCGCCGACCTCGACCGCCGCACCGACCTGCCCCGGCTCCGCTCGCTGCGGATCGGCCGCAGCCAGCCCGCCCCGCCGCCGTCCGGCTGGCGCGAGCCCCCGGCCGGCCTGGCCGACCTCTTCACCGGCTACGACGACGCCGGAGCCGGAGCCCGCCCGGCCCCGCGCCGCAAGGCCCCGCTCGCCGTCTCGGCCCCCGGCCCGTACGGATCCGCCGCCCGGCTCAACCGCCTCGGGGGCGCCCGGCCCGCCGACGCCGGCCTCGTGGCCGACGCCGCCCGGCTGGCCGCCCCCACCGGGCGCGGCGGCACCCTGGACATCGACGAACCCGTACCGGAGCCCCCGCCCGCCCCGAGCGGCTTCGCCGGATACGGCGGTGCACCCGCCGCCGCCCCGATGCCCCAAGCCCCCCTGCCGCAAGCCTCGATGTACCAAGCCTCGATGCCCCAGGTTTCGATGCCCCAGGCCCCCGCGCCGCCACCCGCCCCCGTGGCACCGGGCGGCGCGCCCCCGCCGGACCTGCACCCGCTCGCCCGCCGCTCCCGCCGAAGCGGCGGCGGCACCGAGGCCCCCGGCACCGGCTTCGCCCCGGACGCCTCCCTGCTCGACTACCCCGGCCTCGTCCTGGCCGGCCCCGACGCACCCGCCGCCCACCGCGGCACCCTGCGCCCCCAGGCCGAGCAGGCCGACCACTACGGGCCGGCGGCGATGCCCCCGGGTGACACCGGCGGCGAGCGGGTCCGCCATCTGGCACTCCCCCGGCACGCTGTCCCGCCCCGCGAGTCGGCGGGCTCCTTCGACCACCGCTTCGACTCCGCCGCCCCCGCCGACATCCCGTCCGACGGCACCTGGCACACCGTCACGATCGACGAGATCCCGGTGTCCGTCCGCCCGGAGTACGTCACCGTCCCCGCCGTCGAGGAGAAGGTGTACGCCACCCTGGTGCTCGCCAACCGGACCGACCGCGCCGTGCTGGCCGGCCCGGTCGAGGTCACCGTCGACGACGAGTTCCTGCTCACCGCCGCCCTGCCCACCCTCGCCCCGGGCGGGCTGCGGAGCCTGGGCATCGGGGTCACCGAGAGCATCGAGGTGGCGCGCCGCACCGAGCTGCACGAGTCCACCGCGGGCATGCTGAGCAGCAGTACCGTGCTCGACCACCGGGTGCGCGTCCAGCTGGCGAACCGGCTCGGCCGCACCGTCACCGTGGAGGTCCGCGAGCGCGTGCCGGTCACCTCCGACGCCGAGATCCGGATCGAGGAGCGGGCCGACTGGCAGGCCCCGGCGGTCTCCACGCCGGACTGCCCGCCCAGCACCCGGCTCTGGCGGGTCGAGCTGCCGCCCGGCGGCCGCACCGAGCTGGACGGCGGCTACCAGATCAAGATCCCGGCCGGAAAGGCCATCGTCGGTGGAAACCGGAGGAACTGAACGATGACCGGAACGACCATCCCCCTCCCCGTCACCGCCGTCACCTGCCTGGAGGACCGCAGCCAGGTCGAACGCACCACCACCGTCAACCTCGCCGCAGGCGTCCAGCGGCTGCGACTGGGCCCGCTCACCGCGCTCGCCGTCGACCGCACCCTGCGCGCCGAGACCATCGCCCCCGGCACCCGCGTGCTGGACGCCCGGATCGTCCGCGACTGGATCCCACGCGCCCCGCTGCCGCCCGGCCCGGAGGACTCCCGGCTGCGCCACCGGCTGCACGAGCTGGAGACCGCGAGCCGCCTCGCCGACCAGACCCGCGCCCGCCTGGAGGCCCGGCTGGCGCTGCTCGCCCAGCTCTCCGCCGACCTGCTGCGCGAGATCGGCGAGGGCGCCGGGATCGGCGAGCTCGAACGCACCCGCTGGTCCCGCGAACTGGACCGGGTGGACGCCGAACGCGAGCGCCACGGCGAGGAGCTGCGGACCACCCACTCCCGGCTGCGCCGCCTGGACCAGGAGCGCTCGCAGGCCCTGCTCACCCTCGACCAGGCCGAGGAGGAACCGGCCGAACTGGTCGCCCACCTGGAGCTCACCGTCGAGGCGGCGCAGCCCGGCCCGAGCGGGCTGGCCGTCACCCATCTGGTGCCGTGCGCCCTCTGGCGCCCCTCGTACCGGGCCACCCTGGACGGCGGAAGCCTGCGGCTGGAGTCGGAGGCGGTGGTCTGGCAGCGCACCGGCGAGGACTGGACCGGTGTCCGGCTCACCTTCTCCACCGCCCGCTCGGCCCTCGCCACCGACCCGCCCGCCGTCGCCGAGGACGTCCTGATGCTGCGCGAGCGCACCGCGGAGGAGCGCCGCACGGTCGAGGTGGAGCTGCGCGAGGAGGCGATCAGCGCGCTCGGCCCGGCCGCCGGGGTACCGGGGGTGGACGACGGCGGGGAGGTCCGGGTGCTGCCCGCGCCCGCTCCGGCCACCGTGCCCTCCGACGGCCGGGCACACCGGGTGCCGCTCGGCGCCTTCACCGGGCAGGCGAGCAGCGAGTACGCGTGCGCGCCGGAGCTGTCCCCGCTGGTGACCCAGGTGGTCCGGTTCCGCAACACGGCCGGGCACCCGCTGCTGGCGGGTCCGGTCGAACTGGTCCGCGGCAGCGGCTTCACCGGCCGAGGCGAGCTGGGCTTCACCGCCGCCGGGGCCGACGCCGAGCTGGCGTTCGGCAGTTCGGACGGCTACCGGGTGGTCCGCGAGGCCGAGGAACGCCAGGTCACCGCCGGGCTCACCGGCCGCCAGACGACCACCCGGACGGTGCGGCTGCACCTCTCCCGCTTCTCCGGCCCGGAGGAGCGGGACGAACAGGTCGTCGCGGTCCGCGAGCGGGTGCCGGTCTCCGAGGTGTCGGCGGTGGAGGTGCGGCTGCGCAAGGAGGAGTGCTCCCCGTCGCCGGACGCCTTCGACGCCGAGGGCATCCTCCGCTGGGACGTCCCGCTCGGGCCCGGCGCCCGTCGGACGGTCACGCTGGTCTACGAGGTCTCCGCCACCGCCAAGGTCGCCGGGCTCTGAGGAGCCCGGCCTCCGCCGCCGTCTGAACACCGGTCCGCTCGTGACGACCGCTCAGGACCAAACCGGGTAGAACAGGAACATGATCCTCCACCTCGCACCCCTGGACGACTGGCTGTCCGACCCCGGTCGGCCGTACACCACCGCGTCGTTGCTCACCGACGGGTTCATCCACTGCTCGGCGGACGAACAGACGGCGCTCGCGGTGGCCAACGCCTTCTTCGCCGACACTCCCGACCCGCTGATGGCACTGCTGATCGAGGAGTCACAGGTGGAACCGATGGTCAAGTGGGAGGCCCCGCACGGCGCACCGCCGCCCGGGGCCACCCCCGGCCTGCTGTTCCCGCACGTCTACGGACGGCTCAACCGCTCCGCCGTCAAGGGCCTGCTGAAGGTCGAGCGCGGCCCGGACGGCCGCTGGGCCGCCCTCACCCCCTGGAGCTGACGCCCGACCCCCGACGTCCGCCCGGCCCGGTGCACAGCCAACTCCTGTCACAACCAACCCCGCTCCCGGGCCGCCATACCGGCCTGGAAGCGGGTGGTGGCGCCCAGCGAGCGCATCAGGCTCTGCAACCGGCGCTGGGTGGTGCGGGCGCTCCAGCCGAGCGACCGGGCGATCGACTCGTCGGTGAGGCCGGCCGCCAGCAGGCCCAGCAGCTTGCGGTGGTCGGCCTCCGGCTCCAGCGTCGCGTCCCCGGTGCCGATCGCGGCCTGCAACTGGACGGCGCGCTCCCACTCCGCCTCGAACAGCGTGTCCAGCGCCTGGAGCAGCGCGGAGGGGTGGATGACGTACGCGGCGTCGAGGACGCTGTCGCCCACGCTGATCGGGATGATCGCCATCCGGTCGTCCGAAATGATCATCTTCATCGGCAGCGACGGCCGGACCCGGGCCTCCTCGCCGTCCGCGACCCCGGCCAGGATGTTCCGCTCCAGTCGGCCCGGCCAGGCCACCGCGTCCCGGTCGTAGACGGTCCGCAGCCGCAGGCCCTCCCGCAACCGCCGCCGCTGCAACGGGATCGGGGTCACCGGATCCTGGATGTACGGCGGGCGGTCGAAGCCGCGGACCTGGTACTGGCTGGTCTCGGTGATGTGCTCCAGCCGCTGCGCGATCGCCTCGCCACCGGTCAGCACCTCCACCGAGTGCGCCGGATCGGTGTACCGCGAGGCCTCCCGGAAGGCGTCCATCAGACGGTGCATCTCGGCCCGGGCGTGCCGCAGTTCGGACTCGCGGTGGCCGATCAGGGTGCCGATCGCGACGTCGGGGGCGACCGGCAGGTAGCGCTGCCGGTCCACCGGCGCCCGGGTCGCCATGCCCTGCTGCGCCAGGCGGTCCAGGGCGCGCACGCTCTGCTGGAGCGTCAGGCCGCAGCCCTCGGCCAGTTCCTCCGCGGTGGACTGCGGATTGGCCACCAGCGCCGCGTAGACCTGTCCGTCCGGCTCGGCCAGTCCCAGTGCGCTGAGTGGTGCATCCGACACGACGCCGTCTCCCCGTTCGCCCCCCACCGGCGCCGGCCCTGGCGCAGTCCCGCCACTGGGCGGATGGTGGTCCGGTGGCAATCCTCTGCCACGGATCATGGCGCTGACAAGGCCGTGACCAGGGGTTGCGCCCCGCCTCGCACCCCGCCCACCCCCACCGAACGACCGAGGGCCTCCCCGCCTTTCGACGGGGAGGCCCTCAGCAGAAGCCCGAATATACCGACCGGTCTACAGACTCCGGGGGAGAATATACCGACCGGTCTACATAGCCCAATCGGAATATACCGACCGGTCTATAGAAATATACCGACCGGTCTACAGACCGACCTCGCGCATCAGCTGACCGACCTCGGGGTTGGTCAGACGGCGCAGCCAGCCCGACTTCTGGTCGCCCAGCGCGATCGGGCCGAAGTGCGTGCGCACCAGCTTCTCGACCGGGAAGCCGGCCTCGGCCAGCATCCGGCGGACGATGTGCTTGCGACCCTCGTGCAGGGTCACCTCGACCAGGTAGTTCTTGCCGACGTTGGAGATCACCTTGAAGCTGTCGGCGCGCGCGAAGCCGTCCTCCAGCTCGATGCCCTGCGCCAGCTGCTTGCCCAGGTCGCGCGGGATCGGGCCCTGGATGGCGGCCAGGTAGGTCTTGGTCACGCCGTACCGGGGGTGGGTGAGACGGTGGGCCAGCTCGCCGTGGTTGGTGAGCAGGATGATGCCCTCGGTCTCGGTGTCCAGACGGCCGACGTGGAACAGCCGGGTCTCCCGGTTGGTCACGTAGTCGCCGAGGCACTGGCGCCCGTCCGGGTCCTCCATGGTGGAGACCACGCCGGCCGGCTTGTTGAGCGCGAAGAACAGGTACGACTGGGTGGCGACGGTCAGGCCGTCCACCTTGATCTCGTCGTTCTGCGGGTCGACCCGCTTGCCCTGCTCGGTGACGAGCTTGCCGTTG
The DNA here is from genome assembly GCF_056435365.1 of Kitasatospora sp. NPDC043949. Lineage (NCBI taxonomy): Bacteria > Bacillati > Actinomycetota > Actinomycetes > Kitasatosporales > Streptomycetaceae > Kitasatospora > Kitasatospora sp. NPDC043949. The sequence goes on along the minus strand of NZ_JBWKEQ010000006.1, from coordinate 28,882 downwards.
ACCTGGACCCGGCCCTGCTCGATCAGCTCCTCGCAGGCGCGGCGGCTGCCGATGCCCGCCCGGGCCAGCACCTTCTGCAGGCGCTCGCCCTCGGGCTCGCCGAAGGTCTTGGGCAGCTTGACGGCCGGCTTGTCGTGCCGGGCGAGGACGGCGTCCTCGATCTTGGCCTGCAGCTCGCGCGAGCGCTGCGGCTGGCGGCGCGGGTCGCCCGGGGCGCCCTGGCCCTCACGGCGCGGGCGCGGGGCCGGGCTGGGGCGCCGACCGGAGTAGCCGCCGCGGGCGGGGGTGGCGTTGGGGCCACCGCCGAACTCGGGGCGGTCGTAGCGCCGCTCCTCGGGCCGCAGCGGGCGGTCCGGGTACCGGTTGTCGTCGCGCCGGTCGTCCCGGCGACTGTCACGCCCGTACGAGCCGGAGCCGCCGCGCGAACCGGCACCGCTGCCGCCGCCGTACGAACCGCCGCGCGAGCCGGAGCCGGACCCACCGCCGTACGAGCCGCCGCGCGAGCCGGAGCCCGAGCCGGACCCACCGCCGTACGAACCCCCACGCGAGCCCGAGCCCGAGCCGGACCCACCGCCGTACGAACCCCCACGCGAGCCCGAGCCCGAGCCCGAGCCCGAGCCGCTGCGGCCGCTGCCGCTGCCGCCGTAGGAGCCGCCGCCCCGGCCCCCGCCCTGTCCGCTGCGACCGCTGCCGCCGCCGCTGCCGTTCCTGCCGTTGCCACTGCTACGCATCAAAGTGTCCGTACGTCGTTACCGTCTGGGATGTGCGGTCGTTTCGGCCGACCTCACCGCCCCCTACCGATCAGGCGCAGCCCGACCGGCCTCGCCACTGCCGCCCACGGCCTGCACGGCAGCGGCGGCGACCGCCTCCGCGATCATCGTGCCCTCCAGGGACTCCGCTTCCACGTCGTCGACCTCGGGCAGGAAGGGAGCAAGCTCCGGCAGCTCGTCCAGGCCGCGGAGCCCCATCCGTTCCAGGAAGTAGTTCGTCGTCCGATACAGGATCGCACCTGTTTCGGGCTCGGATCCGGCCTCTTCCACCAGTCCTCGCTGTACCAGGGTACGCATCACGCCGTCACAGTTCACACCGCGGACGGCGGAAACCCTCGATCTGGACACCGGCTGCCGGTAGGCGACGACCGCCAGGGTCTCCAATGCGGCCTGCGTGAGCCGGGCCTGCTGGCCGTCCAGCAGGAAGCGGTCGACGGCCGGAGCGCAGGTGTCCCGGCTGTAGAACCGCCACCCGCCGGCGACCAGCCGCAGGTCGAATCCGCGGCCCTGGGCGGTGTATTCGGCGGCCAGTTCGCGCAGCGCAGCGGCCACCTGCGCCCGGGGCCGCTCCAGCACGCCGGCCAGCCGCTCCTCCCCGGCAGGCTCGTCGACGACCATCAGGATCGCCTCCAGCTCGGCCTTCAACCCGGCCCCGGGCGTCTCCTCGCCCCCGGCCGGATCAGCGACGCCGACCACATCAGTGACGCCGGAGGTCGACGGGGCCGACTTCTGGTGCACGACCCGGGCCTCGCCCTCCGCCGACGCACCCACGGACGCCGCTACCGGCTCCACCACCGACCCCGCCGCCACCGGATCCGTCACGGGCCCCGCCACCGGCTCCGCCAGCAGCTCGAAGGCCGGCTCCAGCCACTCCCCGGCCCGAGGCCGCCCCGGCAGCCCGAGCGGGCGCCGCACCGGCCGCCCGCCGACCCCGCTCCCGCTCGGGCTCGGGCTCCCGCTCCCACCACTCATCGACTCTCCTCCCGCTCCCGCTCACCCACCGGCCGGTCGAACTCGTCCGTCACCTCGACCGCGCCCCGGTCCTCCTCCGCCACCCAGCGCACCAGCAGTTCGCCCAGCGCCTCCGGCTGCTCGAAGGCCAGCACCCGCTCCCGGTACAGCTCCAGCAGCGCCAGGAAACGGGCGACGACCACCAGCTCGTCCGACGCGTCCTCGACCAACCGCTGGAACGACGCCTCGCCGAGCTCGGTGAGCAGCCCGACCACCAGCCCGGCCTGCTCGCGCACGCTGACGGGCGGGCTGTGGATGTGGTCGACGTACACGACGGGCTTCGGCTTGGGTTCCATGGCCCTGGCCGCCAGCTGCGCGAGCCGCTCCGGGCCGATGGTGATGACCACCTCGGGCAGCAGCCCGGCATGCCGGGGCTCCAGCCCGACGGTGCGTGGGCGTCGGGCCAGCTCGGCGGCCCAGCGCTCGCCGAAGAGGGCCGCCGCCCGCTTGTACGCCCGGTACTGCAGCAACCGGGCGAACAGCAGGTCACGGGCCTCCAGCAGCGCCAGGTCCTCCTCGTCCTCGACGTCGGCGACGGGCAGCAGCCGGGCGGCCTTGAGGTCGAGCAGGGTCGCGGCGACGACCAGGAACTCGGTCGCCGCGTCCAGGTCCCAGTCCGGGCCCATCGCCCGGATGTGTGCCATGAACTCGTCGGTGACGGTGGCCAGCGCCACTTCGGTGACGTCGAGTTTGTGCTTGGCGATCAGACTGAGCAGCAGGTCGAAGGGGCCTTCGAAGTTGTCCAGCCGCACCCGGAAGCCGCCCCGCGGCTGTTCCTCGGTCGCGTTCACGGCGGTGGTGGGTGGTTCGGCGGTGCTCGGCATGACGGTCCATCTTCACCCGGCCCGGCCGCCCGCCCCGCCCCCGGGGCCGTCGACACGCCGTCGTCACGCGGTCGACGCCTCCCGGCGTCGGCCCTCGGCATCGACATCGACGCCACCGCAGGACGTCACCACAGGACGTCGACACGCCACACCAGGGATGCCACACCGGGACCGCCGCACCGGAGGCACCGCACCAGCAGCACCAGAGGCACCACTGACGGCCAGGAAGGGGCCTAGCGGCCGCGCAACCGCCGGACCAGGATGGAGGCCTCGCCGCGCTGCTCCAGGTCCGCCAGGACGACCGCGATGGCCTCCCGGACGATCCGCCCGCGGTCCACGGCCAGGCCGTGCTCACCGCGCAGCACCAGCCGGGCGTGCTCCAGGTCCATGAGCTCCTCGGCGGACACGTACACGGTGATCTTCTCGTCGTGCCGCTCGCGCCCGCTGGGGCGGCGCGGCGCGCGGCCGCGCGGCCGGGCGCGCCCGGTGCCGCCGGCCTGCTCCTCGGCGGCGCCGGGGTGCTGGCGGCCGGCCGGCACGGTGCCCTGGGGCCCGGCGGACGAGGCGGAGCGCTGGGCCGGCGGCTGGGCGCCCGCCGGGGCGCCGGCGGCCGGCTGCTGGTCCTGGGACGGCTGCCGCCCGGCCTCGCCGGTGCGCTGGGTGTCCTGAGCGTCCTCGGCGCCTTCGGCGCCGTCCGTGCCGTGGACGGTCCGCGCGGTCTCCGCTCTGGCTGCCTCGGCGGCCGGACGCGGCGCGAGGGACGGCGACAGCGCCATCCCGCCGGTGGTCCGGAACAGCTCGTCGGCCCCCGGGAGACTCACTCGGCGGGGCGGCACCGGTCGAGCACCTCCCTGGCGAGCTGGCGGTAGGCGGCGGCACCGACCGAGTTGGTCGCGTACGTGGTGATGGGCTCGCCGGCGACGGTGGTCTCCGGGAAGCGCACGGTCCGCCCGATGACGGTGTGGAAGACGTGCTCGCCGAACGCCTCGACGACGCGCGCCAGCACCTCGCGGCTGTGCACGGTGCGCGAGTCGTACATGGTCGCGAGGATGCCGTCCAGGCGCAGCTCGGGGTTGAGCCGCTCGCACACCTTCTCGATGGTCTCGGTCAGCAGCGCGACGCCGCGCAGCGCGAAGAACTCGCACTCCAGCGGGACGATGACGCTGTGAGCGGCGGTCAGCGCATTGACCGTCAGCAGGCCCAGCGAGGGCTGGCAGTCGATGATGACGTAGTCGTAGTCGGGCAGCAGCGGCTTCAGCGCGCGGGCCAGCGCGGACTCCCGGGCCACCTCGCTGACCAGCTGCACCTCGGCGGCGGAGAGGTCGATGTTGGACGGCAGCAGGTCCATGCCCGGCACGGCCGTCTTGAGCAGCACTTCATCGGCCGTCAGGCCCCGCTCCATGAGCAGGTTGTAGACGGTGACGTCGAGCTCCATCGGGTTGACGCCGAGGCCGACCGAGAGCGCGCCCTGCGGGTCGAAGTCGACGAGCAGCACCCGGCGGCCGTACTCGGCCAGCGCGGCGCCCAGGTTGATGGTCGACGTGGTCTTGCCGACGCCGCCCTTCTGGTTGCACATGGCGATGATCTGCGCGGGGCCGTGCTCGGCCACCGGGGCGGGGATCGGGAAGTACGGCAGCGGGCGGCCGGTCGGGCCGACCCGCTCGCGGCGCTGGCGCGCGGCGTCGGGGGCCAGCGTGGCGGCGTACTCCGGGTCCGGCTCGTACTCGGCGTCCGGGTCGTCGTAGGCGCCGTAGGCGAACTCGCCGTAGGCCAGGCCGTAGGCCGCCAAGTCGGCGTCGTGATCGGTCACCGTGGTCACCTGCGCTGTGTTCTGGCGTGCTTCGAAGGTGCGGAGTGCGACCGAGCCGACCTCGGCCGAGCCCACGGAGGGCTGCCGGGCCCCTGGCTCCTCACTCGGCTGGCCGGCGGTGCGCTCCGCCAGTCCTGGCTGACCACCCCCGGGAGCAAATGTCGACTCATTCACAAGTCGTCTTACCTCCTTGGGCATCCAGGACTCTATGTCGATTCGTCAGCGTGGCAGCATGCCGACGGTTTGCGACTCTAGGCCGTTCAAGGCGTTCGCAGCAACACAATCCACGGTAGTGGGCCGGATGTGTCGACTATCGGGCGGGCCGATGTCAAGGGATGAGTAGGCCGTTGACCCTAACGTTTCTGCGGTGGGGTGACACGACCGACAGAAATTGACGACAGAGCGACCCGTCCGCTCCACCACCCGTTCACGGGCACGGCGAAGCCCCCGGCCCGAGGGGATCGGGTCGGGGGCGAACGACCGCCGGGCGGTCTACCGGATCGCAGGATCTCTGGATCACCGGATCGCAGGATCAGCGGATCTCTGGATCAGCGGATCTCTGGATCACCGAATCGCAGGATCACCGGATCAGGCGAGCACGCTCTCCAGCGAGACCGACTCCAGGCCGAAGGCCTCGGCCACGGCCGGGAAGGTGATCTGGCCCTCGTGCACGTTCAGGCCCTTGGCGAGCGCCGGGTCACGGCGCAGCGCCTCCTTCCAGCCGCGGTTGGCCAGCTCGACGACGTACGGCATCGTCGCGTTGGTCAGCGCGTAGGTGGAGGTGTTCGGGACGGCGCCCGGCATGTTGGCCACGCAGTAGAAGACCGAGTTGTGGACCTGGAAGGTCGGCTCGGCGTGCGTGGTGGCGTGCGAGTCCTCGAAGCAGCCGCCCTGGTCGATGGCGATGTCGACGAGCACGGAGCCCGGCTTCATGCGGGAGACCAGCTCGTTGGTGACGAGCTTCGGGGCCTTGGCGCCCGGGATCAGCACCGCGCCGATGACCAGGTCGGCCTCGATGACGGCCTTCTCCAGCTCGAAGGTGTTGGAGACGATGGCCTTGATCTTCGTGCCGAAGATGCGGTCGGCCTCGCGCAGCTTGTTGATGTCGCGGTCGAGCAGGGTCACCTCGTAGCCCATGCCGATGGCGATGGTGGCCGCGTGCCAGCCGGAGACGCCACCGCCGATGACGACGGCCTTGGCCGGGTGGGTGCCGGGCACGCCGCCGGGCAGCACGCCGCGGCCGCCGGCCGGGCGCATCAGGTGGTACGAGCCGACCTGCGGGGCGAGACGGCCCGCGACCTCGGACATCGGGGCGAGCAGCGGCAGCGCGCCGTTGCCGAGCTGCACGGTCTCGTACGCGATGGCGGTGGTGCCCGAGGCGATCAGCGCGTCGGTGCCGGCGCGGTCGGCCGCCAGGTGCAGGTACGTGAAGAGGGTCTGGCCCTTGCGCAGCCGGTGGTACTCGGAGGCGATGGGCTCCTTGACCTTCAGCAGCAGGTCGGCGGTGGCCCACACCTCGTCGGCGGTGGGGAGGATGGTGGCGCCGGCGGCCACGTACTCCTCGTTGGGGATCGAGGAGCCGACACCGGCGTTGTCCTCGATGTAGACCTCGTGTCCGTTGCGGACCAGCTCATGCACGCCGGCGGGCGTGATGGCCACGCGGTACTCGTGGTTCTTGACCTCGCGGGGGATGCCGACCTTCACGGCTAAACACGTCCTCTTGCCATGGGGGTCCCTACCGGAGAAGACCGGCGGGCGACGCGCACGTGGGGAAGCCTCCGGGGCAGCCCGGGGCGGGGATCGCTGCGCGACTGAGTTCGAGTGTAATGAAGCCCAGTCGGCGTGTCAGCCTTCCAAAGTGAATAAATCTGCCGAACACATTGGCAGGTTCGTAGGCTTCCCTTGCGATCTTCCCACCAAAGATGTGTTAACCGGGCATCTTCGACAATACCTCCGAAAGACCCCTCACCACCCGGCGTCGACCCGTTCCCGCAGGTCCGCGAGGGCGGCCCCGACGGCCTCCCGGCCGCGCTCGTCGCCGAGCCTGCGCAGCACCGCCAGCGCGGCCCGGTACTCGCGGTCCGCCTCGTCGAAACGGCGCTGCGCGGCGTGCGCCTCGGCCACCCGGGCGAGCAGCCGGGCCTCGGCGGCGGGCTCCCCCATCGACTGCCGCAGGCCGAGTGCCCGCCCGTACCAGTCGGCGGCGCGCACCGCGTCGCCGAGCGCCCGGTGGCAGCCGGCCGCACCCTCCAGGGCCCGGGCGCAGAGCGGTTCGTCCCCGGCCGTGCGGGCGTGCTCCAGGGCGGCCCGGTAGTGCGTGACGGCCTGCTCCCAGCGGCCCGCGGCGGCCTGTAGGTCGCCCAGGTTGAGCAGCGCGGCCGAGGCCCGGCGGGGTCTGCCGTGCCGCTCGGCGACGGTCAGCACCAGTTCGTGCAGCCGGTAGAGGTCGGCGGGGGCGGCGGCGCCGGTCAGCGGCAGCGCCCGCAGCAGCGCGGTGACCAGCCGGCCCGCCGAGCCGTCCAGGTCGCCCTGGCCGATCGCGTCGGCCACCGCCCCGAGCAGCAGGTCCCGCTCGCCGAGCAGCCACTCCCGGGCGTGCTCCGCCGAGCCCAGCCGCAGGGCGGCGGGCAGCGGGTCCGGCCCGGGGCCGCTGCCCGCCGGGTCCAGCAGGGCGCGGGCCGACTCGGTGAGCCGGACCAGCCGCTCCAGCAGCCTGGCCCGGGCGAGCTCGGTCTCGGCGGGCCGGTCCTCCTGCTCGCGCAGCCGGACCAGCCTCGGGTAGAGGCGCCCGGGCACCCGGTAGCGCGGGCTGCCGTCGGCGGCCGGCGCCTCCTGGCCGAGCAGCTCCCGTTCGGCCAGTGCGGCGAGCGTCACGGCCGCCTCCGGTGCCGGGCAGCCGACCAGGGCGGAGGCGGTGCGCGGGTCGGCGGTCTGCGCCGGGGCCAGGGTGAGGGTGCGCAGCATCCGCGCCTGGGCGGCCGGGAGGGTGCCGTACAGCAGGGTGAACGCGCCGATCAGCGGGTCGCTGTCGGGGACGGGCACCGGCTCGGCCGGCTCCGGGCCGGGCTTCACCCAGGCCGCCTGCTCCCCGGCCGTCTCGCCGGCGGCGGGCTCCGGCGGCGGGCCCTCGGCCGGCTTCTCCCCCAGCGGTGGGGGCGTCGCGGCCTTCCCGGGCGTCGACACCTGGGCAGCCTTCGGCCCCTGTACGGACTTCGCGGCCTTCCCCGACGCCGCGCCCTGTACGGGCTTCGCAGCCTTCCCCGGGGCCGCCCCCTGTACCGGCGTCGCGGCCTTCCCGGGCGTCGGCGCCTGGGCGGTCTTCGGCCCCTGTACGGGCTTCTCCGCCTTCTCCCCCTCCCCCTTCGGCACCGCCGACCGTGCCGACTCCTCGCCCACCACCCGGGTGAGCTCGCGCGCCGCCTCGGTGACGGCCGCCTTCGGGTCGCCGCGCAGCCATCCGGCCATCAGCCGCAGGGCGGCCGGCCGGGCCGCGCAGGCCTCCGCCAGGTCGGCGCCGCCGACCGGGTCGCAGGAGATCCGGGTGCCGCCGACCAGGTCGGCGAGCAGTTCGCCGGAGGCCTGCCGGTCGAGCCCGCCGAGGATCACCGGGTCGATGTCCTCGATGCCGGTGAGCGGCCCGGCGGTGGTGGCGAGCACCAGGCAGCCGGGTTCGTCCGCGAGCAGCGGCCACAGCTGCCCGGCGTCCCGGACGTCGTCCAGCACCAGCAGGACCCGGCGGCCCACGAGCGCCTCGCGCAGCGCGACGCAGGCGGGCTCGTCCCGCCCGTCCCCGGTGGCGCCGGGCAGCGGCACGGGGGCCTCGGGATCGAGCTGCTCCAGCAGCAGGCGGGCGGCCCGGGCGGGCGCCACCCGGCCGCCGTCGGGGGCGGACAGACGTGCGAAGAGCACACCGTCGGGGTGGTCCGCGGCGGCGGTGCGGGCGAAGCGGACCGCCAGCGTGGTGCGGCCGGAGCCGGGGCGACCGGCCAGGACCAGCACCGGGCTGCGGCCGGTGGCCGGGCGCGCGGCGGCCGCCCGCAGCGCGGCCAGTTCGGTGCGCCGCCCGACGAACAGCGCGGGCCCGGCCGGCAGCCGGTCGAGGCCCGGAACGGCCCCGACGGGCGCGTCGGGGCCGGGGTCCATCGTCGCCGTCTTCCTCGCCACCCGTGCCACTCCCGACGTCATCCGGCCTCAGCGGAGGCGGCCCGGGACGGGCGCCCTGTCTGCGAAGCGTAGTTCGACCGTCCGGCTCAGCCGAGGTGACATCCGGTCGTACGAACCGGTAAATCACCCTTGCGGATCAACAGCAGGGTGCTCAGGAGGCGTACGGGCCGTTCGCTCACCCCTCGAAGGGCCGGGCCGGCCAGGGCGAGTCCGCCGGGCGCAGTCCGTCCAGCCCGTCCGGTCCGGTGAGCGCGGCGTGCACGGCGAGCGTGCCGGTGACCAGGGTCGGGTTGTGCAGCCGCCCGGCGTGGATCAGCCGGATCAGGTCGGACACCGGCACCCAGGCGACCTCGATCTCCTGTTCCTCGCCCTCCGCCGCGTAGCGCTCGCCCTCGGCCTCCGCGAGGTCGGTGGCGAGGAACATCCGCAGCGCCTCGTCGGTGCCGCCCGGGGAGGTGTAGTAGTCGGCGAGGATGCGCCAGGTGCCGGCCTTGCAGTGCGCCTCCTCGTACAGCTCGCGCTGCGCGGCGTGCCACGGGTTCTCGCCGGGCACGTCGAGCAGGCCGGCGGGCAGCTCCCACAGGCGCTGGCGGACGGGGTGCCGGTACTGCCGCAGGATCAGCACCCGCTGCTTGTCGTCCAGGGCGAGCACGGAGACCGAGCCGGGGTGGGTCTGGTAGTCGCGGCGGGCCCAGCTGCCGTCGGGCATCCGGACCTCTTCGCTGCGCACACCGGTGACCTTGCCCTGGAACGGCGTCCGGCTCTCCCGGACCTCCCACTCCTCGGCCACGTCGGCGATCCCCTGGTCGCGCTGCTCGTCCATCGCTCTCCCCTTTTCGTCAGTACGACACAATCTAACGCCGGACGGCGGCCCCGCGGGAATCGCGGGGCCGCCGTCCGGTGAACGACCGGCGACTTACTCGGCCGCGGTGCTCTTGATCTCGATGGCGGCCTTGACCAGACCCGCGAACAGCGGGTGCGGGCGGGTCGGGCGGGACTTCAGCTCCGGGTGGGCCTGGGTGGCCACCAGGTACGGGTGCACCTCGCGCGGGTACTCGACGTACTCGACCAGGTCGCCCTTGGGGGAGAGGCCGGAGAACTGCAGGCCGGTCTTCTCGAGGTCCGCGCGGTAGGCGTTGTTGACCTCGTAGCGGTGGCGGTGGCGCTCCTCGACGTACTGCTCGCCGCCGTAGACCTCACGGACGATCGAGCCCTCGGCGAGCTTGGCCGGGTACAGGCCCAGACGCATGGTGCCGCCCAGGTCGCCCTTGCCGTCGACGATGGCCAGCTGCTCGGCCATCGTGGAGACGACCGGGTGCTTGGCGGCGGCGTCGAACTCGGTGGAGTTGGCCTCGGGCAGGCCGGCCAGGTTGCGGGCCGCCTCGATGACCACGCACTGCAGACCCAGGCACAGGCCGAGCAGCGGGACGCGGTTCTCGCGGGCGAAGGTGATGGCGCCGACCTTGCCGTTGACGCCGCGGTCGCCGAAGCCGCCGGGGATGCAGATCGCGTCCACGTCGCCGAGCTGCGCCCGGGCGCCCTCAGGCGTCTCGCAGTCGTCCGAGGTCACCCACTTGATCTCGACCCGGGCGTTGTTGGCGAAGCCGCCGGCGCGCAGCGCCTCGGTCACCGACAGGTAGGCGTCCGGCAGGTCGATGTACTTGCCGACCAGGGCGACCTTGACGATGTGCTGCGGCTCGTGGACGCGGCGCAGCAGGTCGTCCCAGGTCGTCCAGTCCACGTCGCGGAACGGCAGGTCGAGCCGGCGCACCACGTAGGCGTCCAAGCCCTCGCCGTGCAGGACCTTGGGGATGTCGTAGATCGACTTGGCGTCGATGGCCGCGACCACGGCCTCCTCGTCCACGTCGCACATCAGCGAGATCTTGCGCTTGATGGCCTGCGGGACCTCGCGGTCGGCGCGCAGCACGATGGCGTCGGGCTGGATGCCGATGTTGCGCAGCGCGGCGACGGAGTGCTGGGTGGGCTTGGTCTTCAGCTCGCCCGAGGGGCCGATGTACGGCAGCAGGGAGACGTGCACGAAGAACACGTTGTCCCGGCCGACCTCGTGGCGGACCTGGCGGACGGCCTCCAGGAACGGCAGCGACTCGATGTCGCCGACGGTCCCGCCGACCTCGGTGATCACCACGTCGACGTCCTCGGTCGCCATCCGGCGGATCCGGGACTTGATCTCGTTGGTGATGTGGGGGATGACCTGGACGGTGTCGCCCAGGTACTCGCCGCGTCGCTCCTTGGCGATGACGGTGGAGTAGACCTGGCCGGTGGTGACGTTCGCCGAACCGTGCAGGTTGGTGTCCAGGAACCGCTCGTAGTGGCCGATGTCCAGGTCGGTCTCGGCGCCGTCGTCCGTGACGAAGACCTCACCGTGCTGGAACGGGTTCATGGTGCCCGGGTCCACGTTGAGGTACGGGTCGAGCTTCTGCATGGTGACGCGCAGGCCGCGGGCCTTGAGGAGCGCGCCGAGGCTGGAGGCGGTGAGGCCCTTGCCGAGCGAAGAGGCGACACCCCCGGTGACGAAGAGGTGCTTGGTCGTCACGGCGCGGCCGTTCGCTGCCTTGCCGGAATGGGGCTGTGCCAAGAGGGGGCTCCCGTGGGTCGCGTGTCGAAGGTGACGTGGGCGGGATGCTCTCGACTCGCCGAACGACGGGAGGCGGTGCGGTGCACGGCACTCGGGGGGTCGTCGATTCGGCTGGTCCGGGGCGTTTGATCCCACCGGTCCACGGGATACCAGGGTATCAGTGACGCGACCGGGACGCCTTCCGGCCCGCTCGCGGCGCCCCGGGGGCGTGCGCGGGGCGCACCACCGGCGCATCATCCGGCGCAGCAGTCACACCGGTCGCACCCCGGCCGGACCGGGCCACTTCGGAGCACTCCGTTCGGGCCATGACAGCCCCTCCACTGGGACCAGCCGGAACTGATCCGTCCGGACCATCCTGCCCGGCGTCCTCGCGATGCACGGCATTTCCGCCGAATTGTGGCGCCACACGAGGCTGCGCCCGCGTGCTTCGCCCCTTTCGTCCGTCGTAAGCTGCACGGACGCATCGCCGACAGCACGAGCACGCGGAGGGCGTGGGAGGTCAGGACACTCCCGGTCCCCGATGCGCGACCGGACCTCCCCGTATTCCAGCTCCTCCCCTCCCACCCCAGGGGCTCGACCGAGCCCCGCGCGGACACTCCAGCAAGGCCCGCCACCACCCCTCGGCGAGCCGGACGTCCCGGGGTGGGCTCCGGCCCCGCAGACCGCTCGCTCCCCCAGATCGCCGATGCGTCGTGACCACATTGCGAACTGGAGATCCACGTGGCCGGCCGTATCGAGGACTACGCACTCATCGGGGACATGCAGACCGCTGCCCTGGTCAGCAGGGACGGGGCGGTGGACTGGCTCTGCCTGCCCCGCTTCGACTCTCCGGCCGTGTTCGCCGGCCTGCTCGGCACCGATGAACACGGCTTCTGGCGGATCGGTCCGGCCGAAGCCGTCGCGACCGAAGTCCCCACCCCCGCGGCACCCCCCACCCCGGCCGCCCCCGCCCTCGGCCTCCCCCGCTTCACCGACACCGCCGATCTGAGGGTCCCGCCGCCCACCGCGGCCGCCCCCGCGGTGCCCGCCGACCGCCGCCGCTACCGGGGCGACTCGCTGGTTCTGGAACAGGAGTGGGACACCCAGGGTGGCACCGTCCGGGTGATCGACTTCATGCCGCCGCGCCCGCTGGCCGGCCGCGACGCCGTCCCCCAGGTGATCCGGATCGTCGAGGGCGTGTCCGGCACCGTCCGGATGCGCTCGGCGGTGCGGATGCGCTTCTCGTACGGGCGCATCGTGCCCTGGGTGCACCGGGTCGAGCAGGCCGGCGGCGGCCACCGGACCGTCGCCGTGGCCGGGCCCGACTCGGTGTGGCTGGACGGCGAGTCCGAGACCTACGGCCGCGACCTGACCACCTACGCCGACTTCACCGTCACCGCAGGCGAGCGGATCGCCTTCGCGCTGACCTGGCAGGCCTCCCACCTGGACGCGCCGAAGGCCCCGGACGCCGAGGAGATGCTCGACGCCACCACCGACTTCTGGCACGAGTGGGCCGCCCAGTGCACCTACCAGGGCCCCTACCGCGAGGCCGTGATCCGCTCCCTGATCACCCTCAAGGGCCTCACCTACGCCCCCACCGGCGGCATCGTCGCCGCCCCCACCACCTCGCTGCCCGAGGACATCGGCGGTGAGCGCAACTGGGACTACCGCTACACCTGGCTGCGCGACGCCGCGATCACCCTCTCCTCGCTGCTGCGCACCGGCTACCGCGACGAGGCCAAGGCCTGGCGCGAGTGGCTGCTGCGCGCCGTCGCCGGCGACCCGGAGAACCTCCAGATCATGTACGGCATCGCCGGCGAGCGCGAGCTCACCGAGTCCTCGCTGGACTGGCTGCCCGGCTACGAGGGCTCACAGCCCGTCCGGGTCGGCAACGGCGCGGCCGGCCAGCTCCAGCTGGACGTCTACGGCGAGGTCGTCGAGGCCCTGCACCTGGCCCACATGACCGGCCTGGTCCGCAACGACCACGCCCACCACCTCCAGCTGCGCCTGATCGAGTACCTGGAGGACCACTGGCAGGAGCCGGACGAGGGCATCTGGGAGGTCCGCGGCCCGCGCCGGCACTTCGTCCACTCCAAGGTGATGGCCTGGGTCGCCGTCGACCGGACGATCAAGCTGCTGGAGCAGACCCCCGAGGACGCCCCCTCCGACGGCCACCTGGAGCGCTGGCGCGAGCTGCGCGAGACCATCCACCGGGACGTCTGCGAGAAGGGCTACGACCCGGAGCGCAACACCTTCACCCAGTACTACGGCGGCAAGGAGCTGGACGCCTCGCTGCTGCTCATCCCCCAGGTCGGCTTCCTGCCGCCGGACGACAAGCGCGTCATCGGCACCATCGAGGCGATCCAGCGCGAGCTGTCCACCGAGGACGGCTTCGTGCTGCGCTACCCGACCCACGACGAGAGCGGCAACAACGTCGACGGCCTCTCCGGCCACGAGGGCGCCTTCCTGGCCTGCTCGTTCTGGCTGGCCGACGACCTCGCCATGATCGGCCGGGTGCAGGAGGCGCGCGAGCTGTTCGACCGGCTGCTCGCGCTGCGCAACGACCTCGGACTGCTCGCCGAGGAGTGGGACCCGCGGCTCAAGCGCCAGGTCGGCAACTTCCCGCAGGCCTTCAGCCACGTCCCGCTGATCGACACCGCACTGCGGCTGACCGCCTGCGGCGGCGCCTACCTGTCCGCCCAGCCGGACGGCCTGGCGGCCGAGCGGGTCGAGCAGGCGACGGTCTAGCAGCCCGGCGGCCGGCGGTCCGGCGGCCTAGGGCCGCTGGACCAGCTCGTCATAGGTGCTGAGCACCTGGGCGACGGTGGCGGCCTCGTCCGGCCAGGTCTCGGCCTGCTGCCGGCCGGCCGCCACCAGCCGCTCGCGGCCCGCCGGGTCGGCCAGCAGCCCGCGCACCGCCCGGCCGATCGCGACCGGGTCGCCGGCCGGCACCAGCACGGCCGCGTCGCCGACCAGCTCGGGGATCCCGCCGACGGCGGTGGCGACCACCGGCACGCCGGCCCGCATCGACTCCTGCACCACCAGCGAGCGGGCCTCCCAGCGACTGGCGACCACCACCACGTCGGCGGCCGCCAGCAGGTCGGGCACGTCGGTGCGGAAGCCGAGCAGCCGCACCGGCAGCTTCTCGGCGGCGACCCGCTCGCGCAGCCCGGCCGCCTCCGGGCCGTCCCCGGCGACCAGCAGCAGCGGCTCCGGGTCCAGCACGGACAGCTCGCGGGTGGCGTCCAGCAGCAGCCCGAAGGCCTTCTGCGGGACGAGCCGGCCGACCGCCAGCACCAGCGGCCGGTCCGGGCCGTCGCCGAGCAGCGCGGCGCGCGCCGCGGCCCGGTCGAGCCGGCCCTCGGGCATCGGCGGGGCGGCCACCGGGCCGAGCCGGGCGTCGGTGGCGCCCAGCTCGCGGGCCCGGGCGACCAGGTCGGAGGAGGCGCCGAGGACGAGGTCGGCGGCGCGCGCGACCCGGCGCTCCATCAGCCGCTGCAGGCGGCGTTCCAGGCCGGTGGCCAGCAGCGCGTGGTGGGAGGTGACCACCAGCGGGGTCTCCGGGCGCAGGCCCGGGAAGCGGCCTGCCGTGCGCAGGGCGAGGTCGGCGAGCAGTCCGGCGCGCAGCCCGTGCGCGTGCACCACGTCGGCGCCGGTGAAGGCCCGGCGCAGCTCACCGATCGCGGTGGCGTCACTGCGGGCGCCGGCGGTGGGGGTGATGTCGACGGTGTGGAACCTGGCGCCGGTGCGGGAGAAGCCGAACAGCGCGTCCGTGCCGGCCGGGGCGCACACCGTGACGATCACGCCGTGCGCGACGAGGCCCTGCGCCAGGGAGCGCACGTGGGCACCGATGCCGCCGGTGCTGGCGGCCAGGACGAGTACCACGTGCAGTTGTCCCGGTTCTGGGGTGGCAGCGGCGGCCCGGGCGGCGGAATGGTCCACGTTCTCTCGCATCCGACTCGATCAGGTTCGCGCGCCGCTTCGCGAGGGTTGCCCGTCGGCGGCGCTCGGGACTGGAAAGCCAATGTCCAGCCGCCACCATGCCAGGTCGGCGGCCCTCTTGGACAGTCGGCGCCACCAGGGGCGCGTCGCCTTCCGTCCGCAAGGGCCACCCGACCCTGTCGGCGGGTCGGGCACCCCGGCCAGGACCTGTCGCAGCAGGTCCGGCCGGGCGCTCGACGCGAAGTGCCCCAGGCCCTGTCCGGCAAGATCGGCCGGACACGCCCTAGCGGTGGCGCGGGGCCCGGGCGGCGGCCAGCAGTTCCTCGGCGTGGGCCCGGCCGAGCTCGGAGTCCTCCAGTCCGGCCAGCATCCTGGAGAGTTCGCGCACCCGCTCCTCGTCGTTCAGCACCTTGACGCCGCTGCGGGTCACGGTGCCGTCGTTGGTCTTCTCCACCACCAGGTGCCGGTCCGCGAAGGCGGCGACCTGCGGCAGGTGGGTGACCACCACGACCTGGGCGGATTCGGCCAGTTTGGCCAGCCGGCGGCCGATCTCGACCGCGGCCTTGCCGCCGACGCCCGCGTCCACCTCGTCGAACAGGTAGGTGGGGACGGGGTCGGCGCCCGCGAAGACCACCTCGACGGCGAGCATCACGCGGGACAGCTCACCTCCCGAGGCGCCCTTGGCGATCGGGCGGGGCTGGGCGCCGGGGTGCGGGGCGAGCAGCACCTCGACCTCGTCCACGCCGTGCGGGCCGTAGGCGACGGTGCGGCCGTCGACCTCGATCCCCGACAGGTCGTCGACCTGGGCGATCGAGAAGGTCACCCGGGCGTGCGGCATCGCCAGTTCGGCGAGTTCGGCGGAGACGGCCTCGGCGAAACGCCCGGCCGCGGCCTGCCGGGCGCCCGACACCTCGGCCGCCAGCTCGGCCAACTCGGCCCGCAGCGCGGTCTCCTGGGCGCCGAGCCGGTCGATCCGGTCGTCGTCGCCGTCGAGTTCGGCGAGCCGGGCGGAGCCGGCCTCGGCCCAGGCGAGCACCTCGGCGAGGGAGTTCTCCGGGCCGCCGTACTTGCGCAGCAGCTGGGCCAGGACGGCCCGGCGGTCCTCGACGACGGCGAGCCGGACGGGGTCGGCGTCCAGGTCGTCCGCGTAGCCGGCCAGGTCGCCGGCCACGTCGGCGAGCAGGTAGCCGACCTCGTTGAGGCGGTCGGCGAGGCCGGCGAGGCGCTCGTCGTGGTGGCGCACAGCGTCCAGCGCGCGGCGGGACTGCGCGAGCAGGGTGCCCGCGTCCAGTGCCTCCGGGTCGGCCGGGTCCCCGGCCAGGGCGGCGTGGGCGAGGGTCGCGGCGGAGGACAGCGCGTCGGCGTGGCCCAGCCGCTCGGCCTCGGCGGCCAGCTCCGTGTCCTCGCCGGCCACCGGCTCGGCGGCGGCGATCTCCTCCAGGCCGAAGCGCAGCAGATCGGCCTCCTGCGCGCGTTCACGGGCCCGGGTGGTCAGCTCCTCCAGGGTGGCCGAGACCTCGCGCAGGCTCCGGTAGGTCTCCCGGTAGCGGGCCAGCGGTTCGGCCACCGCCTCGCCCGCGTACCGGTCCAGCGCGCCGCGCTGGCGGGCCGGGCGCAGCAGCCGCTGCTGGTCGGTCTGGCCGTGCACGGCGATCAGTTCCTCGCCGAGTTCGGTGAGCAGCCCGACCGGGACCGCCCGCCCGCCGACGTACGCCCGGGAGCGGCCCTCGGCGGAGACGGTCCGGCTGATCAGCAGGGCGCCCTCGTCCAGTTCGGCCCCGGCCTCGGCCGCGCGGATCGCCGCCGGGGAACCGGCGGGCAGCTCCAGCCGGCCCTCGACGACGGCGCGTCCGGTCCCGTTGCGCACCAGGCCCGGGTCGGCGCGACCGCCGAGCAGCAGGCCGAGGCTGGTCACGACCATGGTCTTTCCGGCGCCGGTCTCACCGGTCACGGCGGTGAAGCCGGGGGCGAGTTCGACCACCGCGTCGTCGATGACCCCAAGATCCCGTATCCGCATCTCGTCCAACACGGAGACGACCTTACGAGGTTCCACCCCCGGCGCGCGACGAGCGGCAACGCCGCGCGGCAACTCCGTGCCCGGAAGTTCACCCCTTCCGGGGCGTTTGCCCGGGTCCCGGTACCGTGCACCACGGCAGGAAGATCTGCACCAGCGGGCCGATCGCCAGTGCGTACGCGACCGTGCCGACCCCGGCGGTGCCGCCCAGCAGGACACCGGCGACCAGCACCGTCACCTCGATGCCGGTGCGGATCAGCCGCAGCGAACGCCCGGTGCGCCGGTGCAGGCCGGTCATCAGGCCGTCGCGCGGGCCGGGGCCCAGGCGGGCACCGATGTAGAGGCCGGTGGCCAGGCCGTTGAGCAGGATCGCGGCGGCCATCAGCGCGATCCGGGCGGGCAGCCCGTGCGGGCCGTCGACCATCCGCAGCGTGAGGTCCATCGAGGCGCCCAGCACCAGCACGTTGGCGACGGTGCCGACGCCCGGGCGCTGGCGGATCGGGATCCACAGCAGCAGGACCAGGGCGCCGCAGATGGTCACCCAGGTGCCCACCGAGAGGCCGGCGACGCGTTGCAGGCCCTGGTGGAAGACGTCCCACGGGTCGAGGCCGAGGCCGGAGCGCAGCATCAGCGCCATGCTCGCGCCGTACAGGTAGAGGCCGACGGCGAGCTGCGGGATCCGGCGGCCCAGGGCGTGGGTGTCGCCGAGCACCCGGGCGGCGAGCGGGGGCCGGGCGGCCTCCGGGGCGGGTTCGGACGTGGTCGTGGGCGTGGTCGTGGTGGCCATCGGGCGCTCCTGCGGGTGGTGCTGCACCCCGGGCGGCCCCGGCGGTGGCGGACTCGACGGCCGCACTGCCATGATGGTCAGGCCAATAGAGCCCGCTCCAGGGCCAATTTCGAGCAAGTGGACTGATCAGCCTTGGCCGACTGGCACACCACCATCACCCCGCCCGCGCTCGCCCGGCTGCTCGCCGCCGCCCGGCTGCCCGAACCGGCCACCGCCCGCCGCCCCGCCTACCGGACCCTCGCCGGGCAGATCCGGCTGCTGGTCACCGAGGGCCGCCTGCCGGTCGGCGCCCGGCTGCCCGCCGAACGCGAACTCGCCGGCGCCCTGGAGCTGAGCCGCACCACCGTCGCCACCGCCTACGAGACCCTGCGCGCCGACGGCTACCTGCTCAGCCGCCGCGGCGCCGGCAGCTGGACCGCCCTGCCCGAGGGCGCCCCGCCGCCCAGCGACGCGCTGCACCCCGTCCCCCCGGACGAGCAGGGCCGCACCCTGGACCTCGGGGTCGCCGCCCTGCCGGCCCCGCAACCGTTCCTCGGCGAGGCCACCGTCCGGGCCGTCGAGCAGCTGCCCTGCTACGCCGCCGGGCACGGCCACTACCCCACCGGCGTCCCGGTGCTGCGCGAGGCCCTCGCCCGCCGCTACACCCAGCGCGGCCTGCCCACCACCCCCGACCAGATCCTCGTCACCACCGGCGCGATGGGCGGGCTGCACCTGGTCCAGCGGGCGCTGATCGGTCGCGGCGACCGGGTCGCCGTCGAGGCGCCCAGCTACGCCCACACCCTTCAGGCGCTCCGGATCACCGGCGCCCGCCTGGTGCCGGTGCCGTACGGCTACCGCCCCCAGCCCGAGTGGGACCTCGCCGAGTGGCGCGGGGTGCTGCGCGGGGCCGCGCCCAAGGTCGCCTACGTGATCCCCGACTTCCACAATCCGACCGGTGCGCTGATCGGCGAGGAGCAGCGCCGCGAGCTGCTGGCCGCCGCCCGAGCCGCCGGCAGCATCGTCCTGGTCGACGAGACCACCGCCGAACTCGGCTGGGGCGTACCGGAGTCCGTCCCGCTGCCGCGCCCGATGGCGGCGCTGGACCGGTCCACCCAGGTGGTCACCGTCGGCTCGGCCAGCAAGCTGCTCTGGGGCGGCCTGCGGATCGGCTGGGTCCGGGCCGCGCCCGCGCTGGTGCGCCGGCTGGCCGCCGACCGGGTCTACAGCGACGTCGGCACGCCGGTCCTGGAACAGCTGATCGCCGCCGAACTGCTGGGCGAGCCGCTGCCCGCCGTCCGGGCGCACCAGCTGGACCGGCTGCGGGCGACGGCGCACGCCTTCGCCGCCGCACTGCCCGAGCACCTGCCGGGCTGGTCGTTCACGCCACCGCCCGGCGGCCTCTCGCTCTGGGTGTCCACCGGCGGGCTGTCCGGCGCGGCGCTGGCCCGGGCCGGGGAACGCGCCGGGGTGCGGATCGCCTCGGGCAACCGGTTCGGCTCGGACGGCGCGTTCGAGCACCACATCCGGATCCCGCTCACCGTGCCGGCCCCGGCCGTCCCCGCCGCCGTGCAGCGGCTCGCCGAGACCGCCGCCCGGGCGACGGCGGGCGGCCGGTACGGGCCGCCCGGCGACACCCCGCCGCTGGCGATCTGACCGGCGAACCGACGGGCGGTCAGCAGTGGGTGTTCGCCCGCCCGCGCCAACCCGTCACCGGCAGCGCGAACTTGGCCACCAGCCGGTCGGTGAACGGCGCCCGGTGCAGTCTGGCCAGGCGCACCGGGGTCTGCCCCCGGCGGACCTCCACCCGTGCGCCGGCGGGCAGTTCGACCGTGCGCCGCCCGTCGCACCAGAGCACGCCGTGCGGGGTCTTGGGCTGCACCTCGACGGCCAGCACCGAGTCCGGCGAGGTCACCAGCGGGCGGGCGAACAGCGCGTGCGCGGAGATCGGCACCATCAGCAGCGCCTCCACCTCCGGCCACACCACCGGCCCGCCGCCGGAGAACGCGTACGCGGTGGAACCGGTCGGCGTCGCGCACACCACGCCGTCGCAGCCGAAGTTGGAGACCGGGCGGCCGTCCACCTCGGTCACCACCTCCAGCATCCGCTCCCGGGACGCCTTCTCTATCGACGCCTCGTTCAACGCCCAGTCCTGGTGCACCACATCGCCGTTGGTGCGGACGATGACGTCGATCGTCATCCGCTCCTCGACCTCGTAGTCGGCGTCGACCACCCGCTCGACCACCACGGCCAGATCGTCCCGCTCGGCCTCGGCGAGGAACCCGACCCGGCCCAGGTTGATCCCGAGCATCGGCAGCCCGTGCTCGCGGGCCAGCTCCGCCCCGCGCAGCAGCGTCCCGTCCCCGCCGGCGACCAGGATCAGCTCGCAGCCGTCCGCCGCACCCGGCCCCCCGGCCACCTTCTCGACCCCGTCCGGCAGGTCCAGGTCCAGCGCCTCGGAGGCGAGCAGTCTGATCCGGATGCCCGCCTTCAGCAGCCCGTGCACCAAGGCCTCGACGCTGCGCAGCGCCGCCGCCCGGCCGGTGTGCGCGATCAGGAAGACCGTACGTTCTTCATCGCTCATGCCGCTGCCCTCTCCCTCACGCCTGCCGGGTCGCCTTCGGCCCCGGTACGGCCGCGTCACACAGCATGACGGACCGGACGCCCCCACAGCACCCTATCGGGGCCCCTCCGCGACGGCCCGGTCCGCCTCGGCGGGATCCAGCTGCGGGGCGTCCCGGCGCAGCCACAGGAAGTACTCCACGTTCCCGGACGGGCCCGGCAGCGGGCTCGCGGTGACGGCGCGCACGCCCAGCCCGAGCTCCCACGCCTGCCCGGCGACCTGGCGCACCATCTCGGCGCGCAGCTGGGGGCTGCGCACCACCCCGCCGCTGCCCAGGCGCTCCTTGCCGATCTCGAACTGCGGCTTGACCATCAGCACCAGGTCCGCGTCCCCGGCCGCGCAGGCGGCCAGCGCGGGCAGCACCAGGCCCAGCGAGATGAACGACAGGTCGCCGACCACCAGGTCGACCGGGGTGCCGCCGATCAGCCCCAGGGTCAGCTCCCGGACGTTGGTGCGGTCCATCACCGTCACCCGCTCGTCGCTCTGCAGCGACCACGCGAGCTGCCCGTAGCCAACGTCCACCGCCAGCACGCCGGCCGCGCCGGCCCGCAGCAGGACGTCGGTGAAGCCGCCGGTGGAGGCGCCCGCGTCCAGCGCCCGGCGGCCCTCGACCACCAGGCCCTGCGGGACGAAGGCGGCGAACGCCCCGGCCAGCTTGTGCCCGCCGCGCGAGACGTAGTCGGGGTCGTTGTCGTCCTCGGCCACCACGACCGCGGCCGAGGTCTCCACCTGGGTGGCCGGCTTGGTCGCGGTGGTGCCTCCGACGGTCACCCGGCCGGCCGCGATCAGCTCGGACGCGTGCTCACGCGACCGGGCCAGCTTGCGGCGGACCAGCTCCGCGTCGAGTCGGCGTCGTGCCACTGCCACTGGTGTTTCAGCTCCTACGGGTCCTGCGGGTCGTTCCAGGGTCATTCCTGGTCGAGCGCGGCCAGCGTGTCGGCCAGCCGCTGGTGAACATCTTCGTACACCTCGACGTGTGCCTCGGCCGGGACCCCGTCCAGGGCCTCCAGCCGGGCCAGCCCGGCGTCCACGACGGGGTGGCCGGTCGGGGTCGGTTCCACGCCGAGCGGTTCGACGGCTTCAGCTGGTCCGGTCATCGGGCTTCTTCGTGCTGGTGGCCTTGCGGACGGTGGTCTTCTTCGTCGCCGTACGCTTCGCGGGCGCCTTGGGCTGCGCGGGCGGCTCGGCGGCGGTCTGCTGCGCGGTGGCGGTCTTCTTGACGGCCGTCTTGCGCACGGTCGTCTTCTTGGCGGCCGTCTTCTTGGCCACCGGCTTCTTGGCCGCCGCCTTCTTCGCCGGGGTCCGCTTCGCGGCGGCCTTCCCCGGTAGCGACGGCCGTACCGGCGGGACGGGCGGGTCGACCTCGACCGGCTCGTCCACCTCCACCCGTTCGGCCACTACCGGCTCCCCCGCCGCCGGGGCCGCCGGCTGCTCGTCCGCCCGCTCCCAGCCGCGCCCGAACAGGTCGTCCGCCCGGGGCGCCGGCGCCGGCTCCGCCGCCTCGTCGAACCCGGCCGACCGCACCGCGGGCTCGGCCTCCTCCTCGACCTCGCGCAGCTTGCTCTCCAGATAGGCGAGCACCACGCCGACCTTCATCACCTGGTCGCCGACCTTCTCGAAGGCCTTCTCCACCTCGCCGCGCGCCACCCCGACGGCCAGGTCCACCCCGGCCCGCCCGGCGGTGACCGCCTCCTCCGCCAGCGTCTGCAGCGTCTTCGCCGACGGCGGGAACTGCCCGCCGAGCCGGCGCTCGACCTCGGTGACGTCGACCCCGGTCCGCTCCAGGATCACGGCCGCCGTCCCGACGACCCGCTTGCCGACCTCCTCCGCCAGCCCGGCGGCGACCTCCACCACTCCCCGCACCGTCCTCGGCAGCATCCGGGTGCCTCCTTAGCGCCTGCGCGCATCGCTCCGTCGCCGTCGGTGCCCGGGCCGATCCGGGCACCCCACGGACGACGCTACCGCCAAAACCCGCCTGCGGTACCGTGGCCCGGCAGGGACCATCGCCGTCACCTGCCGCAACCACCAGGGAACCCAGGGAGGGGAACCACCGCCATGGCCAACGCCGAGGAGTGCCGCGAGGCGCTGGAACAGCTCAGCCGGAACATGGCGAAGTCCACCGGTGACGTCCGCAGGGCGGCCGCTCTCGACCGCTCGCTCAGCTGCCGGATCACCGACCTCGACCTGACCTTCACCGGCCAACTGCGCGACGGCCGGATCCACGACCTCGCCTCGGCCCCCGGCGCC
Organism: Kitasatospora sp. NPDC043949; assembly: GCF_056435365.1. NCBI lineage: Bacteria > Bacillati > Actinomycetota > Actinomycetes > Kitasatosporales > Streptomycetaceae > Kitasatospora > Kitasatospora sp. NPDC043949. The sequence goes on along the minus strand of NZ_JBWKEQ010000006.1, from coordinate 6,139 downwards.
CCGGCCGAGAAGGCGGCGATCCGGCTCACCATGAACAGCGACGACCTGGTCGCCGTGGTCTTCGGCGGGCTCAACTTCGCGTCCGCCTGGGCGGGCGGCCGGATCCGGCTGGAGGCGAGCTTCCGCGATCTGCTGCGGCTGCGCACCCTGCTCTGAACCCGGCCGCCGTGGTCCTTCCCTCTTGGACCCGAGCGCTCCGGACCCGAGTGCTCCGGGCCCGACCGCCCTCGCGTTGAGCGCCGCGCGGCGGCTCAGAACCCCAGCTCGGCCAGGGCCTTGCGCCCGTCGGCCGGTGCGCCGTCCGCGTCCAGCGCCGTCCACGCCGCCGCGCACAGCGCCCGCAGACCGTCCCAGCGGTCCCCGCCGCCGTCCAGCCGCAGCACGCCGCCGGCGGCCGACGCGACCCAGCCGCCGCAACCGAAGCCGTCCGCCCCGGTCGTGACCGCCGGGTGCGGCTCCAGCAGCCCGCGCAGGTCCGCCGACAGGTAGGTCGGCCGGTGCTCGGCCGGGGCCGCCAGCAGCTGCGCCGGGGTGGTCACCCCGGTGAAGACCAGCAGGCTGTCCACCCCGCCGTTGAACGCGCCCTCGATGTCGGTGTCCAGCCGGTCGCCGACCACCAGTGGCCGCCGCGCACCGGTCCGCAGCACGGTCTCCCGGTGCATCGGCGGCTGCGGCTTGCCCGCCACCACCGGGTCCACCCCGGCGGCCGCCCGCACCGCCGCCACCAGCGTCCCGTTGCCGGGCGCGATGCCGCGCGCGGTCGGGATGGTCAGGTCGGTGTTGGAGGCCACCCACGGCAGCCCCTGCTGCACCGCGTACGCGGCCTCCGCCAGCTGCGCCCAGCCGACCGACGGGTCGTAGCCCTGGACCACCGCGAGCGGCTCCTCGGCCAGCGAGCGGACGGCGACCAGCCCGCGCTCGGCCAGAGCCTCCTCCAGCCCCGGGCCACCCACGACCAGCACCTTCGCCCCGGCCGGCACCTTCTCGGCGACCACCCGGGCGGCCGCCTGCGCCGAGTTGATCACGTCGGCCGGCTCGGCCGGCACGCCCAGCCCGGTCAGGTGCTCGGCCACCACCCGCGGCGGGCGGGAGGCGTTGTTGGTCACGTACGCGAGCCGCATCCCGGCCGTCCGGGCGGCGGCCAGCGCGTCCACGGCGTGCTCGATCGCGTGCGGGCCCGCGTAGACCACGCCGTCCAGGTCCAGCAGCGCCGTGTCGTACGCCTCGGTCAGCGGCTGCTCGCTGCCGCCGGGGGCGGTCCGTCGCACGGTGGTGGCCGTCTCGGTCATGGCTGCGCTACCTCATTCACTGCGTCGTTCACTTCCTCGGGTGCCCCCGAGCGGGTGGCCCTTGAGCCGGTGGGCCCTTGAGCGGGTGGGCCCCGAGCCGGTCAGACCTCGTCGTCCGCACCGGCGTCGCCCGTCGGCGCCCCGTCCGGGCCCGGCGGGGGCGCCAGGTACCCGGGTGCCCCGGGCAGCAGCGGGCCGAACGCCCCGGCGCGGGCCGCCAGGGTCGCCCTGGTCTGCCGCAGCGCCGCCTGGTAGTGCTCGGTGCCCGGCCGCATGGCCACGGCCAGCGCCAGGTGCTCGGCGGACGTCTCGAAGTCGCCCAGCCGGGCCGCCGCGACGCCCCACCCGAACTGAGCGTAGTCGTCCGACGGATCGGCCAGCGCGACGGCCCGGAAGTTCTCCAGCGCCGCCGCGTACGAACCGGTGTCGAACTGGGCTCGCGCCAGCGTCTCCCGGATGCTGCGCGACTGCGGCTCGGCCGCCGCCGCCCGGACCAGCAGCTGCTCGGCGGCCGCCGGGTTGCCCTGGGCCAGCAGCCTGCCGCCGCGCCGGAACCAGTCGTACACGTCCCCGGTCGGCTCGCCGGAACGCCCCTGCGCCGGCACGCCGCCGTGCGCCGGAGCGCCCCCGCCGCCGACGCCGGCCGGCCCGCCCTGCTCGGCCGGGCCGCTGCCGTCCAGCCGTTCCTGCCCGTCGTCCATGCGGTACCTCGCCCTCGGTCGCACACCCGTCCCACAGGTCAGCACGGGTATTCCGATCTCTCAACAACGCGTACCCGGTTACGATGCCCAGAATGAGCACACCCAGTGCAGAAGACGGAGTCGAGACTCCCGAGGGCAGCCCCGGCAATCCCGGGCACGTCGCCACCGCAGGCCTGTCCCTGTCACCCTTCCGAGGCCTGCGCTACGTCCCCGATCGGGTCGGTGCCCTGGCCGCGGTCATGTCACCGCCGTACGACGTCGTCGACCCCGGCCGCCGGCTCGACCTGGAGACCGCCGACCCGCACAACGTGGTCCGGCTGATCCTGCCCAGGCCCGAGCCCGAGGACGCCGGCGATCGGCCCGACCGCGACACCAAGTACCGGCACGCCGCCCGGCTCCTGGCCGCCTGGCAGCGCGAGGGGATCCTCGCCGCCGACGCGGCGCCCGCGCTCTACGTCTACGAGCAGCGCGTGCCCGCCACCGGCGACTCCCCCGAACTGCTCCAGCGCGGGCTGATCGGGGCCCTCGCGGTGAGCGGTCGCGAGGCCGGCGTGGTCCTCCCCCACGAGGACGTGATGCCGCGGCCGGTCGCCGACCGGGTCGGCCTGATGCGCACCACCCGGGCCAACCTCGAACCGCTGCTGCTCACCTACCGCGGCGGCGGCGGCGCCTCCGGCGTCATCGAACGGACCGTCCAGGGCGAGCCGCTGCTCTCCACGGCCACCAGCGACGGCACCCACCACCGCCTCTGGGCCGTCGCCGACCCCGCCGAGATCGCCGAGATCAGCCGCGACCTCGCCACCTGCCGGGCCCTGATCGCCGACGGCCACCACCGCTGGGAGATGTACCTCCGCCTCCAGCGCGAGCACCGCCACCTGCCGCGCAGCCCGTGGGACCGCGGCCTGGTGCTCCTGGTGGACACCGCCCGCTACCCGCTGCGGGTCCGGGCCATCCACCGGGTGCTGTACCGGCTGCCCGTGGCCGAGGCACTGGAGAGGCTCGGCGACCAGTGGAAGGTCAAGGAGGTCCCCGGCCCGCTGACCGCCGCCCTCCAGGCGCTCGCCGAACAGAAACGGCACGGCGGCAACGGCTTCATACTGACCGGCGGGGACGGCGTGTACTGGCTGCTCGGCGAGCCCGAGGAGGCACTGCTCGACGCCACCGTGCCGCACGACCGGCCCGAGGAGTGGCGCCACCTGGACGCCACGGTCCTGCACGCCACCCTGCTCGACCGCACCTGGCACGTCCCCGACGGCCCGGACGACATCGGCTACCTGCACACCGCCGCAGCCGCCGAGCAGGAGGCCGCGCGCACCGGCGGCACCGCCGTCCTGCTGCACCCGGTCCGGGAGAGCGTGGTCCGCAGGCTCGCCGAACAGGGCGTCACCATGCCGCGCAAGTCCACCTCCTTCGGGCCGAAGCCGGCCACCGGACTGGTGCTGCGCAACCTCGAACTGGGCTAGGTTCCCCGCCGAAACGCGAAGAGGCCCTGCCTGCTTCCCCTGGAATTCCAGGGGAAGCAGGCAGGGCCTCACTCGTCGGTCGGAGCCGCTCAGCTGCGGGCGTCGCCCTTGGCCTCGGCGTCAGCCTTGGCCTCGTCCTTGGCCTCGGCGGCGCGCGCGGGCACCACGCCGTCGAACTCCTCGTCGATCTCGAGGTCGTCCTCGTCGTAGTACTCCTCGACGTCCTCCTCGTCCTCGAAGATGACGCGGTCGTCGGAGGCCTCGCCGCCGCGCTTCTTCGCCGGGGCGTCGGCCTGCTCGGACTCCTCCTCGGCCATCTCCGGGTCGAGCGCGTCCACGAACTCCACGCCGTCGATCTCGGCCAGGCGCTCCGCCGCGTTGGTCGTGCCGTCGGTGTCGGCCTCGGCCGCCTTCGCGAACCAGTCACGGGCCTCGTCGCCACGGCCGGCCGCGATCAGCGCCTCGCCGTAGGCGTACCGAAGACGCGCGGTCCACGGGTGCACGGCGCTGGAGGCCAGCTCCGGGCTCTGCAGGGTCACCACGGCCGCGTCGAACTGCTCCATGTCGGAGCGGGCGCCGGCGGACACCAGGCGCATCTCGACCTGGCCGGCCTTGTCCAGCTGCTTCACCTCGGGCTCACCGGCCATCGCCAGTGCCCGCTCCGGACGGCCCAGACCGCGCTCGCAGTCGGCCATCACGGGCCACAGGTCCGCGCGGCCGGTCATCCGACGGGCGGCACGGAACTCGGTCAGCGCCTCGGAGTACCGCTGCGTCATGTACGAGGCGAAACCGGCCGCCTCACGGACGGCGGCCACGCGGGAGGCCAGACGGAGCGCGACGCGGGAGAACTGGTAGGCCTCCTCCGGCTCGGTGTCGAGCAGGCGGGCCACCATCACCAGGTTGCGGGCGACATCGTCCGCGAGCGTCTTGGGAAGGCTCTTGAGCTCCTGGCGCACGTCCCCGTCCAGCTCGAAGCCGGTGACGTCCTCCGGGATCGGCAGGCGCTTGACGGGCTCGTAGTTGCCACGACGGTCGTCGTAGCCGCCCCGGTCGTCACGGCGGTCGTCGCGGTTGCCGCGGTAGCCGCCGCGGTCGTCCCGACGGTCGCCGCGGTCGCGGTTGAAACCGCCACCGGACGGGCGGTCGTCACGGCGGAAGCCGCCACGGTCGCCACCACGGTCATCGCGGTTGAAACCACCCGACGGGCGGTCCCCACGGTCACGGTTGAAGCCACCGCCGGAGGGGCGGTCGTCACGACGGAAGCCACCGCGGTCGTCGCGGTCACGGTTGAAGCCACCACCGGACGGACGGTCGTCACGACGCGGACGGTCGTCACGGTCACGGTTGAAACCGCCCGGACGGTCATCGCGACGGAAACCGCCACCACCGGACGGGCGGTCGCCGCGGTCGCGGTTGAAGCCGCCACCGGAGGGGCGGTCGTCGCGACGGAAGCCACCACGGTCGCCACCACGGTCATCGCGGTTGAAACCACCCGACGGGCGGTCCCCACGGTCACGGTTGAAGCCGCCACCGGAGGGGCGGTCGTCACGACGGAAGCCACCACGGTCGCCACCACGGTCATCGCGGTTGAAACCACCCGACGGGCGATCGCCACGGTCACGGTTGAAACCACCGCCCGAGGGGCGGTCGTCACGACGGAAGCCACCACGGTCGTCGCGGTCACGGTTGAAGCCACCACCGGACGGACGGTCGTCACGACGCGGACGGTCGTCACGGTTGAAGCCGCCACCGGAGGGGCGGTCGTCGCGACGGAAGCCGCCACGGTCGCCACCACGGTCATCGCGGTTGAAACCACCCGACGGGCGATCGCCACGGTCACGGTTGAAGCCGCCACCGCCCGAGGGGCGGTCGTCACGACGGAAGCCACCACGGTCGCCACCACGGTCATCGCGGTTGAAACCACCCGACGGGCGGTCCCCACGGTCACGGTTGAAGCCACCGCCGGAGGGGCGGTCGTCACGACGGA
>NZ_JBWKEQ010000006.1:0-607 GCF_056435365.1 Kitasatospora sp. NPDC043949 | reverse complement strand
CGGTCGCGGTTGAAGCCGCCACCGGAGGGGCGGTCGTCGCGACGGAAGCCACCACGGTCGCCACCACGGTCATCGCGGTTGAAACCACCCGACGGGCGATCGCCACGGTCACGGTTGAAGCCGCCACCGGACGGACGGTCGTCACGACGCGGACGGTCGTCACGGTTGAAACCACCACCCGAGGGGCGGTCGTCACGGCGGAAGCCGCCGCCGCCCTGACGGTCGTCCCGACGGGCGCCGCCACGGTCGTTCGACCAGCCCCCACGGGACCGGGGCTCGTAGCCTCGGCCGTCGTCCGATCGACGCTCGGGACGGTCCTGGGGCTGGTTCGACATCGTGGTGACTCCTTCTGCTGCTTCAGCTCCACCGCGGACTGAGCAACTCCGCTGCCGTCACGCGGTTTCGGCGCCGGCCTCCTGGCCGCGCACCATCTCCATTGTCCGACATCCCGGAACACTCCGCCTGGGCGAAGGTCCCGGCCTGCCGGGGTACTACTCGTTCGCAAAACACAAAAAGGCCGCGGCCCCAGCGAGTCGCTGGGGCCGCGGCCTTGAATAATTGTTCGGCGGCGTCCTACTCTCCCACAGGGTCCCCCCTGCAGTACCAT
>NZ_JBWKEQ010000005.1:257043-262285 GCF_056435365.1 Kitasatospora sp. NPDC043949 | reverse complement strand
CCGTCCCCTCGGGCTTACCCCCCCCCGCCACCCGCCCCCCCCGGTTCCCCCCCCCCATCGAGGGGGAAACCACTTCAACCACCCCGCCCCTCTGGCCGCTCCCCCCCCCCACCCCCCCCCACTACCCCGCCTGGCGCGAACTCTTCCGCGGCTACTGCGCGTTCTACCGGCTGCCGATGCCGGAGGAGAAGGCCGAACTGGTCTGGTCCTGGCTCCACGACCCGGACCACGAACTGGAGGGCCTGCTGGTCCGCGACGGCGACGGCACGCCGGTCGGACTCGCCCACTACCGCCCGTTCGCCCGCCCCCTGCACGGCGCGGTCGGAGGCTTCCTCGACGACCTGTTCGTCGCGCCCGAGGTGCGCGGCGGCGGCGCGGTGGACCAGCTGCTGGCCCGGCTGCGGGCGATCGCCGCCGAGCGCGGCTGGAACACCGTCCGCTGGATCACCGCCGACGACAACCACCGCGCCCGCAGCAAGTACGACCAGGTCGCCACCCGGACCATGTTCGTCACCTACGACATGGCCCCGGACGCCCCGTGACCCGCGGCCGGGCGGCCTGAGGGCGTGCCTCGGGAACGGGCCCCGGGCCCGGCCGCGGCCGGGCCCGCGGCCCTGCCGCCGGACATTCGTTCGGACTTTCTGTTATCGGGGCGTCGCCGGGCGGTCTCCCAGGTGTCGGCACCCGACCCGCCGACCCGGACAGAAAGCGTGGGCACGTGAACAGCGACGACAGGACGACCATCCTCCCGGCGAACGGTGCCGAGAGCGGTGCACGGAGCGGAGCCTCCGGCCGACCCGGCGGCCGCGCCGCGCGCCGGGCCGCCCAGCGGCACACGGAACGCCCCGGAGGCCGGGCCCGCCGGGCCGGACGGCGCGGTCCGGTCGGCCCGGTCGCCGCCGTCGCCGCCGCCGTGGCCGGCACCGGACTGCTCGCCGCCCTGGTCGGCGCCGGCTACGCGGCCTACGGTGGCAAGCAGGCCGACCGGGACGCCACCGGCCAGGCGCTGGCGGCGGACGCCGCCCTGATAGCAGCCGAGGCCGGCACCCACGACGGCATCCAGGTCCCCGGCGCCGGGGGAGCGGGCCCCGACGTCGCCGCGCCGCCGGTCACCCCGGCCGCCACCGACCCGGCACCGGCCCCGACCAGTGCCGTCACGACCACCCCCGCCGCCCCGGCGTCCCCGACGGCCCCGGCGACCGCGACGCCGACCCGGACGGCCACCGGGAGGCCGAGCCCGAGCACGCCCGTGACCGCTCCCGCTGCCGCCAAGCCCGCCGGCACCCCGGCCGCCGCGCAGCGCACCGGTGCCCCCGCCCCCACGAGCGCCTCGGCGCCCACCCCGGTCGGCGGCGGCGCCGCGCCCTCCTCCGCCCAGCAGGTCGTCGACCTGGTCAACGTCGAACGCGCCAAGGCCGGCTGCGGCCCGGTCAGCGCCGAGCCCCGACTGGCCGGCGCCGCCCAGTCGCACAGCGACGACATGGCGGACCGCAACTACTTCGACCACGCCAGCCCCGACGGCGACCACGCCGACCACCGCATCGAGGTGACCGGCTACCGCTGGAGCACCTGGGGCGAGAACATCGCCCGCGGCCAGAAGGACCCGGCCGCGGTGATGGATTCCTGGATGAACAGCCCCGGTCACCGTGCGAACATCCTGAACTGCGCGTTCAAGCAGCTCGGGGTCGGTGTGCGGACCGGTTCCGGCGGCCCCTGGTGGACCCAGGTCTTCGCCGCCCCGGCCTGACCGGCCCTCCGGCAGGGTCCGTTTTCCGATTCCGCGCAAATTGTTGTTATCTGATCACTCACCACAGGTCTCCGAGGAGGCAGCGGCGAACGGAACACGGCAAGACGGAGTGCGGACCATGAACGCTGACGTGCAGAACAGGACCGGGACCACCCTGGTACGCGCGGCCCAGGCGGGCGACCGGCAGGCCCAGGAGGCGCTGGTCGCCGCCTGGCTGCCGCTCGTCTACAACGTCGCCGGGCGCGCCCTGGACGGTCACGCCGACGTCGACGACGTCGCCCAGGAGACCATGATCCGCGCCCTGGACGGCCTGGACGGGCTGCGCGAGCCGGAGTCCTTCCGCTCCTGGCTGGTCGCCATCACGATGAACCAGATCCGTCGTCGCCACGCCGCCGGCCAGCAGCAGCCCACCGTCGGGGGCCTCGACGAGACCTGGGAACTCGCCGACCCCAGGGCCGACTTCACCGACCTCACCGTCCTGCGCCTCGGCCTCTCCGGCCAGCGCCGGGAAGTCGCCGAGGCCACCCGCTGGCTCGACCCCGACGACCGCGAACTCCTCGCCCTCTGGTGGCTGGAGGCCAGCGGCGAACTCACCCGCGCCGAACTGGCCGAAGCCCTCGACCTGACCCCGCAGCACACCGCCGTCCGCGTGCAGCGGATGAAGAAGCAGCTCGAAGCCGGCCGGATCGTCGTCCGGGCCCTCGGCGCCTACCCCCGCTGCCCCGAACTCGCCGACGTCACCACCGGTTTCGACGGCACCCCCAACTCCGTGTGGCGCAAGCGCATCGCCCGCCACATCCGCGGCTGCGCCACCTGCGACCGCCTCGGCCGCGACCTCTTCCCCGCCGAAGGGCTGCTGGCCGGCCTCGCCCTGGTGCCGATCCCGCTCGGCTCGCCCGCGCTGCTGCACTTCCAGCACACCGCGGCCACCGTCGCCACCACCGCCCCGACCGTCCCGACTGCCGCGAGCACCCATGCGGGCTGGGCCGGGACCGCCGCGCGCAAGGCCGTCCTGGCGAGCGGTGCGGTGGCGGTGGTGACCGTCACCACCCTCGCCCTGGTCTGGTCGCACCCCGCCGACACCCCGAGGGAGGCGACCCCCGAACCCACCACCCCGGTCACCGCTCCCGCCGCCCCGGCACCCCCCGCGACCCCGGCCGCCGCCCCGGTCACCCTGTCGGCCACACCCACGCCGACCCCCAGCGAGACACCGACGGCGACGCCGTCACCCACCGCCACCCGGTCGGTGGCCCCGCCGCCGCCCAGCCCGGAGCGCCAACTCGTCGACCTCGTCAACGTCGAACGCGGCAAGGTGGGCTGCGCCCCCCTGCGGATCGACCCCCGGCTGCACGCGGCCGCCCAGAAGCACGCCGACGACATGGTCGCCCGTGGCTTCTTCGACCACGTCAACCCGGACGGCGTCCGTACCGACGCCCGGCTGACGGCCGTCGGCTACCGCTGGTCCCAGTGGGGCGAGAACCTCGACCGGGGTCCGACGTCCCCCGCCACGGTGGTCGCCCACTGGATGGACGGCGGCATCCACCAGACCAACATGCTGGACTGCGGCTTCAAGGACGTCGGCGTCGGTCTGGCCACCGGCCCCGCCGGCGCCTACTGGACCCAGGACCTCGGCGCCCCGCTGTCCTGACACCGCACCGCAGCACCGTCGTACCGACACGTTGTCGCGCTGCTGCGAGCTAGGCGGGGGTGACCCCGACCAGTCCGTCGGCCGAGCCCGTCACGTACCCGGTCGCCTCCCCGACCACACCGCCCGCGTCCCCGACCTGCCCCGGCAACGCGTCCGGCGCACTGGTCAGCGACCCGGACATTCCCTCCTGCCCCCCGACGGCACTGGCGTGCGCACTCGGTGCGGTGAGCGAGGCCACGAAACCCACGGCGAGCGAGGCGACGGCGAGCATGCTGCGCTTCTTCATGGCGGGTCCAACGACGATCCGCCGGGCGGGTTACGAGGACGGCGGCGGATTCCCTCGTCCGTGGCCGTGCGGCCGGGGCCGCGGCACAGCCGCAGCCCGGTGACGGCCGGTCGGCCGAACGCTGGCGCCGCGGGCCCCGGACGGGCTGTCGGGCCCCGGGCCTTTTCCGGTGGCGGGAGGCGTGGGAGGGCGGTGGGATGGGGAGGGGTCGGGAATGATTCCGGCAAATCGGTTGAATCACCACACTTTCGGTCTCATCGACGTCGGTCTCATCGACCAGGACCCCCCACCGCGACACGAAGGGCACCCGATGCACGCAGCCGAGCTCACGCCAGCCGTCCTCGCCGAGCTGCGCCGCCCCCGGCGCTACCCGGCCGTCTCCGTTCTGCTGCCCACCCACCGCAGCGAGCCCGACAACACCCAGGACCCGGTCCGCCTGCGCAACCTCGTCGCCGAGGCGAAGAACCGGCTGCACGCCGACGAGGCGGTCAGCCGGGCCGACCGGCTGGACGTCGTCGAGCAGCTGGACCGCGCGCTCACCGAGGTCGACCTCGTGCACGCCGAGGACGGCCTGGTGATCTACGCCGCCCCCGGTGAGCACCAGGTGTGGTCCCTGCCGCGCCCGGTGCCCTCCCGGGTCGTGCTGTCCGAAACCTTCCTGACCCGCAACCTGGTCTCCGCCTACACCGCCGGTGCGCCCTACTGGGTGCTGACCGTCGCCGCCGACCGGGTCGCCCTGTTCAGCGGCAGCGGGGCGCACCTGGCCGAGCACACGGGTGCCGCCTTCCCGCTCGACCAGGTCCGGCCGGACTGGGACGTCGAGCGCCAGGAGCGGATCGGGGACGTACCGAGCACCTTCCGCGACGAGGAGACCCGCCGCTTCCTGCGTTCGGCCGACACCGCGCTGGCCGCCGTGCTGGAGGCCGACAACCGCCCGCTGTACGTGCTCGGCGAGGCCGCCGCGATCTCCCTGCTCGACGAGGTCGGCACCGCTGCCAAGCGGGCCACCGCCCAGGTCTCGCACGGCGGCCTCGGCCACGCCGCCGCCGCCGCGGTGGCCGAGGCCGTCCGGTCCACGGTCGCCGAGCAGGGCAGCAAGGCCGTCACCGAGTTGCACGAGCGCCTCGACCAGGCCCAGGGCGTGAAGGGCCTGGCCGCCGGCATCGACGAGGTCTGGCAGACCGTCGCCGAGGGCCGCGCCGCGCTGGTCGCGGTGGAGGAGGACTACTGGCAGCCCGTCCGGGTGACCGACAACCACCTCGTCCCGGCGGCGGCCGGTGAGCCCGACGTCCGCGAGGACATGGTCGACGAGATCGTGGAGCGCGCCCTCGACACCGGCGCCAAGGTGCAGTTCGTCCCCACCGGCGAACTCGACGCCCGCGGCCACATCGCGGCCGTCCTGCGGTACTGACCCGCCCGGTACTGACCCGCCCGGTACTGACCCGCTCGGTGGGGGGGGGGGAAGGGAGGGGGGGGGTCCGCGCCGGGGGCGGACAGGTTGGGAGCCGGGGAGCGCCAGCCCCGCCGGGACCAAAGAAGAAGGACCCAACCCCGGCTCTCA
>NZ_JBWKEQ010000005.1:106227-257033 GCF_056435365.1 Kitasatospora sp. NPDC043949 | reverse complement strand
TCTTTCCCCTTCCCCCCCCCCCCCCCTCCCCCCCCCCCCCCTCCCCCCCCCCCCTCCCCCCCCCCCCCCCCCCCCCCCCCCCCCCCACCGCCGTGTCACGGCCGCGTCAGGACCGGTGGAACGCCCGCCCGGCGGCACCCGAGGAGACCGACCCGACCCCGGGTATCAGCCCGCCGGTGATCGGCCGGGTGTCCGCACCGCGCAGGGCCGCCCCGCCGCCCGCGCCGTACCACCGCGCCGTCCACCGGTCGCAGCCCCCGGCACCTACCCGTCGCCGCTCGCCACCCATGAGAGGACCCCCGTTCTCTGATCGTGCTCGGGACGCTAGCAGGAGCCACTGACACTGAACCCAGGTCGGCCAGGTCGGCCAGGTCGGCCCGGACGGTCCTCAGCGGGTCGTGGTCGAGGAGGGAGTGCTCCCCTCGGAGGTCCGGATCGAGTCCAGCACCTGCTGCACCTGCTGGATCGTCACGTGCGACGGCTCCCGCAGGCAGGCCGTCAGCTGGATCAGCACCAGCGTGCCGGTCCGGGCGACGGCCCGATGGCCGATGAGCTCGCGGGTGCCGCCGAGCGTGAGGCATTCCTTGTCGAGCGTGACGTCGGAGGTGACGGCCAATGAGGTGGTGAACTTCCCGACCAGGTCCGGTTGGTCCACCAGCCGGAGGGTGAGGAGGGCGCCGCCGACGGGCAGCAGCGTGTCGGACGGGCAGGCGATGCCCGCCGTCCGGCAGGGGGACGCGGGGCTGATCGGCCCGGTGGCCAGGTAGCCGATGCCGTTCCGGGGGTCGCCGTTGAAGGTGCTCTGGCTGTACCAGCCGCTCGGCAGGTCGAGCGCCAGGTTCGGGTACGACGAGAAGCGGACCTGCGATCCGGGCGTCGGCACCATGGTCGGTGTCGCGCTGGGGCCGATCGTCGGAGTGGGCGGTACCCCGCCCGGCACCGTTTCGGCCGGTCCGGTCACCCCCGGTCCCGCAGCCGTCCCCAGTCCCGCGCCCACCCCGCGCTCCGGCGTGGGCGCGATCGCGGGCGCGGCGGCCAGCGCCGCGGCGACCAGCCCGGCGGTCAGTCCGGCCCCGAGCCCGGCGGCCCGCCGTCGGCGCCGGGTGCCGATGGCGCGGGCGCGTACCCGTTCCATCCGGTCCTCGGGCGTGGCGAGCTCCGGTACGGCCTGGTGGAGCAGGATCCGCAGCTCCTCGCCCTCACCGCCGTCCGGCCTCGGGTCGTCCGGGTCCAGCAGGTCAGTACCGATCACGGGGTCCCCCCGCCAGCAGCAGTTCCCGGGCCGGCAGTCGGCCGCGCAGCGCGGCGAGCGCGCGGTGCGTCTGGCTCTTGACCGTGCCGGTGCTGCAGCCCAGGACCTCGGCGGTCTCCTCGACGCTGAGGTCCTCGAAGAAGCGCAGCACCACCACGGCCCGTTGGCGCGGCGGCAGGGCACGGACGGCCTGGGCGACCACCTCTCCGAGCACCACCCCTTCGTACGGGTCCGCGCTCGCCGGCGGCGGCTCCGGCAGTTCGCCGTGCGGCAGTTCGCCGGTCCAGCGGCGGCGCCACCAGGAGACGTTGCAGTTGACCAGCACCTTCCGCAGGTAGGCCTCGGGCCGGTCGATGGAGATCCGGTCCCATTTGGGCCAGATCTTGGCGAGCGCGGTCTGCAGCAGATCCTCCGCCTGGTGCGGGTCGCCGGTCAACAGCCAGGCCACCCGCAGCATCTTCGGGCCGCAGGCGGAGACGAACTCCTCGAAGTCCGGTGTGCCATCCCTCATCCCGCCGTCCCCGCCATGGTGTCCGTGCCGTCCCTGTCAGCCGTGGCGGCCTGCTGGGCCGCGATCGTGGTGTCCTACTCACAGCTGATGAACGTGCTGGACGGTGTTTCGGGTTGTCTTCCGGGCACGGGGATTTTCGGCCGGCCGGCGCGGGGAGGTTGGACGGCCCGCGAGCCGGCCGGGACTCGGCCGGGCGGCGGGCGGGCCGTGGGCACCACGATGGCCGCGTCGGGCCCGTCCGGCCAGAGGCGCTCACGGGGCGTCCGGGCGCACGATGCGGCGCGCCAGGGGCGTACGGGTGGGACGCAGGGGGCGGCGGACCACGGACCGGGCCAACCGGGTGACGGCGGGTCAGAGCGTCCCGGAGCCGTGCGGCGCCTCGGTGGGGACACCGCGAGCGGCGGCCGCCGGGTCCGAGGTCACCGGGGTGACCGTCCAGTCGGGGTGGCCGGGCATCGGCGGGGTGCGCAGCCCGTACAGCCAGTCGGTGAGGAAGCCGGAGAGGTCCTGGCCGGAGACCTCGGAGGCGGTGCGCAGGTAGTCCCGGGTGGTGGCGGTGCCGTACCGGTGCCCGCGCAGGAAGGTGTGCTCGATCCGGTCGAAGGTCCCGGCGCCGACCCGCTCGCGCAGTGCGAACAGCACCAGCGCGCCGCCGGTGTAGCGCTGGCTGTCGAAGAGCTTGGCAGCGCTGGGAGCGGCGACCGGTCCGGAGTCGTGCCGCCACTGGTCGCCGAGGCCGTAGAGGGCCCGCATCCGGTCGACCAGGGTGGTGTGGCCCCAGGCGTCCGGCCAGCCGCGCTCGTAGCGGTAGACCAGGGCGTAGTAGTCAGCGTGCCCCTCGTTGAGCCACAGGTCCGCCCAACTGGCGGGGGAGACGCTGTCGCCGAACCAGGAGTGCACCAGCTCGTGCATCTGGTGCGAGCCGATCGCGGACTCGGGCTGGCGCAGGAAGTCAGGCTTGTAGAGGGTGAGGGTCTGGGTCTCCAGGCCGGTGAAGCCGAACGCGGCGGGGTCGTCGGTGTCGGCCGGCAGGAGGCCGTAGGTCTCGAAGGGGAACGGCCCGAGGTGCTGCTCGGCCCAGGTCAGCTGGTCGGCGGTGAGCGCCAGGGCGGGTTCGAGGTCGGCGGCCCGGGCGGTCGGGACGACGTCGCGCAGCGGCAGGCCGTGCGGGCCGGTGCGCTCGCGGACGGTGTAGTTCCCGACGGAGACCTGCACCAGCTCGGTGGCCATCGGCTCGCGGGAGGCGTAGCGCCGGGTGGTCCGGCCGTCGCCGAGCCGTTCGGTCTGCGTCAACTCCCCGTTGGCGACGCCCAGCAGGCCGTCGGGCGCGGTGACGGCGATGGTGAACCGGGCCTTGTCGCTGGGGTGGTCGTTGCACGGGAAGACGGTGTGCGCGCTGTCCGGCTGGCCGGCCACCGCGAAGCCGTCCGGGGTCGGGACCCAGCCGGTGTGCGGGAGCCTGGCGCGAGGGTCGGCGGTGTACTCGACGGTCAGCCGCGCGGTGGTGCCGCGGTGCAGGGGCCGGGGCGGGGTGATGGTCAGTTTCTCGTCGTGGGCGGCGAATCCCGCCGGGCGCCCGTCGACCCGGACGGCGCGCACGGTCAGGCCCAGCGCGTCCAGCTCCAGGCGTGCCAGGGTGCGGGACGGCCGGGCGGTGATCGCCGCGGTCGCGTCGACCGTACGGGTATCGGCGCGGTAGTCGAACGACAGGTCGTAGGCGAGCGCGTCGTACCCGCTGTTGCCGAGTGAGGGGAAGACCGGGTCGCCGAGGCCGTCCGCGGCGGTGGCGGCCGGGGTGCCGGCGGACAGCAGCACCGCACTGAGCACGAGTGGGAGGACGAGGCCGACACGGGGCCTGGACAGGGTGATCACCGCACTTCGGGAGTCGTGGCCTCGGGGGGCCTGGCTGCGGGATTCGTGGCTTCGGGAGCCCCGGTGAGGAGCGGGGCCGGGCGGCGGTACGTGCGCGACGCACCGGGCACGGACCCTAGCGGACCGGGGCGCCCGCCAGGCGCCGCCGCCCGGACGGTTGTCGACACGAGTCCATCCCCCGGACGGCCTACAGCGATGGCGGGGCCGCCGCGCGCTGGCTAACGTTCGAAGTGCTTCGCCCCCTGACGGACGAGGCCACGGCCGTCGGAGAACCTGGCCAGGTCCGGCGGCCGTCCTTCATGCCCGGGTGCACCCCGTAGGCTGGCGGCCGAGACGACGCCCGCGTACCGGATGCCAGGAGCCGCCGTGACCAGCCCCGATTCGCACGTTCTGGTGATCGGCGAGTGCGTCGCCGACATCGTCCGCACGGATGGCGCCCCGGACACCGTCCACCCCGGCGGCAGCCCCGCGAACGTCGCCTACGGCCTGGCCCGGTTGGGGCGGCCCGCCACCCTGCTCACCCAGCTCGGGGAGGACGCCAACGGCCGGCTGATCCGGGCGCACCTGGAGTCGGCGGGGGTGGTGGTCCGGGCCGCCGGGGTGGCGCGGACCCCCTCGGCCGTGGTGCGTCTCGACGGGCAGGGGCGGGCGCGCTACACCTTCGACATCGGCTGGACGTTGCCGCCGACCGAACTCGCCGAAGCGCCGGGCGCGATCCACCTCGGCTCGATCGGGGCGGTCACCGACCCGGGCGCGGCGGCGGTGCTGGCGCTGGTCGAGCGGTGGCGCGGCCGGGCGCAGATCAGTTACGACCCGAACGTGCGCCCCGCGCTGATGGGCGAGCGGGCGCGGGCCGTGCGGCGGGTCGAGCGCTGCGTGGCGCTGAGCGACGTGGTCAAGGCGAGTGATGAGGACCTGGCCTGGCTCTACCCCGGTGAGGATGCGGAGGCGGTCGCGCGCAGCTGGCTCGCCCTCGGCCCGGCCGTGGTCGCGGTGACCCTGGGCGCCGACGGCGCGTTCGCGCTCACCGCCGGGGGCGGGCACGCGCGGGCCGCAGCCGTTCCGGTGCCGGTCGCCGACACCGTCGGCGCCGGGGACTCCTTCACGGCGGCTTTCCTGCACGCCCGCGCGGCCGGCGCCGACCTCGCCGGCTGCCTCACCCAGGCGGTGACGGCCGCCGCGCTGACCGTCTCCCGCCCCGGCGCCAACCCGCCCTCGACGGCGGAGCTGACGGCCGCCCTGGCGCAGGCGAGTTAGGGCGTGCTCTAGCCGGCCAGCTCCTTGCCGTACCAGATCTGGGCGTACGGGCCGCTGCTGTAGGCGGGGATCTCGCGGTAGCCGTGGCGGGTGTAGAGCGCGCGGGCCTCGACCAGGTCGAGGCGGGTGTCGAGGACGATCCGCCGGGCGCCGAGCGAGCGGGCGGCCTCGTCGACGGCGGCGAGCAGCCGGGCGCCGCCGCCGGTGCCGCGCAGGCCGGGGCGGACGAACACCCGGGTCAGCTCGACGGTGTCGGCGTCGCGCCGGCGCAGCCCGGCGCAGGACTGGGCCGCGCCGTCGTAGTGGCCTAGCAGGAAGAGGCCGTCCGGTGCGGCGAGGTCGTCGCTGGGGGATCCGGCCAGCCCCGACTCCAGTTCCTCGGGGGTGCCTTCGCGGCCGAGGTGCAGGCGGTAGTAGCGGTTGGCCACGTCGTAGTAGTACTCGCGCAGCAGGGCCAGGGCCTCGGGTGCGGTGACGTCCGCCGTGGCGACGGACCAGAGGCGGGCGGTGCGGGGCGCGGTGTCGGTCATGGGCGCATGATCGGTGGTCGCGGGCCCGGTCCGCAATCGGGTTTCGCACGGCCGCCCGGTCGGCTCGGGTGCCCGGCCGGTTCGGCAAAGGAAGGGCAAGGAGCCCGGCGCGTCGTTGCCCCGCACGGGTGATGAGGGGGTTGGTGGGGGTGCGCTGCGGGGGAGCAGTGCGTCTATGAACAGATCATCAAATCATCGCATTAATGCGGGTTTGAGAGGGATCCGGGGACGCGGCGCCGGTGCTCGGGCGGGTGTGCGGACCAGTCTGCTGGCCACCGTCTGCCTCTCCGCCGTCGCCGCCGGCTGCGCGGGGCCGGCCGACCCCGCGCGGCCGGCCGTCGTCCCGCCCGCGCCGGGTGCCGTGCCCGTCGTCGAACACGGGGTCGGCCGCCCGCCCGAGGCGCTGCCGGTGCTGCCGGGCCTGGCCCGCAAGGAGGAGGAGGCCGGCACCGAGGCGGTCGCGCGCCGGGAGTCGGAAACCCGGGCGGCCCTGGAGACCGCGCACCGCTGGGGCCTGGAGGCCCCGCCGCTGAAGGCTCCGCCACGCCCGGCGACCAGGCCGGTGCTGGCCCAGTCGCAGGGCGTGAAGCTCAAGGAGGGGCGACCGCCGGTGGTCTACCGGGTGCCGACCGACGAGAAGGTGGTCTTCCTCACCGTCGACGACGGCTCCGAGAAGGACCCGGAGTTCTCCCGGATGGCCGACGAACTCGGCATCCCGCTCAGCACCTACGTTTCCGACTACCTGGCCCGCGAGAACTACGGCTACTTCCGCGACCTGCACGTCCAGGGGGTGGAGATCAACAACCACACCATCAACCACCGCAACCTGAAGGTCCTCGGCTACGAGGCCCAGCGCGACGAGATCTGCCGTCAGCAGGACCAGCTGGAGAAGCAGATCGGCGTCCGCCCCCGGCTGTTCCGGCCCCCGTACGGCGAGTACAACGACGACACGCTGCGCGCGGCGGCGTCCTGCGGGGTCCAGGCGGTGCCGCTGTGGAACGAGGAGGCCTTCCCGGACCACATGGAGTGGCGCTACGACGACCGCAAGCTCCACTCGGGCGACATCATCCTCACCCACTTCCGGGGCACCGACCTCTGGAAGGCCTCGATGCCGGACCTGCTCCGCAAGGTCGTCAACGACGTCACCGCGCAGGGCTTCGCCCTCGGCCGGCTGGACGACTACCTGTAGGGGTTCGCCCGTCGGGGCCCCCGGGGGTCAGCCGAGCGAGAGGGCGTCGAGGTACACCCAGGCGCCCTCGTGCCGGACGAACCGGCTGTGCTCGGTGAGCACGCCCTGCTCGCGGCCCTCGGTCCAGTGCGCCCGGAAGGCGACCGTGCCCTCCGCGTGGAAGGCGCCGCCCTCGGTGGTGGCCACCACCTCCAGGCCAGTCCAGCGCAGCGCCGGGTCGAAGTCCACCTCGGCGGGCCGGGTGTCCGGGTGCCAGGTGCGCAGCAGGTAGGCCTCGTCCTGGGCGGCGAAGGCGCTGTACCGCGAGCGCATCAGGGACTCGGCGGTGGTGGCCGCCGTCTGGCCGCGGTGCAGCCGCCCGCAGCAGTCGCCGTAGGCGGCGGGCAGGCCGCAGGGGCAGGGGGAGGAGGGCAGCAGCCGGGGCGCGGAGGAGGCGGCGCGGGGCGCGGGGTGACGTCGGGACATGCGGTCCATTCTCTCCCCCCGGCCCCGGCCGCCCCGACCGGGGCCGGTGGGGCGTCCGGGTGCGGGTGCTCAGCAGTGGGCGGAGTCCGGTTCGCCGAACCAGGCGTGCAGCGCGCGCAGCAGCCCGTCCGGATCCTCCTCCCCGGGAGCGGCGGCCCAGGCGACGTAGCCGTCCGGGCGGACCAGCAGCGCGCCGGCGGGTGGTTGCGGGCAGTCGGCCGTGAGCACGTCCACCCGGCCCTTCCAACCGGCCGCGAGGTCGGCGAGCCGTGGCGGGCCGTCCGCGAGGTCGAGCAGCAGGGCCCGGCCGCCGCGGGCCAGTTCGGCGAGCCGGGTGGGGCCGGTGGCGGTGGTCAGCGGGAGGTCCGGCGCGAAGCCGCCGGCGAGCGGGTGCGGGCAGTCGGTGTCGTACCGGACGTCGCTGCCCGCCATGAGCGCGGCGATCCGCCCGAGGTTGTCCTGGTACGCGAGCAGCTCGCCGAACAGGGCGCGCAGGGCGGTGACGGCCGGGCCCGGGGACATCAGGGCCATCTGGGCCTGCGAGTGCATGAAGACCCGTTCGCCGATGGGGTACCGCTCGCGGTGGTAGCTGTCCAGCAGGCCGGGCGGGGCCCAGCCCTGGAGGTCGGCGGCCAGCTTCCAGCCGAGGTTCGCGGCGTCCTGGAGTCCGAGGTTGAGGCCCGGACCGCCGGTGGCGGCGTGCACGTGCGCGGCGTCGCCGACCAGCAGCACCCGGCCCTCGCGGTAGCGCTCGGCGAGCCGGGTGTTGTGCCCGACCTGGCGGCGCGGGGTGTGCGCGCCGGGCGTGTCGGCCGGGGCGAGCGGCAGGTCGGCGCCGGTCACCCGGCGGACGCTGGCGCGCAGTTCGTCCAGCGTGGCCGGCACGGTCTCGTCGACGGGCGGGCCGGCCCACTCCATGGTGGCCATCATGGCGAGTTCCGGGCCCATCGGGGCGAGCACGAACACGCCGTGCGCGGTGCGGGTGTGGGTGAACGGGCGGAACGGCGTCGGGCAGCCGGGCAGCAGCACCTCGCCGGTGTCGAGCACCCGCAGTCCCTCGGGCGGGCGCACGTGGGCGATGCGCGCGACGGGGTCGGGCGAGGTGACCCCGGGGAAGCCGATCCCGGCCAGCTTGCGGACGGTGCTGCGGCCGCCGTCGGCGCCGACCAGGTAGCGGGCGCGCAGCCGCTCCGGCCCGTCCGGTCCGAGGACCTCGACGGTCACCCCCGCCGCGTCCTGGCTCAGGCCGGTGACCTCGCGGCCGTGGTGCACGGTCACGCCGAGTTCGCGGGCCCGCTCCGCCAGGGCCTGCTCGATCCGGTGCTGCGGCACCGGCAGGGCGTACAGCGGGTTGCCGTCGAGCTCCCGGAGGTCCAGCGGGAACGCGCCGAACACGAAGCGGGGCACCGGGGCCGGGGCGCCCGGGCCGCCGAGCCGCTCGTACAGGCCGCGGTGGTCCAGCAGCCGGATCACCTGGCCGACCAGCCCGTTCGCCTTCTGCTCCGACGAACGTTCGGCCAGCCGGTCCAGCACCACCGGCCGGACTCCGGCCAGCGCCAGTTCGCAGGCCAGCATCAGCCCGTTCGGGCCGGCGCCGGCGATGATGACATCGTGGGTCATGGTAAATCCCCCTGTGCGACGGTGAGTTCACGAAGACGACGGTTCGGGGAGGCCGGCCGCCAGCTGCCGCAGTGCCTCCGCCAGGAGCGTTTGCAGCGGTACCGGCGGGTCGGCGCGCAGCCATACGTCGCTGGCCGCCTTGAGTGCGGCCAGGACGCCGGCGGCGACCAGTCTGGGGTGGAGGCCGCCGGGGTCGACCCCGGTCCGGGCGGCCACCGCCGCGGTGAGCCCGGCCTCGGCGTCCGCGCCGGCACGGGCCAGCTCGGCCTGGAGGGCCGGTTCGCGCAGCAGTAGCCGCACCGCGGCGGTCCACCGCGGGTCCGGCTGCTCCGCCGCGCCGTCGAAGGGCGCGAGGGTGGCCCGGGTGAGCGCCTCCCAGAGCGGTTCGGCCGCGGGCCGCTCGCTCAGCGCCTCGCCGACGAGCCGGATGCGGTCGCAGTGCCGGGAGACGATGGCCTCGGCCTTGCTGGAGAAGTAGTTGTTGTAGGTGCGCGGCGACACCCCGGCCGCGGCCGCGATGTCCTCGACCCGGACGTTCTCCAGGCCCCGTTCCACCGCCAGGCGCAGTGCGGCCCAGCTCAGCGCCTCCCGGGTCGCGGCCTTCTTCCGTTCCCGCAGACCGATCTGACTCTTCGTCATGACCACCACTCTCCCCAGAAGCCTGCGCGCCGCGCAAGACTGCGCGGCACGCAACTTTTTCGGAGCCGACACCCCGGGCGGATCCGCCCCGGCGGGGTTGCGAGGAGTCGCGCGGCGGCTCGGCGAGTCGCCCTGCCCACCCGGTTGGTCACTGATAGTAGTGGCCTGGTTGCGGAGCGGTCTCCCGCGCCGGTTCGGCGGGACGGTTCGACAGGACGTCCCGACAGCACACCTCGACAGGACATGAGGAGCGGTCATGGGTGGCAGACAGCGTCCGCCGGGAGCGCGGACCCCTCGGCAGGGCAGGCCCGTCGCGGGCGGCCGGGTGAACGCCCGGGCGGAGATCGCCCGGCTGGAGGGTTATCTCGCCTGGGAGGCCGAGGTCGCGGCGGCCGAGCGGGACGCCCGGGCCTTCGCCGGGCAGTTCCCGTGGCTGCCCGCCGCGGAGCGGGAGAGCCTGGAGCAGGCCTACGCCGCCGACCGGCTGCGCTACGCCGAGGAGGTCGTCGACCGCGCCGTCGAGCGCTGCCGCCGGCTGGCCGCCCGCTACCGCAGCGAGTGCCGCCGGATCTGCGCCCGCTGGGCCGCGCTCTGCCTCTCCGTCACCCTGGCGGCGGCGCTGTTCGCCGTCGTCCCGGCGGCCCTGCGGGCCTGAGCCGGGCCGATCCGCCGGCACGCCCGAGGGCCCGCCGCGCCGATGACGGCGCAGCGGGCCCTCGGGCGTGCGCGGGGATCAGTGGTGGCCGTGGCCGCTGCTGATCTCCTGGTGCTCCTCGGCGGTGGGCTTGGCGATCTGGCTGTCCTCGCCGTAGAAGCCGCGGGACAGCTTGGCCCTCGTCCGGGCGAACAGCCCGGCCTTGCGGACCACCCCGTTCTCGTCCACCTCCGGCGGCAGGTCCTCCGGCTGCGGCTGCTCGTGCGCGGTGAGGGTGTACATCCGGCCCGGCGGGAGCGGGGCGTGCACCTCGACGAACTCGCCGTGCTGGAGCCGGTTGATCACGCCGGTCTCCCGGCCGTGCAGCACCTTCTCCTTGTCGCGCCGCTGCAGGCCCAGGCACCACCGCTTGGTGACCACGAAGACGACCACCGGCACGATGAAGAAGCCGGTGCGCACCGCGTAGGTGATCGCGTTGATCGACAGGTGGAAGTGGGTGGCGAGCAGGTCGTTGCCGCCGCCGGCCAGCAGGATCAGGTAGAGGCCGATCCAGGCCGCGCCGAAGGCCGTGCGCACCGGTGCGTTGCGCGGCCGGTCGGCGAGGTGGTGCTCGCCGCGGTCCCCGGTGACCCAGGCCTCCAGGAACGGGTAGCACCAGATGATCAGCAGCACGGTCGGGAAGACCATCAGCGGGACGAACACCCCGAGGTTCAGGGTGTGGCCGCCCCAGACGCTGATCTCCCAGCCGGGCATCACGCGCACCAGACCCTCGGAGAAGCCCATGTACCAGTCCGGCTGGGCGTCGGTGGACACCTGGTCGGGCCGGTAGGGGCCGTACGCCCAGATCGGGTTGACGGTGGCGATCGCCGACATGAACGCGACCACGCCGAAGACCAGGAAGAAGAAGCCGCCGGCCTTGGCCATGTAGACCGGCATCAGCGGCATGCCGACCACGTTGTCGTTGGTCCGGCCGGGCCCGGCGAATTGGGTGTGCTTGTGGTAGAAGACCAGGATCAGGTGCGCCGCGAGCAGGCCGACCATGACCCCCGGGATCAGCAGGACGTGCACGGTGAACAGCCGCGGCACGATGTCCTGGCCGGGGAACTCGCCGCCGAACATGAAGAACTGCAGGTACGAGCCGACGATCGGCACGGCCAGGACGGCACCCTCCATGAACCGGATGCCGGTGCCGGAGAGCAGGTCGTCCGGCAGCGAGTAGCCCATGAAGCCGTCGAACATGCCGAGGAACAGCAGCAGCGCGCCGAAGACCCAGTTGATCTCGCGGGGCTTGCGGAACGCGCCGGTGAAGAAGACGCGCATCATGTGCGTCAGCATCGAGGCGACGAACACGATCGCCGCCCAGTGGTGGACCTGGCGCATCAGCAGGCCGCCGCGGACCTCGAAGCTGATGTCGATGGTCGAGGCGTAGGCCTCCGACATCTGGATGCCCTTGAGCGGGACGTACGAGCCGTCGTAGATGACCTCGCCCATGCTCGGCTTGAAGAAGAGGGTCAGCCAGACGCCGGTGATGATGATGATGACGAAGGTGTAGAGCGCGATCTCGCCCAGCATGAAGGACCAGTGGTCCGGGAAGATCTTGCGCAGATTGGCCTTGGCCAGGGAGTAGATGCCGACCCGGCCGTCGGTCCAGTCGGCCAGGGCCTCGGCCTTGTTCGCGGGGTTGGCGCGCGTGCTGGTCACCGGTCCCGGCTGCGACTGCTGGTCGGTTCTCACGACGGACTCCCCGGCGTCCTCGGCGTGCCGGGCTGGAGGCCCGCCGGCAAAGACGCCGGCCGGCGAAGTGTTGTGATCATGGGACCTCTCGATACGGGCCCGCCGGCTGAACCGGCACGCGGAGCGGGTGACCCACTGGCCCGTTGCTCAGGGTGATGGAGCGCTTACTCTGTCATGCTGTCGGCAGGGGGCCGACTGTGCACGTCCATCGGTCCGTACGGCCGCTCGTGTCGGGCCGGACGGGGGGTCCTGACGTCCGATCGGCCGCCGGACGGGTGGCGGTGCTGCGCCCGGGTGCCGCTGAACCGTTTCGGCGCGCGCCGCGTCCGGAGGTCGCGCGATTCCGGGCCTACGCTGCGCCAATGGTGGATCACCCTGAACTCTTCGAGGACGTCACCGCGGCCCTCGCCCGCGCCGGGATCGACGCCCGGCCGGGCCCGTCCCTGCTGCGGATCGGCCATCGGCCGCCGGGGGTGGCGGTCGGCTGGTCGCCGGGGGAGGGGCCGGACGGGCCGCCCTCCCGGGGGGCGCGCGAGGCGGTCAGCGGTGCGGTCGCCGTCGTGCTGCGCGAGTGCGGCTACCTGGTCGCCGAGACGGCCGGCGGCGAGCTGTTGGTGACGCCCGCCGCCGCACCGGTGGCGGTGCCGGCGGAGCCGGAGACGGTGCCGGAGCAGTGGTGGGGCTGAGCCGGGCCGGCTCGGCAGCCCTCATACCGAACCCTTACCTGAACGGGGGGTCCTGTTGACCACGGCGGCTCTAAGGTTTGCCTAAGCTAAGTCGAAGCGCCCTGGACCCCCGTGTCCGGGGCGTTCGGCTGTGCCGCGCCGCCGCCACCCGCGGCGGGCCGCCGAGTTCAGGTACGACCCGGGGTGACCGGGGGAGGAGCCCGCTGCATGTGGGATGAGGCGTTTCCCAGCTTTCTGATCGGGCTGCGCGAGGGTCTGGAAGCCGGACTGATCGTGTCGATCCTGGTCGCCACGCTCGTCCGCTTCGGGCACAAGGCCCGGTTGCCGCAGGTGTGGACCGGTGTCGCGGCGGCGATCGCGCTCAGCCTCAGCTTCGGCGCGGTGCTCACCTTCACCGCCGCCAACCTCTCCGGCCACGCCCAGGAGGCGTTCGGCGGGGTGCTGAGCCTGATCGCGGTCGGCTTCGTCACCGCGATGGTGTTCTGGATGCGCCGCTCGGCGCGCACCCTCTCCGCCGAGCTGAAGGAGAAGGTCCAGGCCTCGCTGGCGATGGGCGCCGGCGCGCTGGTGCTCACCAGCTTCCTGGCCGTCGGCCGCGAAGGGCTGGAGACCTCGCTCTTCCTGTGGACCAACGTGCGCACCGCCGGGGAGTCCACCGGGCCGCTGCTCGGCGCGGCCGTCGGCCTGGTGCTCTCGGCCGGCCTCTGCTGGGGCCTGTACCGGCGGGCGCTGAAGATGAACCTCACCCGGTTCTTCACCATCACCGGCGTCGGCCTGATCGTGGTCGCGGCGGGCGTGCTCGGTTACGGCCTGCGCGACTTGCAGGAGTCCGGGCTGGTCGGCGGCGGCAGCTCGTACGCCTTCGACCTGAGCGGCCACCTGGACGCCTCCTCCTGGTACGCCACGCTGGTGCAGGGCACCCTCAACCTGACCGTCACCATGACGGTCCTCCAGGTCGTCGGCTACCTCGCCTACCTGTGCATCGTGATGACGCTGTTCGTCGAGGGCGTCCGCGGCGGCAAGACCGCTCCGGCCGCCGGGAAGGCGGCGCAGGGCGAGGCGACGCAGGGCGAGAAGGCCGGGGCGGCCGCGCCCGAGGCCGCCGGGCCGGCGCGGTCCGGACGGCCGCGCTGGGCCGTGCCGACCGCGCTGGTCGCGGTGCCGGTGGTGGTCGCCGGGGCCGTGATCGCGGTCAGCGACGGCAAGCAGGGCAGCTCCGCCACCGTGTCCGTCTCCGAGCAGGAGTGCGGCAAGGGCTTCAGCACCCCGCTGCCCGGCCAGCAGGTCTTCCAGATGCACAACACCGGGGACAAGGTCTCCGAGGTCTACCTGGTCAACCCGGCCAGCGGCGCCGTCTACGGCGAGATCGAGGGTCTGGCCCCCGGCACCACCCGCGCGCTGACCGCGACCATCGGCTCCGGCGACTACGCGTGGCGCTGTGTGCCCACCGGCGGCACGTCCGTCACCTCGGCCGCCGTGCACGTCACCGGCGGCGGCCAGGTCAAGGCCGTCAAGCCGGTCGCCGAGGACGACCTCAAGGGCCCGCTCGACGCCTACAAGGACTACGTCGACAAGGGCCTCGCGACCCTGCTGACGCAGACCCAGAAGCTCCAGGCCGACGTCCACGGCGGCGACCTCGCCACCGCCAAGGCCGACTGGCTCACCGCCCACCTCCAGTACGCCTCGCTCGGCGCCGCCTACGGCACCTTCGCCGACCTCGACGGCAAGATCGACGGCCGGCCCGACGGGCTCGCCGACAAGGCCCAGGACAAGGACTTCACCGGTTTCCTGCGCCTGGAGTACGGCCTGTGGCACGGCCAGTCCGCCGCCGACCTGACGCCCGTCGCCGACCAGCTGGCCGCCGACGTCGCCAAGCTCGGGCAGGACTTCCCCGGCCAGGACTTCGACCCCGGAGACCTCCCGCTGCGCGCCCACGAGATCCTGGAGAACACCCTCCAGTTCGAGCTCACCGGCGACACCGACCAGGGCAGCGGCACCAACCTGGCCACCACCCAGGCCAACCTGGCCGGCACCCGGGAACTGCTGACCGTCCTGCAGCCGCTGCTCGACGAGCGCGACCCGCAGTTGCTCCCCCGCGTCGACGCCGGGATGAAGCGGGTCGGCGACCTGGTCGCCTCCGCCCACAAGCCCGAGGGCTGGACCGCACTGGAGCAGCTCCCCGCCGACGCCCGCCGCCAGCTCAACGGCGCCACCGGCCAACTGCTCGAAGACCTCGCCCCCATCCCCGCCCTGCTCGAGATCCGGAAGGCCGCCTGATGACCGACCACACCGCTGCCGGAGGCTCCTGCCCGTTCCCGCACGCCGCCGCGCCCGCCCCGGCCGTCGCCGAGGGCGGCTGCCCGGCCGGCCCGGCCCGCCGCAGCTTCGTCCGGACCGCCCTCGGCGCCGGCGCCGGAGCGGCCGTCATGGCGGGCGGGGCGTTCACCCTGGCCGCCGGTCCGGCCTCAGCCGGGGACAGCCGCCAGGCGAAGAGCGGAGTCGTCCCGTTCCACGGCGACCACCAGGCCGGCGTCACCACCCCGGCCCCCGGCTACGCCGCCTTCGTGTCCTGCCAGGTGATAGCCCAGGACCGCAACGGCCTGGAGGACCTCCTCAAGACCCTGACCGAGCGGATCCGCTTCCTCACCGCCGGCGGCACCCCGCCCGACCTCGGCGTCGGCGCGCCGCCCGCCGACAGCGGCATCCTCGGCCCCACCGTGCCCACCGACAACCTGACCGTCACGGTCGGCGTCGGCGCCTCGCTGTTCGACGACCGGTACGGGCTGGCCAAGGCCAAGCCGACCAAGCTGGCCCCGATGAAGACCTTCCCCAACGACAATCTCCAGGCCGCCGAACTCCACGGCGACCTCTCGCTGCAGATCTGCGCCGACCGCCAGGACACCGTGCTGCACGCGCTGCGCGACATCACCCGGCACACGCGCGGCGCGATGCAGATCCTCTGGCGGATCGACGGCTTCCAGAGCGAGTCCCGCCCGGACGGCGCCCAGCGCAACCTGCTCGGCTTCAAGGACGGCATCGTCAACCCCGACACCACCTCCGCCCGCGAGATGGACCGGCTGATCTGGGTCACCGACGGGCTGGGCGAGCCCGCCTGGGCGACCGGCGGCAGCTACCAGGTGATCCGGATCATCCGGATGCTGATCGAGTTCTGGGACCGCGTCACCCTCGCCGAGCAGGAGAAGATGTTCGGCCGCCGCCGCGACACCGGCGCGCCGCTGGACGGCCGCCAGGAGACCGACGCGCCGGACTACGGCAAGGACCCGGAGGGCAAGGCGATCCCGCTCAAGGCGCACATCCGGCTCGCCAACCCGCGCACCGCCGACACCGACACCTCGCGCATCCTGCGCCGCGGCTTCAACTACGACCGGGGCGTCGACCAGGCCGGCAACCTGGACATGGGCCTGGTGTTCTGCTGCTACCAGCAGGACGTGGTGCGGCAGTTCGAGGCCACCCAGACCCGGCTCGTCGACGAGCCGCTGGTCGACTACATCTCGCCGACCGGCGGCGGGTACTTCTTCGTCCTGCCGGGCGTGAAGGACAACGCCGACTGGCTCGGGCGCGGGCTGCTCGCTGCGGTCTGACGGCGGTCTGACGGGCGGTCTCACGGCGGCCGACGTGACGCCGGGCCCCGGGCGCTGCCGCGTGCCCGGGGCCCGGCGGCGTTGCGCGTGCCCCGGAGCCGCCACGCGGACGGGAGGTCGAGGACACGCCCTACGGGCCGAGGGTGAAGCCGATCACCGCGCCGCCGCCGTCCCGGTTGGCGGCGAAGGCCTCGCCGCCGTGCGAGCCGGCCACCTCGTGCACGATGGCCAGGCCCAGCCCCGAACCGGGCAGGCTGCGCGCGGCGGTGGCCCGGTAGAAGCGGTCGAAGACCCGGGAGAGGTCGGCCTCGTCGATCCCCGGCCCGCCGTCGCGCACCTCGACCCGGCGGCCGCGCACCACCACCTCGATCGGGGCCTTCCCGGCCGGGTCGAACTTGGCGGCGTTGTCCAGCAGGTTGCCCACCGCCCGGGCCAGCGCGTCCGGGCGGGCCGTGACCACCGTGTCGTCGGCGTCCACGGTGATCTCCCGGCCGCTGCGCCGCCGGGCCTGTGCGGCGGCCTCGCGCACCAGCTCGGCCAGCACCAGCTCGGTCGGCTCCTCGTCGGCCTTCCGGTCCGCGGCGAGTGCCACCAGCTCCTCCACCAGAAGCGTCAACTCCCTTGCCTCCTCGGCCAGATCGGCCATCAGTGCGGCCTGTTCGGCGGGCGGCAGGCGGTCCAGGCTGGGCAGGACCGAGAGGTTGGTGCGCAGGCTGGTCAGCGGGGTGCGCAGCTCGTGCCCGGCGTCCTGGACGAGCCGGCGCTGGTTCTCCTTGGCCGTGGCGAGCCGGCCCAGCATCCGGTCGAAGGCCCGGCCGAGCCGGCCGACCTCGTCCGTTCCGGCGGCCGGCACCGGAACGTCCAACCGTCCGCTGGCGGCGACCAGTTCGGCCGCGTCGGTGAGCCGGACCAGCCGGCCGGTGATCCGCCGGGCGAGCAGCCAGCCGGCCCCGCCCGCGAGCACCGCGACCACCGCCACCGACACCCCGGTACGGATCCGCAGCGTCGCCAGCAGGTGCTCGGTGGGGCCCAGTTGCTGGGCGATCTGGACCGCGCCGCGGCCGCCGCCGAGCGAGACCACGGCCACCCGGTAGGTGTCGCCGTGCACGTGCCGAAGCCCGGACGAGGTCTGGCCGGGGTCGTCGGAGCGGGCGAGGGAGCGGTCCTCCGGGGTCGGCCGGAGGTCGATCCGGGCGGTGCCGGGCAGCACCTCCCCGTCGGGGCCGAGGGACTGCGAGGTGACCCGGATCGGGCGCAGCAGATCCTCGCTCAGGCCGCCCGTGCCGTTGAAGTCGCCGGGGAACAGCATCTCCCGGCCGACCTGCTGGTGCACCGCCTGGACGGCCGCGGTGAAGTCGGCGCCCTCGTCGTCCCGGATCAGCCGGGCGGCGGAGTGGTAGCCGAGCGCGCCGATCAGCACCGCGACCAGGGCGGCCATCGCGGCGAAGGCGAGCGAGACGGTGGTGCGCAGCCCCGGGCGCGGCCACAGCGGCCGCGGCCGCGACCGGCCCCGGCCGGTCACGACTCGCGCAGCGTGTAGCCGACGCCGCGGACGGTGTGGATCAGCGGTGTCAGGCCGGGCCGGTCCAGCTTGCGGCGCAGGTAGCCGATGAACACCGCGAGGTTCTTCGAGCCGGGGCCGAAGTCGTAGCCCCAGATCCGCTCGTACACCGTGGCCTGGTCGAGCACCGAGCCCGCGTGCCGGGTCAGCAGCTCCAGCAGGTCGAACTCGGTCCGGGATAGCTCCAGTTCCTGCCCGGCCCGCCAGGCCCGCCGGGCGTGCGGCTCGACCCGCAGGTCGGCCACCGCGAGGACGCCCCCGGCGGGTTCGGGCGCGTTGCGGCGCAGCAGGGCGCGCAGGCGGGCGAACAGCTCGTCCACGTCGAAGGGCTTGACCAGGTAGTCGTCGGCCCCGGCGTCGAGCCCGGCGATCCGGTCCGGGACCTCGACCCGGGCGGTGAGCATCAGGACCGGGATGCGGTCGCCGTCGGCGCGCAGGCGGCGGCAGACCTCCAGGCCGTCCGGGCCGGGCATCATCACGTCCAGCACCAGCAGGTCCGGGCGCTGCTCCGTGAGGGCGGCCAGGGTCTGCGCGCCGTCCGCGGCGGTGCTCACCCGGTAGCCCTCCAGCTGGAGGGCGCGGGTGAGGGAGTCGCGGATGGCCCGGTCGTCCTCGGCGATCAGCACGGTGTGGGTCATGGCCCCGATTCTCCCCGGCGCGCCCACGGCGGCGTCCGGCGGGTCCGGGCGGCGGCGCGTGACGGGTCTGGGGGAAGGGTCTGGGCGAGGGCGGCGTCCGGCGGGTCCGGGCCCGGCCGGTGGCCGTGCCGGCCGCGGCTTTCGCAGCGCCGGGGAGGGGCGTACGGTGGCCACACGGTGGCGTGTCCGCCGGGGGCGCCGCCGGGTCCTTGTCGGCACACCCCGCCGGAGGCCGCGATGGCAGACCGGATGGCCTTCCTCACCACCCCGCGCGCCGAGCGCGAGCGGCGGGACGCACAGCAGCGACTGGGGGACTCCCGGGAGGTGTACCGGCCGCGGACGCCGCTGCCGGTGGTGGGCGGGCAGGCGGGCCGGTGCATGGACTGCGGGCTGCCGTTCTGCCACCACGCCTGCCCGCTGGGAAACCTGGTGCCGGAGTGGAACCGGCTGGTGGCGGACGCGGACTGGCGGGCCGCCGCCGCCCGGCTGCTGGCGACCAACAACTTCCCCGAGTTCACCGGAAGGCTCTGCCCGGCACCCTGCGAGAGCGCGTGCGTGCTGGCGATCGACGGCGCGGCGGTGGCGATCAAGAACGTCGAGCTGGCGATCACCGACCGGGCCTGGGAAGAGGGCTGGGACCTGCCGCAGCCGCCCGAGCGGGGCGCCGGGTGGCGGGTGGCCGTGGTCGGCTCGGGCCCGGCGGGCCTGGCCGCCGCGCAACAGCTGACCCGGGCCGGGTACGCCACCACGGTGTACGAGCGGGCCGACCGCCCCGGCGGGCTGCTGCGCTACGGGATCCCGCCGTTCCGGCTGGAGAAGCACCGGCTGGACCGGCGGCTCGACCAGATGCGGGCCGAGGGCACGGACTTCCGCACCGGGGTGTTCGTCGGCCGGGACCTCGCGGCCGGGGAACTACGGGCCGGGTGCGACGCGCTGGTGGTAGCGGTCGGTGCGACCGCCTGCCGGGAGCTGGCGGTGCCGGGGTGCGCCCTGCCCGGCGTGCACCAGGCGATCGACTACCTGACCTGGGCGAACCGGGTCGACGAGGGCGACCGCGCGGCCCCGCCGGTGTCCGCCGAGGGTCGGCACGTGGTGATCGTCGGCGGCGGGGACACCGCGGCCGACTGCCTGGGGACGGCGCTGCGCCAGGGCGCGGCCTCCGTCACCCAGCTCGACATCAACCCGTGTCCGCCGGTGTGCCGGGCGCCGGAGCAGCCCTGGCCCGTCCACCCGAAGGTGTACCGGGAGACCACCTCGCACGAGGAGTCGGGGGCCGCGGCGGCCGGTCCCCGGGTGTTCGCGGCGACCACGGTCGGCTTCGAGGCCGGACCGGACGGCCGGCTGGCCGCCGTCCGCTTCGCCGAGGCCGAACCGGCCGACCGCAGCCCCCGGACCGGCACCGAGCGGAGCATCCCGGCGGAGCTGGTGCTGCTCGCGCTGGGCTTCAGCGGCCCGGAGCCGGACCAGGGGCTGATCGCCCAACTCGGCCTCACCACCGGCCCGGACGGCGCCCTGGCCCGGGACGACGACTTCGCCACCGGCGCGCCGGGCGTCTTCGTCGCCGGGGACGCCGGGCGCGGGCAGTCACTGATCGTGTGGGCGATCGCCGAGGGGCGGGCGGCGGCCGCGGCGGTGGACCGCCATCTGCGCGGCGGCACCGAACTCCCGGCGCCGATCCGGGCGTCGGCGCGGGCGCTCACGCTCTGAGGGGCGTGCGGGCGCAAACGCGCTGAGGGGCGCACGGGGTACCTGCTGTCGTCGCGTTGAGCACGGCCGGGCCCGGTCGGCTCCGGGTCAGAGCAGCGGCAGTCGGCGGAGGAAGACGTCAGGGGCCTGGTTGGTGTCGCCCGGGACGAGTGTGCCGTCCTCGGAGGTGAACAGCACCGTGGTGCCGAGGGCGTCGACGAACGGCCGCTCCGAGGCGCCGGCGGCCTGCGAGCCGTCCGTCGCCACGCTGACCCGCTCGGTGCGGCCGGTCCACTGATTCCGGACGAGGACGTCCGACTTGCCGTTGGTGTCGCCGGGAACCAGGTTGGCGGCCTTCGAGGTGAAGACGGCGAAGCGGCCGTCGGCGCTCGGACCGGCGGCGTACGAGGCGCCGTCGGGCTGCGTCCGGCCGAGCCCGGCGGACACCCGTTCGGTGCGGTTGCGCGGCGCGTCCGCCTGGGCGGGCTTCGCCACCGTGACGGCGGCCAGCGCGCCGGCCGCGCGTAGTAGGGGTGGTGCGGAACGTGTGCGGGTCATCCGGCCCTCCCCTGGGTGCGGCCGGCCGCGTCGAACTCCCCGGAGGTCGGTTCGTGGTGAGCCAACCGCCGGGTGCGGCGGGAGCTCAACGATGCCCGCCCGGGAGCGGCGGAATCGCGTCACCGGGAGAAGACGGAGAGGGTGATGGATCGGGTGCACACGGCTTTTGCTAGCATCCGGCGGCAGATGCGTCGGAGGGGGTTGGCAAGCAGGTGGAGGAGTCGGTCGAGGTCCGCTACACGCCGACGACCGCGGACTTCCGGGCGGCCTTCGCGGCCCGGGCCCGGGGCACGGCGGCGGGTCGGCGGGCCCAGCGGTCGAGGTACCTGATCGCCTCCTGCGCCGCGTCCGGCGCAGTGCTGACTTCGGTCGCCGACCGGACGGTGGGCCCGCCGGCCCTGGTGATGCTCGCGGTCGCGCTGCTGCTGGTGGTCGGACCGCCCTGGCTGCAACTGCGTCAGGTGCGGCAGATGGCGGCGGACAAGGGCGAGTTCCGGATCGTCCTCGGCGAGGCCGGGGTGACCGTCACCAACGCGGTGTCCAGCACCGAAATCGCCTGGTGGGAGCTTCCGCACTACCTGGAGACGCCCGGACTCTTCGTCCTGCTGGGCGGGGGTGAGCAGACGCACGTGCTGACCCTGCTGCCCAAGCGCGGCACCGGCGACCCGGGCCGGCTCGGCGCGTTGATCGCCCGGCACGCCACGGTGCCCGCCCGGGACTGAGGGGCGGCGCCCCGGTCCGCCGCTGTCGAGGTGGGCGGTCATGGCGTGGGTTGTTGGTCGGGCCGGACGGGCTGGTGGTGTCGGTCGGGTTGGTCGCGGGTGTTCAGCTGGTCGCGCTGGTCGTAGCGCCAGAGCGCGGGCAGCGCGGCCGACAGGGCGGCGGTGCCGGCCAGGCAGAGCAGACCGCCGGTGCGCAGCGCGACGCGGATGCCCTGCCGGGCGGCGAGGCCGCCGGCCCGCAGGTCCCCGAGGGCGGGGCCGGCGGAGCCGATCAGCATCTCCAGGCCGGCGGCGCGGCCCCGCAGTTCGTCCGGAATGGACTGGTTCCAGATCGCGCTGCGGAAGGTGTCGCCGATCTGGTTGGCGCCGCCCGCGACGAGCAGGCAGAGCAGGACGGCCCACAGGCCGGGGGCGATCGAGGCCGCGGCCGTCGCCGCGCCGACGAAGGCGGCGCAGAGCAGCACCAGCCGGCCGTGCCGGTGGACCCGCTCGGTCCAGCCGCCGGTGGCGGCCGCGAGCAGGCCGCCCGCCGCAGCGGCCGAGTAGAGCAGGCCGAGCGCCCACACCGCGTCCAACTCCTGGGCGAGGAAGGGGAA
The DNA here is from genome assembly GCF_056435365.1 of Kitasatospora sp. NPDC043949. NCBI lineage: Bacteria > Bacillati > Actinomycetota > Actinomycetes > Kitasatosporales > Streptomycetaceae > Kitasatospora > Kitasatospora sp. NPDC043949. The sequence goes on along the minus strand of NZ_JBWKEQ010000005.1, from coordinate 235,260 downwards.
CAGCGCGGTCGGCAGGGCGCAGACGGTGGCCGCGAGATCCGCGAGGTAGGTGCCCAGCAGGTCGGGGCGGCGGGCCGCGTACCGGGCGCCGTCGACGAATTCCCGCAGCCGCGGTGCCTCGGCGTCCCGCTGCGAGGGGACGGGCCGGACCCGGGCCAGCAGGGCGATCGAGACCAGGAAGGTGCCGAGGTCGACCAGGTAGGCGGCCGGGACGCCGGCCGTGGCGATCAGCAGCCCGGCGGTGGCCGGGCCGGCCAGGCCGGCGATGCTCCAGCGCAGCGAGAGCAGGTTGCCCGCCGCCACCAGCTGGTCGGGCGGCACCAGCCGGGGGATCATCGCCTCCGCCGAGGGCTGCTGAAGGCCCTGCAGTGCCGCTGCCAGTCCGGCGGCCGCGTACAGCGGCCAGAGCGCGGGGGTGTCGAGCAGCGCGTTGGCGAGCAACAGGGCGCTCAGTGCGGCGAGTGCGAGTTCGGTGACCAGGGCGACGGTGCGGCGGTCGGCACGGTCGGCGAGGACGCCGCCGTAGAGGCCGAACACGATGGTCGGCAGGAGTTCGACGGCGCCGACCGCGCCCACGGCCAGCGGTGAACCGGTGAGGTCGGCGATCTGGAGCGGGATCGCCGTCATGGTGAGGACGGAGCCGAGCAGGGTGACGGTACCGGCCGTCCAGGTGAGGCGGAAGTCGCGGGAGGACCGCCAGGGCGCGGTGTTCGGCAGCAGTCGGGACCTGGGACGGTCCGTTCCTGGGGTCATGGGGTGGTGGTCCCTTCGGGCCGTCGATCACGACGGCTCTCCTTATCGCTGATAAATTCCAGCTCGGAACTTATCGGCGATAAGGTGGAGTGGGCAAGCGGATAACGGAGAGGTGGTCGGCGGTGGCACTGCAGCGCGACGAGGTGGTGCGCACCGCGCTGCGCGTACTCGACGAGGAAGGCATCGACGGCCTGACCACCCGGCGGCTGGCCCGCGAACTCGGCGTCCAGTCACCCGCGCTGTACTGGCACTTCAAGAACAAGCGGGAACTGCTCGACCTGATGGCCGAGGCGATGCTCGCCGAGGCCCTCCCGGCCGACCGCAGCCCGGATCCGGAGCACTGGCCGGACTGGCTGGCCGCCGACGCCCGCGCCAAGCGCCACGCCCTGCTCGCCTACCGCGACGGCGCCCGGGTGCACGCCGGAACGCTGCCCACCGAAGACGAACTGCCCGCCGTCGAAGCCCAGTTGGACGCCCTCCGGCAGGCCGGCCTGCGGCCCCGCACCGCGCTGCGGCTGCTGCTCACCATCGACCGCTACATCATGGGCTGGGTCACCGAGGAGCAGGCCTGGCGACAGGACGCCGCCGACCGCGCCCGGCCGCCCTTCCCGGACGAGGTCCTGCGCGACCTCCCGTTGCTGCGGGAGGCGGCCGACGTGCTGCGCATGACCGACCACGACGCCGACTTCGAGTACGGGCTGCGCGTCCTGATCGAGGGCTTCCGGGCCGAGATCGCGCGCGAGGCGCTCGGGACGGACGGGCCCGCGTGACCGGCCGTGATCGGTCGGACAGTGCCTAACGGTGGGGGTGCAGCGCCTCGCGCAGCCGCCCGCCGGAGGCGGCGAGCTGCCGGGCGGCGGTCGGCGCGTCCACGTCCGCGAGCAGGACCAGGATCGCGTCCTTGGCCCGGCCTCCGGTGGCGGCGAGCGCGTGGCGGACCGCAGCCTCGTCGGCGCCGGTGGCCTCCGTGACGATCCGGTGGGCCCGTGCGCGGAGCTTGGCGTTGGTGGCCCGGACGTCGACCATCAGATTGCCGTACGTCCGGCCGAGCCGGACCATGACGGCCGTCGACAGCATGTTGAGCACCAGCTTCTGTGCCGTTCCCGCCTTCAGTCTGGTCGAGCCAGCCAGCACCTCCGGGCCGACCTCCACCTCGATCCCCAGCTCGGCCGCCGCCACCAGTGCCGAGCCCCGGTTGCACGCCAGTGCGACCGTCAGCGCCCCGGCCGCCCGTGCGGTCCGGACGGCCGCCACCGTGTACGGCGTGCGGCCGGAGGCGGAGACGCCCAGCACGGTGTCGGCCGGGGTGAGCCGGAGCGCGGCCAACTCGGCCGCCGCCAGCTCCGGGCGGTCCTCGGCGCCCTCGACGGCCCCGGTCACGGCGGTCCCGCCCCCCGCGATCAGGCCCACCACCAGGCCCGGATCGGTGCCGAAGGTCGGCGGGCACTCGGCGGCGTCCAGCACTCCGAGCCGCCCGGCGGACCCCGCCCCGGCGTAGACCAGCCGCCCACCGGCCGCCATCCGTGCCGCCGTGGCGTCCACCGCGGCGGCGATCCGGACCAGCTCCCCGGCCACCGCGGCGGGGACGGTGCGGTCCTCGGCGTTCATCAGGCGGAGCAGGTCTGTGGTCGGCAGCTGGTCGATCCCGGCCCAGTCGGGGCGGATCGTCTCGGTCGGCGGTAGGGCGTCCTGGTCCATGCGGCCAGCGTCCCCGGACATGGCGGTCGCCAATCGGCGCGGGGCCGCGCGTGGCGGTGGTCTCCGGGTCCTCGGTCGTGGCGGCGCCATGGCGGACGCCGGGAAAGCCGCGGTGGGAGCGACCGGTGTGCCCGTGATGCCTTCCTCGTGCGGAGTGCCCAGCCCGTCAACGGGCGTCGCCGTCGCCGAGGTGACGGGCGATGCGGGCGATGGCGGGTGCGTTGTCCTCGAACAGATGGGCCTGCATGCCCACCGCCCGGGCGGCTTCGACGTTGGGCGCGTGGTCGTCGACGAAGAGGCAGTCGACCGGGCTGACGCCCAGGGCGGCGCAGGTGATCTCGTAGGCACGCGGGTCGGGCTTGCCGGTCCCGATCTCGTGCGAGTAGACGATGTGCTCCACCAGCTCGTCGAACCGGTAGAGCGGGACCTCGCGTTCGCGGGCGCCGACGAAACTGTTGCTGAGGATGCCGAGCCGGGCCCGCCCGCGCAGTCCGCGCACGTGGGCGATGAGCTCCTCGTTCGGCGTGCCCAGGTACTCCTCCCAGAGGTCGGCCATGAAGGCCTCGACCTGGGCCGGGCCCAGGTGCAGCCGGGCGGCCACCTGCTCGCGCACCTCCGGCTCGGTGATGCCGCCGATCGCGCCGGCCCGCCAGACGTCCCGCAGCCGCTCGTCGATCGCGTGCGGCGGCAGCTCCAACCGGCGCTCCCAGCGCTCCGGCCAGCCCGTCCTCGGGGTGTACTCCAGGACGCCACCGATGTCGAGGATGAGGCAGGGTGCGTTCACGGGTGGTCCCCTCTTCGCTGCGGCCGCCGTGGCGCGGCCCGCACCTGCCACTCTCAGGGGTGCGGGCGGGGCCGGGTCAAGGGGGCGGTGAGTCCTCGGAGGTTCCGGCGAGCGCGTTCGGCGTCCGCGTCGGCGGCAGGGCGTGCTGCGGGCCCGTCAGGCCATCCAGAAGAAGACGGCCGTCATCCGACGCTCCGGCAGCTCGGTGCCGTAGTAGGAGGTCGCGCTGTGCATGAGGTTGGCGTGGTAGAGGAGCAGTTGGTTGTAGCGGTTGGGGACGCGGACGTCCTCGGTGAAGTGGTCGGCGGGCACGTGGCGGGTGCCGAGCGCCTCGACCAGATTGTTGTGCGGCGCGTTGACGAGGTTCCCGCCGAGGCGTCCGCCGGGGAACTGCTGGCGGAAGAAGCTGGTGCCGGCGTCCTTCGGCGCGCCCGGGCTGAGGTAGAGCACGGCGGCGTAGCGGCAGAGCGCGCGGGAGTCGGTGTGCGGGCGGGACTCCGACTCCCCGGCGCCGACGACCTGGACGCAGTTGTGGTTGAGCGTGCCGCCGCCCGGGGTGCTCTGCACCCAGAGCCGGGAAGCGCCGGTGGCCTTGCGGACCAGGGCCTCCACCCGGGCCAGCTCGTCGGGCTCCAGGCCGGGCATGGTGCGCAGGCCGGGCCAGGTCTCGGGGCGGTACGGGTAGCCTTCGGTCCAGTCGCCGCGGGCCAGACAGCGCTCGCGGACGGCGTCCGGGTCGGTGAGGACGTTGTCCAGGACCCAGTAGTCCCGGCCTCGGGTGGGCTTGCGGTAGGGCAGGACCGGCAGGGTGGTGGGCCTGATGGGCTGTGAGGGCATGGGCCGACGATAGGGGCGGCGGTCGTCAACCTTCTGCCGTGAGCAGGTCAACCTTTCGTCAAGGGCTGTCCATGGGCGGGCACCTCGCGCCGCAGGTCAGGAGCCCGGCCGGACGGCGAAGGTGCCCAGGGCGCCCTCCAATCGGTCGAAGGCCCGGACGGCCGAGGGGCGCACCGCCGCCGTGATGGCGGCGGCCTCGTCGCCGGCCAGCAGCCGGCGGAACACTTCGGTGAACACCGTGCGGTCGACGGCGGCGAGGAGCCCGGCGGCCACCCGGCTCTCGAAGTCGACCGGTGGGCCGACCGGTGTGCTGACCGGTGTGTCGGGCGATGCGCCGGACGGAGTGCCGGTTGTCGTCGTGGGGCGGGTGGCCCCGGCCAGGGCCTCGGCCAGGGCGGCCTCGCTCTGCTCGTGCAGTTCGCGCAGCCGGGCGACCAGGGCGGGGCTGTCGGAAACGGTGCGGGCGAACGCCGGGCCGGAGAAGCCGAGCCGCGGGTCGTGCCGGTCGAGGCCGGCCAGGCAGTCGCGGCGCAGCGCGGCGAGGGCGGACTCGCCGGGCGCACGCTCGGCGACCGCCCGGGCGAGCCGGCCGACGATCTCCTCGTGCAGGTCGAGGAGGAGGTCCTCCTTGCGCGGGAAGTGGTTGGTGACGGTCATCTTGGCGACGCCGGCGGCCGTCGCGACCTCGGCGATGGTGGTGCGGTCGAAGCCCTGGTCGATGAAGAGCCTGGTCGCGGCGTGCGAGATCGCCTCGCGGGTGCGGCGCTTGTTGAGCTCGCGCAGGGTCGGGGTGGCCCCGGGCCCCGTCGTGGGCCCCGTCGTGCCCATCGTGGGTTCCGTCACGGTTTCCGTCGTGGGTTCCGTCGTGGGTTCCGTCATGGGGGCAGCGTAGCGCAGTTGGCTGGGTCGGACCCAGAAATTAGGCTTGACCTAATCGCTGGGTTCGTCCTAAGTTCCTTCCGGGCGGTCGGAGTGGCCGCCGGACGGACGACCCGGGGAGGGCGCATGACCACATCGGCCACGTACGGAGGCGCCATGTTCACCCAGCACACCGGGCGGCTCCGCCTGCTCAGCGTCCACGCCCACCCCGACGACGAGTCCAGCAAGGGCGCTGCCACCCTCGCGCGGTACGCGGCCGAGGGGGTGGACGTCCTGGTCGCGACCTGTACCGGCGGCGAGCGCGGCTCGGTGCTCAACCCGGCCATGGACCGCCCCGAGGTCCGGGCGGACCTCGCCCGGATCCGGAGCGAGGAGATGACGGTCGCCCGGGGCGTCCTCGGCGTGCGCCAGCAGTTCCTCGGCTTCGTGGACTCGGGCATGCCGGGCCCGGGCGAACCGCTGCCGGCGGGCTGCTTCGCCGACCAGCCCGTGGCGGCCGCCGCGGCGCCGCTGGTCGCCCTGATCCGGGAGTTCCGTCCGCACGTGGTGGTCACCTACGACGAGACCGGGGGGTATCCGCACCCCGACCACGTGATGACCCACCAGGTCACGGTCGAGGCCTTCGAGGCCGCCGCCGACCCGGGCCGCCACCCCGAGGCGGGGGAGCCCTGGCAGGCGGCGAAGCTCTACTACCACCTGGCGCTCTCCAGAGCCTGGTTCCAGACCCTGCACGACGCGATGACGGAGCGGGGTGTTCCCTCGGGCATGGGCGCACTGCTCGCGGACTGGCCGGACACCCCGCCCGCCCTCGCCACCACCACCCGGATCGCGTGCGCCGAGCAGTTCGCCGTACGGGACGCGGCACTGCTGGCGCACGCCACCCAGATCGAGCCCGGGGTCGCGTTCATGGCCCACCCGCGGGACATCGAGCGCGAGGTCTGGCCGACGGAGGACTACCACCTCGCCCGGAGCCTGGTGTCGGGCGAGGGCGAGAGCGAGGAGGAGGGGCCCGAGACCGACCTGTTCGCCGGGCTGCGCTCAGGAGGGGCGGGGCTGCGCCAAGGAGAGGGGGACGGATGAGCCGGAGGTCGGGTTTCGCCCGCTCAGCACTGGCCGTCGGCGAGCACGAAGTAGCCCGGGCCGGTCTGCTTCAGGGTGTGCGTCACGAAGGTGTTCCAGAGGCCCATGCTCTGGCCCGAGCCGAGTGCGTAGGTCAGGCCGCCGCTCTGGGTGGCCCGCCCGGCCCGGACCTGGTTGTAGTTGCTGTCGGTGAAGCACTGCGCGGCGCCGCCGCCGGTGGTCGCCGTCACCGCCGCCGATCGGGTGCCCACGGCCCCCGACGGGTCGACCGCCGCCACGGTGTAGCCGTACGACGTGCCGGGGGCGAGCCCGGTGTCGGTGAAGGACGGGCCGGTGGCACTGCCCGCCATCGCGCCCTCCCGGTAGACCTGGTAGGAGGCGGCCCCGCTGACGGCCTGCCAGGCGAGGGCGATCGAGCCCTGGCCCGCCGGGGTCGCGGTCAGCCCGGTCGGGGCGGGCAGGCCGGGGTTGGTGGGCCCCGTGCCGCCGTCGAGGCCCCAGAACTGCGCGGTGTAGTAGCTGGAGCAGATCGTGTTGAGGAAGTAGCTGCCGGTGGCCCCGCACCGGTCGGCTGCGGAGCCGGGGTTGACGGCCAGCCCGTGGCCCATCCCGGCGATGGTGAACAGCGCCACGGCGGGCCGCCCGCCCGCGTCGGCGTAGACCTCCTCGGTGGTGCCGCCCGGCAGGCTCCGGGTGCCGGTCGGGCTCTGGCCGACACCCTGGACGTTGGTCCACTGGTCGCGCAGTTCCGTCGCGTTCACCGGCCTGACCACGGTGTCCGCGCCGCCCTGCCAGATCGCCACCCGGGGCCAAGGACCGGCGTAGCCCGGGTACGCGGCCCGGACCTTGTCGCCCCACTGGGCTGGGGTGAGCCCCTGGTCGGAGTTCTGGCAGCCGGAGGCGGCGCCCTGGGTGGTCGCGCACTGGGCCGGGAGGCCGGAGTCGATCGCCCCGCCGGCGAACACGTCCGGGTAGTCGGCCAGCAGGTCGGAGGCCATCCCGCCGCCGGCCGACAGCCCGGTGACGAACACCCGCCGGTCGTCCGAGCCGTACAGGGCCTTGGCCTTGGTGACCATCTCGATCACCGACTCGGCCTCGCCGGCGCCCCGGGCGTCCTTGGTCGCGTCGAACCAGCTGAAGCAGGAGAGGCTGTTGTTGGCACTGCTGGTCTGCGGGAAGACGACCGCGAAGCCGTACCGGTCGGCGAAGGTCGTCCAACCGGAGTTGCGGTAGTAGTCGTTGGCGGTCTGCAGACAGCCGTGCAGCGCGACCACCAGCGGCGCGCCACTCGGCAGTCCGGTGGGGGTGTAGGAGTACATCGCCAGGTTTCCCGGATTGGCGCCGAATCCGGTGACCTGCTGGAAGGTCCCGCTCACGGTGTCGGCCGCAGCCGGGGCGGGTGCGGTGGTGCCGATCGCGAGTGCGGCGGCCGTCAGCAACGCGGCGGCGGCAGGACGGAGAGACATGAGGGCTCCTGGGTGGGGGAGGAGTGGGGGCGGATGCCGTGCAGCGTGGCGCGCCCTGCGCCCCGGTGCCATGTGACGGCCACCCGAGGTCCACCGCGCCGCCATGGCGTGGACCGCCATGGTCCGATGCCAGGGGGACGCGCGCCGGCCGTACCCCGGAAGGCACTTGAGGGGCGTGCGCGAACAGGGCAGGTTGATCCCATGACGACGAACGAGGCAGACCCCGGCGGCGCGACGTCCCCGGAGGGCCAGGAGCTCCTTGAGGGCCAGCAGTCCCTGGAGGGCCAGGCGCCCCGGACCCGGACGCACACCTGGACGGCGGGCCCGCCGATCTCCGCCTTCCCACACCTGAGCGGAGAGGAGATTCTGCACGAGATCCTCGCGGGCCGGATTCAGGAGCCCGCGATCTGCAGCACCCTGGGGTTCCACCTGACCGAGGTGAAGCCGGGTACGGCAGTGTTCGAGGGCGAACTCGGCGACCACCTCTACAACCCGATGAACACCGTGCACGGCGGTTACCTCGCCACTCTGCTCGACTCGGCGCTCGGTTGCGCCGTGCTGAGCCGGCTGCCCGCCGGGATCGGCTACACCACCACGCAGTTGAACGTCCACATGCTGCGCCCGCTGTTCGCCGACTCGGGGCCGCTGCGCTGCGAGGGGCTGGTGCTGCATCTGGGCCGGACGATGGCGACGGCCGAGGCCAGGGTGGTCGGGGTGGAGAACGGCAAGCTCTACGCGCACGCCACCACCACCTGCGCGATCCTGGCGCCCCGCCCGGTGGCCTGACTTGATGGCCTGACCGGTGGATTGATCGGAGGCCTGGTCGGAGGTCTGGGCTGAGGTTCGGCTGAAGGTGCGGCCGGGCCCCGGTCGCTGCGGCGGCCGGGGCCCGGGGTCGGCTGCGGTTCAGAGGGCCGCGAGCAGCCCGCAGAGCGCGAGGAGGCCGCAGATCCCGAAGTTGACCAGCTTGTGGGAGAGGAACACGGCGGCGAACTCGCGGATCGTCGCGCTCGGCCAGTAGTACGCGGCGGTCGGCGAGCCGAACACCTGCCCGTTGACGCCGGTCTTGCGGGCGGTGAGCGCCGCCCGGAAGGCGTGGAAGTTGTTGGTGACCACGACACAGCGGTAGTCGGGCTTGGCCTGTTCCATGATGGCCTTGCTGAAGAGCAGGTTCTCCTCGGTGGTGCGGGAGCGGTCCTCGCGCTCGATGTGTTCGGCCGGGAAGCCGCGCCCGGTCAGGTAGTCGGCCATCGCGTGGGACTCCGGCAGCTTCTCGTCCGGGCCCTGGCCACCGGAGGTGATCAGCACCGGCGGGTTGCCGCGCGCGGCCTGCTTGTCGTACACCTCCCGGCCCCGGTCGAGCCGGCTGGCCAGCAGCGGCGGGACGCGCTCGCCGCCGATCAGGCCGGAGCCGAGGACGACCACGAAGTCCACGTTCCGGCGCGGCCGGTGGCGGCCGTAGAGGAACGCGTAGCCGACGAAGCAGACGAACAGGAAGGAGATGTAGCCGACCACCAGGACGGCGGTGCCCGCCAGGACGCCCAGCTGGTGCGAGCGGGTGGCCAGGGCCGCGAGCAGCAGCGCGATGACGGCGAGGATGCCCAGCCCGGCGAGGAGGGACAGCAGGTTGGCGGGCCGTCTGCCCTCCTTGCGGATCATGGTCAGGCCGTTGGCGATCAGGAACCAGACCAGGGCCGCCGTGCCGAGGGCCGGCAGCAGGATGATCGCCACCGCTGCCAGTCCCATCACCAGCGTGGGCGCCTTGCGCAGCTCGGCGAGCAGGGCGAGGGCGAGCAGGGAGACGGCGATGCCGAGCAGGACGGCATTGCTGAACTGGCGGCGGTCGCGTAGTACCCCGACTCCGAACAACAGGAAGAACAGGGCGGCTGGGACATAGGCGATCATGCTTCGTATCGTAGGCGGAGGCCGTTAGCGCGAACCGGCCGTCCGCCCGAACCGTCCGCCCGGACCGGCCGCCCGAACCAGCCGCCCGAACCGGCCGGGCGGACTGGCCGAGCGGACCGGTCAGGCGAACCGCTCGATCGCGGTGAGGACCGCCTCGGTCATCGCCGGACTCCCGGTGTGCCCGGACTCGTCGATGACGGTCAGTCGGGCCTCCGGCCAGGCCTGGACCAGCCGCCACGCGGTGTCGAGTGGCGAGCCGAGGTCGAGGCGGCCGTGGATCAGTTCGCCTGGGATGCCGGTCAGCCGTCCGGCGTCGCGCAGCAGTTGGCCGTCGGCCAGGAACGCGTGGTGCGCGAAGTAGTGCGCGGTGATCCGGGTGAACGCCATCAGCGCGTCGGTGGGGCGGTCGCTGTAGGCGTTCGGCTTGCCCAGCGCCTCGTGCGCGATGACGGCGTCCTCCCAGGTGGCCCAGGCGTTCGCGGCGGCCCGCCGGACGGTCTCGTCCTGGTTGTTGAGCAGCCGGCTGTAGGCGGCCACCAGGTCACCGTCGCGGTCGGCGGCCGGCAGGAAGTTCCGGAACTCCTCCCACGGGCCGGGCAGGAAGCGGGCGACGCCCCGGTAGAGCCAGTCGGTCTCCTCGGGGCGGGTCGTGGTGACGCCGCAGAGCACGATCTCGGAGACCCGCTCGGGGTGGGCCTGGGCATAGGCGAGGATCAGCGTCGAGCCCCAGGAGCCGCCGTACAGCAACCACTTCTCGATGCCGAGGTGTTCGCGCAGCCGCTCCATGTCCGCGATCAGCCGCTCGGTGGTGTTGTGCTCCAGCCCGGTCGTCGGGTCGGCGGCGTGCGGCAGGCTCTGTCCGCAGCCGCGCTGGTCGAACTGGACCACGTGGTACCGCTCGGGGTCGAAGTACCGCCGGGTGCCCGGCCGGTGGCCGGATCCGGGCCCGCCGTGCACGATCGCGGCGGGTTTGCCAGCCGGGTTGCCGGAGGCGTTCCAGTGCATCCGCTGACCGTCTCCGACGTCCAGCAGGCCTTGTGTGTAGGGCTCGTAGTGGGGGTGCAGCTCGGGCATCGCGGAACTCCTCCGTGGACGTGCGGCCGGACAGACCCTAGCGGGCGCTCGCAGGCCGGGCCGCGGATTTTCGGCGGGCCCGGGCGGGGGCCCGGCCGGCCGGGCCCGCCGTGGTGGGGTCAGTGCCGTTCGGCGGGCAGCAGGGTCGCGAGCCCGTCGAGGACGCGTTGCACGCAGAACTCGAAGCGGGTGTCCATGTCGGGTTCGGTGAGGTCGTCGGCCAGGGCGACGAGGTTGGGGAAGGTGTCGGCGGGCAGGGCGCGGAAGCGGTCTCCGGTGGCGTCGGCGATGTCCCGGCGACTGGTGCCGAGGACTTCGGCGGCCGAGATCGGGGACTGTTCCTGGAGGACGAACCCCTGGACGAATGCGCCCAGCAGGTAGGTGGCCATGGCGGCGTCGGCGTCGGAGAAGCCGGCCGCGCGGAGCCGGTCGAGCTGGTCCTCCATCAGGCCGAGCAGGTGGGGGCCGGGGGAGAGGCGGCCCGAGACGACCTTGGCGGCGTCGCGCTTGTCGAGCAGCAGTCGGCGGTAGCGCCAGCAGTAGGCGTGGAACTGCTCGCGCCACCCGCCCTCGCGCGGCGGGGGTTCGGCCGAGGCCATCACCGCGTCGGTGAGCAGGTCGAGCAGTTCCTGCTTGTTGCGGACGTGCCAGTACAGCGAGGCCGCCTTGACGCCGACCTCGGCGGCGACCTTGCGCATCGACAGCCCGTCGAGGCCGTCCCGTTCCAGTACCCGCAGCGCGGCCTGGGTCAGCGCGTCCCTGGTCAGCGGCGGTGTCGTGTCGTCGTTCTCCGGCATGGCTGTGCGGACGCCTCCAGCGGTCTCATCCGGTCGCGAGTCTCGTGGCGACTGTCCGTGGCGAGTGCCGTCGCGAGATCCCGCTTGCAATCTAACACCGTTAGGGGCACTCTGTGCGTGCCGCACCACTCCCTAACGCTGTTAGGGGCCAGGAATCGGGAGGGTTCCCATGCAGGAGTCGAGCGCCCGGCGCAAACGGCTCGCGCTACTGACGCTCTGCGTCACCATGTTCATGTCCATGCTGGACAACGTCATCGTCAACAACGCCCTGCCCCGCATCGGCCAGGACCTGGACGCCGGGATCAGCGGCCTGCAATGGGTCGTCGAGGGATACAGCCTCGTCTACGCCGGGTTCGTGCTGACCGGCGGCGCGCTCGGCGACCGGCACGGCCGCACCCGGATGTTCCGGTTCGGCCTCGCGCTGTTCACGGTCGGCTCCGCGCTCGCCGCGCTCGCCGGAACGATCGGCCTGCTGGTCGGCGCCCGGATGCTGCAAGGCGTCGGGGCCGCACTGCTCACCCCGGGCAGCCTCGCCCTGCTGCGCCACGTCTTCACCGACGAGCGCGAGCGCGCCAGGGCGATCGGCCTCTGGTCCGGGGTCTCCGCGTTGGGTCTGTCGATCGGCCCGGTGGTCGGCGGGCCGATGGTCGAGCACCTCGGGTGGGCCAGCGTGTTCTGGATCAACGTGCCGATCGGCGTGGCCGGACTGGTGCTCGCCGCCCGCGTGCTCCCGGACATCCCCCCGCGTGCCCGGCGGATCGACCTCGGCGGCCTCGTCCTCTCCGCCGCAGGCCTCGGCCTGCTGGTCTACGCGCTGATCGAGGGGCCGACCCGTGGCTGGACGGACACCCGGGTGCTCCTCTGCGGCGCTGCGGCGCTCGTGCTGCTGGCCGCCTTCCTGGTGCTCGAACTGCGCCTCGCCGAACCGATGCTGGAGCTGCGGCTGTTCCGCGACGGCGCCCTCGGCGGCGCGCTGCTCAGCGGCTTCATGGTCAGCTTCGGGATCTTCGGCGCGCTCTTCTTCCTGCCGCTGCTGATGCAGGGCCCGCTCGGCTGGTCCCCGTCCGACGCCGGCTACGCCGGGCTGCCGATGACCGGGATGATCGTCGTCGCCGCCCCGCTCTCCGGCCGGCTGACCTCGCGGTACGGGCCCCGGCTGCCGTTGGTGCTCGGTCTCGTGCTGTGCGCGGCGGGCCTCGGCGGGCTGTCCCTCTACGGCGAGCACGCCCACTACGTCGAGTACCTGTGGACCCTGTTCGCGATGGGCCTCGGGATGGGGATGACCTTCACCCCGGTGTCGATCGCGGTGCTCCAACGGGTCGCCCCGGCGCAGACCGGGATGGCCTCGGCGAGCATCAACACCCTGCGCGAGCTGGGCGGCGTCCTCGGGATCGCGGTGCTCGGCGCCGTGCTGACCAACCGGATGACCGGCAGCCTGACCGCCGCCCTGCACCGGCTCGGCGTGCCGCCGGACGCCGTCGGCCCGATCGCGGACGCGCCCGCCGGGGCGGGGCACGGCGGTGGCGGCGCGGCCGCCGTGCTGCCCGGCCCGGTCCAGGACGCGGTGGACGGCGCCTTCATCGAGGGCCTCCACCTCGCGGCGCGCTGCGGTGCGGCCGCGCTCGTCGTCACCGCCGTCCTGGTCGCCGTCCTGCTGGGCCGGGCCCGCCCGCTCGCCCAGAGCGGCACCGGCCTCCCGGAATCGGCCCCCGACTCGGCGTCGGCCCCCGACTCGGCGTCGGCCCCCGACTCGGCGTCGGCCCCCGGCCCCGGCCCCGGCCCCGGCCCGGACTCCGGCCCCGGCCCGGACTCCGACCCTGGCCCCGACCTCGACCCGAACTCCGGTCCGGAGCCGCTGGCCGAGGCCCGGACGGTCCGACCGACCTGACGGGTCCGGCCGACCTGATCGGTCTGACCGATCCGCGTGCCGACGCCGCGTCAGCGGATGCCCTCGACCGCCGCCTGCGCCGTGCGGGCCAGTTCCCGGCGCGCCCCCGCCCGGGTGGCCTGCGGCGCGGGCGGCGGAATCGGTGGCAGGAACGTCACGTCGGCGACCAGACCGCGCACCGCGACCACCCGGGCGAGCGAGGTGAGCAGTCCGTCGTCGCCGATGAAGGCGGGCACGCTGGTCGGCCGTCCGTCCGCCAGCCGGTAGCGGATCGTCACCGGCTGGACGAAGGCGCCCGCCTCCACCGCCGCCTGGAACAGCGCGGGCCGGAAGCGGCCGCTCTCCCGCCCGCACCAGGTGGACCCCTCCGGGAAGACGATCACCGGCTGGCCGGCGCGCAGCACCTCGGCCACCGTCGCCACGGTGTCGGGCAGCGCGCGCAGCCGGTCGCGGTCCAGGAACACGGTGCCGCCCCAGGCGATCAGCGGCCCGAGCACCGGCCACCGGCGGACCTCGGTCTTGGCCAGTGAGCGGCCCGGGCGGCCCGCCGCGATCAGCGGGATGTCCAGCCAGGACACGTGGTTGGCCACCACGAGCGTCCCGCCGCCGAGCGCGCCGCCCGGCGTCCCGAGGTGGACGGTGACCCCGAGGGTGTGCAACAGGACGCGCGCCCAGAGCCGGATCAGCCGCTCCCGGGTGCCGTGCGGGAGGAGGCGCAGCGGCAGGCTGAGCAGCACGCCCGCCAGCACCGCCGCCAGGCAGGCCGCCAGCCGCAGCGCCCGCCGGGGGTGCGAGACGGCGGGCGCCGTCTCGGCCAGGCAGGTCTCGGGCCGGCAGGGGGCCGTCGGCAGCCAGACGCTCATGATGAGGCGCCGAGGGGCCGGGCGGGCAGTCCGGACAGGAAGTGCCGCAGGTAGCGCGGGTCGGTGCGCTCCAGCGACAGCAGCACGTACAGGTCGACGCAGTCGAAGTCCGGGTCGTACGCGGGCTCGCCGCAGACCCAGGCGCCGAGCCGCAGGTAGCCGCGGAGCAGGGCGGGCAGCGCGCCGCGCTCGGCGCGCGGCACGCCGGTGGCGTCCCAGCGGCGGCGCGGGGTGACCCGGTACTGCTCGGGCGCCAGGTACTTGGCGCTGACGGTGTCCCAGACCCGGGCCGCGGTGGCGCCGCCGTCGTCCAGCGGGATCGAGCAGCAGCCGCCGACCCAGGTGTTGCCGGTGTCGGCGAGGTAGCGGGCGATGCCGCCCCACATCAGGTTGATGACGGCGCCGTTGCCCCGGTGGTCGGGGTGGATGCAGGAGCGGCCGAGTTCCACCAGGCCCGGGCGGACCGGGGCCAGGGCGGAGAGCTCGAACTCGCCGTCGGAGTAGAGCCGTCCGGCCCGCCGGGCGGCCTCGGGGCGCAGCAGCCGGTAGGTGCCGACGACGGCGCCGTGCTCGCCCTCGCGGACCAGGAGGTGGTCGCAGAACTCGTCGAAGGGGTCGACGTCGAGGCCGGCGACCGGGCTGTGCAGGACGGCACCGAGCTCGGCGGCGAACACCTGGTGGCGCAGCCGCTGGGCGGCGCGCACGTCGTCGGCGTCGCGGGCGAGGGAGACGGTGTAGGCGGCCGGGGCCTGCGGCCGGCGGGGGGCGGGGACGGCGGGGGCGTCCTGGGTGGGGGCTACTGCGGTCGGAGCGTACGTGGGGACGGTGGTCATGGCGGACCCTCCAGGGCAGCACGATCGGCGGCGCCCTGGATCGCCAGGGCACCGGCCCGGCCCGCAGGCGTTGGGCCTGCACGCGAACCGGTCCCCGTATATCTCTCCGAGCCGGTTGGCATCCATGTTGCGGCGCGGCGGAGCGCAGATGTGCAACTGCTGAATGGGACCACCCGTCGCCTCCCGGTCATCTGCCGGGCACCGGGCGCTCGCCCGCCGGGGGTGGACAGCCCGGGCGCCTGTGCGCCCGGGCCTGCCACCCTCCCCCGGGATTCCCCCGGAACTCCCGTGGACGGGTGTGGTGTTGCGCGCGACCGGCGTGCTCCGAGAAGCGCGCGCCCCGGCGGGGCCTAGAGGGCCTGCCAGCCCTGCGGGTCGACGTCGCCCGGGATGACGGGCGCGGGGCCGTAGGGTTCGCGGGTGAGGACGAAGGAGCCGAGGTCCAGGTGGCTGACGGTGCCGTCGGCGGCCCGGACCACCCGCAGGGTCTCGCCCGTGTAGTAGTTGTCCAGCCCCGTCCAGGTGCCGTCCGGCTCGGCGCGGAAGCGGGAGCTGCGGGCTCCGCCGACGAGCGAGGTCAGTTCGAGGCCGCGGTCGGCCCGCAGCCGCAGGGCCTGCGCCGAAGTGCCCCAGTACCAGGGGCCGGTGAGGGCCAGCAGCTCCTCGTCGACCTCGGGCAGCGGACGCCAGGGTTCGGGCAGCCGGGGCTCGTGCTCGGCGGTCAGCGTGATCAACTGGGCGGCCACCAGGGTGGTGCCGGCGCCGGTGGTGGCGTTGGACAGGGCGATCGCGGCCAGGCCGTCCTCATCGCTGACCCACAGTGCGGCGGTGAAGCCGGGCATCGAGCCGGTGTGGCCGTACAGCACCCGGCCTTCGTGGCGGCGCAGTTGCAGGCCGAGGCCGTATCCGGAGGTCCAGGCCGTGTCGTCGGGGCCGGTGGCGGGCCGGCGCATCTCGGCGAGCGAGTCGGCGGCCAGCACCTTGTCGTCCCCGGCGGAGAGGAAGGCCGCCCAGCGGGCCAGGTCGGCGACGGTGGACCAGAGTTGGCCGGCCGGGCCCATCAGCCCGGTGTCGGTGAGCGGCTCCGGCAGCATGACGTCGGCCCACGGGTGGACGGCGAAGCCTCCGGCGTGCGGGTGCTCGGGCAGCAGGGTGGTGCGGTCCATGCCGAGCGGTGCCAGCACCTCGCGCCGCAGCACCTCGCCCCAGGGCTCGCCGCGCAGCCGCTCGACCAGCGCGCCGAGCAGCGCGTAGCCGGGGTTGGAGTAGTGGTGGAGGCGCCCGGCCGGGTGCTTGATCGCGGCGCCGGGCTCCAGCAGGTCGTCCAGTCCGGGCCGCAGGGAGCCGTCGGTCCGTTCCCACCAGGGCCCGGGTGTCTCGGCGGCGAGTCCGGCGGTGTGGGCGAGCAGTTGCGCGACGGTCGCGCCGTCGGCCGGGGTGCCGGGCAGGTGTCGGGCGAGCGGGTCGGCGAGGTCGAGCAGGCCCTCGTCGCGCAGCCGCAGCACGAGCACGGCGACGAAGGTCTTGGTGAGCGAGCCGATCCGGTACTGGACGTCGGGGGTCGGCGCGTGTCCGTCGATCATGCTGCGGGCGCCGCTCCAGACCAGTCGGCCGTCCCGGACCACTCCGGCGGCCAGGGAGGGCGTGCGGCCTTCGGCCTGGGCGACGGCGATCCGCTGCAGCAGGGCGCGGCGGGTGGTCGGCAGCAGTTCGTCGGACTGATCGGTCATCTGATCCTCTGAATCCTTCGGCGTGGTCCGGCGGGGAGGCCCGTCGGAGTGGTCTGCCACGAGGTCCGCCGACGAGACCGTCGGCGAGGTCCGCAGGCGAGGGCCGCCGGCCAACACGGACGGGCAGCAGACGAACCCAACCTAGCCAGGCCGCTCCGAAGGATCCACCCGTTATCTCCGCAAACGCCCCGCGATCGCCCCCTGAACGCCTCGCGATGTCGCCGCCGGCCCGGTCAGCCCGGCAGCGGCGGGAGTTCGGGCCGCTGCAGCCAGGCCTCGAAGACCGGGGCCAGCGGGGCGGCCGCGTACCGGGAGGCGTGCGCGAGCAGGTCGGCGGTGCCGACGACGCCGTGCCGGTGGATGCTCGTCCAGTCCCGCAGCATCGCGAAGAAGGCGTCCTCGCCCAGCGCCCGCCGCAGCGCGTGCACGGCGAGGCCGCCGCGCTGGTACAGCCGGTCGTCGAACATCAGCCTGCGGCCCGGGTCGGCGAGCCTGAGGTCCTGCGGGAGCCCGGCCAGCAGGCCGTGCGCGGCGGCGGCGTGGGTGGCCGCGGCCGGGCCGCCGGCGTGCTCGGACCACAGCCACTCGGCGTACTTGGCGAAGCCCTCGTTCAGCCAGATGTGCCGCCAGTCGGCGATCGTCACGCTGTTGCCGAACCACTGGTGCGCCAGCTCGTGGGCGATCAGCCGCTCGCGCTCCCAGCCGCCGCCGAGGTGGTTCGTCCCGAAGGTGGCGACGCCCTGCGCCTCCACGGGGACGTCCAGTTCCTCGTCCGCGACGACCACCGCGTACTCGCCGAACGGGTACGGCCCGAACACCTCGCCGAAGTACGCCATCATCTCCGGCTGCCGCCCGAAGTCCCGGGTGAACGCGGGGACCAGCCGCTCCGGCACGTAGCCGGTCTGCGGCACGGCCGGGCGGGCCGCCAGCGGCACCGGCCGGTAGTGGCCGATCGACACCGTCACCAGGTACGGCGAGGTCGGCGCGCTCTGCTCGTACACCCAGGTGGTGCTGGACGCCCGGGTGGTGCGGGTCAGCAGCCGGCCGCTCGCCAGCACGGTGAACGGGGACGGCGTGGTGACCGCGATCTGGTACGTCGCCTTGTCGGCGGGCCGGTCGTTGCACGGGAACCAGGACGGCGCGCCGATCGGCTGGCTGGCGACCAGCGAGCCGTCGGTCAGCTCCTCCCAGCCCAGGCCGCCCCACGGGCTGCGCACCGGACGGGGGTTGCCGGTGTAGTGCACCTCGACGGTGAACGCCGCCCCCGCCGCCAGTGCCCTGGCCGGACGGATCCGCAGCTTGCCGGCGCGGTGGGTGTAACGGGCGGCCTTGCCGTCGACCAGCACCCGCCCGATCCGGAACTCGGCCAGGTCCAGCGCGAACTCGGCCAGCGCCGCGTCCGCCACGGCGCTCAGCCGGGCCGAGGCCGCCAGCCGGTTCGGCCCGGGCCGGTAGTCCAGCACGAGCTCGTAGCGGTGGACCCGGTAGCGGTGGTCGCCGTTGGCCGGGAAGTACGGGTCGGGGGCGCCGGCGGTCGCCGGGACGTGCTTGGGCTTCACGGGGGCGGGCACTTCCTGCGGGCCGGGACGGGTGGTCATGACGTGGGCTGCCACGCCTCGATGGGGTTGCCCAGCCACCGCGTGTCGGCGGGGACGGACTCGGCGCGCATCACCAGCGAGGCCGGGCCCAGCGTGCTGCGCGCGCCCACCGTGCTGCCGGGCAGCACGATGCCGCCCGGGCCCAGGGTGGCGCCCTCGCGGAGGACCACAGTATCCATCCGCATGATCCGGTCGTGGAAGAGGTGCGTCTGCACCACGCAGCCCCGGTTGACGGTGACGCCGTCCCCGAGGGTGACCAGGTCCGCCTCCGGCAGCCAGTAGCTCTCGCACCAGACGCCGCGGCCGATCCGCGCGCCGAGCGCCCGCAGCCAGAGGTTCAGCACCGGCGTGCCCGGCACCGCGCCGACCAGCCACGGCACCGCCAGCACCTCGACGAAGGTGTCCGCGAGCTCGTTGCGCCACACGAAGCTGCTCCACAGCGGGTGCTCCACCGCCCGGAACCGGCCGACCAGCAGCCACTTCGCCGCCACCGCGACCAGGCAGGCCACCGCGCCGGCGCCCAGCAGCACCAGGCCCGAGAGCAGCGCGGCCACGCCCGCCGACCAGGAGACGGACAGCCGGGACAGCACCGCGACGGTCAGCACGCCGAGCGCCCCCGAGGCGAGCACCGGCAGCAGCCGGGCCAGCTCGACCAGTCCGCGCGCCCAGAGCAGCCGGGCCGGCGGCTCGTAGGTCAGGCCCTGGTCGGCCTCGTCCGCCGCGCGCGGCAGCCGCATCGGCGGCATGCCCAGGTACGAGCCGCCCTTCTTGGCCTTCTCCGGCGTCGCCGACAGCACGCCCACCAGGCCCCGCTTGGGCACCGCCCGCCCCGGCGCGGTCATTCCCGAGTTCCCGAGGAACGCCCGCTCGCCGACCTTCGCCTCGCCGAGCCGCACCCAGCCGCCGCCCAGCTCGTACGGCGCGATCAGGGTGTCGTCGGCCAGGAACGCGCCGTCGCCGACGGTGGTCAGGCTGGGCAGCGCCAGGACTGTGGACACCTCCGCGCCCCGGCCGACCCTCATCCCGAGCGCCCGCAGCCACAGCGGCGTGACCAGCCCCGCGTACAGCGGGAAGAGCACCTCCCGGGCCCGGTCCATCAGCTGGGTGACGGTCCACGCCTGCCAGCCGACCCGGCCGTGCAGCGGGTGCACCCCGGGGACCAGACCGCGGCTCAGCAACCGGACGGCGGCCACCAGCTGCGCCGCGTACACCGCGCCGTACGCCAGGGTGGCGGGCAGCAGGCCGAGCAGCGCGCCGCCGAGCGCCGCGCCGAGGCCGTCGCCCTGGTGGACGAAACCGGCGAGGACCG
Source organism: Kitasatospora sp. NPDC043949 (assembly GCF_056435365.1). Lineage (NCBI taxonomy): Bacteria > Bacillati > Actinomycetota > Actinomycetes > Kitasatosporales > Streptomycetaceae > Kitasatospora > Kitasatospora sp. NPDC043949. The sequence continues at coordinate 215,766 of NZ_JBWKEQ010000005.1, read as the reverse complement.
CGAGCGCGGCCAGCGCGGGCGCCACCGGGAGCAGGCCGAGCGCCGTGCCGCTGGCACCGTAGAGCGCGGCCCAGAAGACCCGGTGCGGCGGGCGCTCCTTGGGCCACGCCCGCTCGACGCGGCCCAGCTTGACGGCGGGCGCGCCGCCCCAGCGCTGGCCGGTCGGCACGTGCCCGGTGACGCTGGAGCCGGGCAGTACCTGGGCGCGCTTGCCGACCCGGGCGCCGGGCAGCAGGGTCGAGCGGGTGCCGACCACGGCGCCGGAGCCGACCTTGACCTGGCCGACCTCCAGCCGGTCGCCGTCCAGCCAGTAGCCGCACAGGTCCACCTCGGCCTCGACGGCGCAGCCCCGGCCCAGCTTCAGCATCCCGGTGACCGGCGGCAGCGAGTGCAGGTCGACCTCGGGCCCGACCTTGGCACCCAGCGCCCGGGCGTAGCGGACCAGCCAGGCGCCGGACAGCGCGGTGGCGCCGCTGAGCTCGGAGAGCCGCTCGGCGGTCCAGAGCCGCAGGTGGACGGCGCCGCCGCGTGGATGGCTGCCCGGGCGCAGGCCGCGCAGCAGCAGCCGGGCGCCGCCGGCCGCGATCGCCAGCCGGCCCGCCGGGGTGTACAGCGCCAGGGCGCCCGCGCCGACCGCCCACCAGGAGGCGGTGGGCGCCCACGGGTAGTCGCCCAGGTGGGAGAGCAGGTTGCCGGCCGCCAGCAGGGCGACCGTCCAGCGCAGGCCGACCACGGTGAACAGCGGGATCAGCAGGAGCAGCTGGAGCAGCTTGGCCCGGGTCGGCACCAGGGCGATGGTGCGGGCCTGGCCGCCCTGGGCGGCGGTGCGCTCCAGGTGCCGGGCGAGCTTGCGCAGCGTCGGGTGCTGGTAGACGTCCAGCACGGCGGCGTTCGGGTAGCGGGTGCGCAGCAGCGTGGTGAGCCGGGCGGCGGCCAGGCTGCCGCCGCCGATGCCGAAGAAGTCGTCGCGCGGGCCGCTCACCGTCACACCGAGGATCTCGGTCCACTGCTCGGCCAGCCAGGCCTCGGTGCCGTACAGCTGCTCGCTCGGCCCGGCGTTCTCCAGCTCGGGCAGCGGCCAGGGCAGGGCGGCCCGGTCGACCTTGCCGGAGGTGCGGGTGGGCAGGGTGTCGACCGGCGCGAGCAGCGGCACCAGGGCGGCCGGCAACTCGGCGCGCAGCTTCTCGACGGCCTGCTCGCGGTCGAAGCCGTCCTGGACGACCAGGTAGCCGACCAGCAGCTGGTTGCCGCCGCGCGCGGTGCGGACGGCGGCGGCCGCGCCCGCCACGCCGGGCAGGGCCTGGAGCGCCGCGTCGACCTCGCCGAGTTCGATCCGGCGGCCGCCGAGCTTGATCTGCTCGTCGGTGCGGCCGAGGAACAGCAGGCCGGCCGGGTCGGCCTGGACCAGGTCGCCGCTGCGGTACGCCCGCTCCCAGCCGAGCGAGGCCAGCGGCGCGTACTTCTCGGCGTCCTTCTCCGGGTCGAGGTAGCGGGCCAGGCCGACCCCGCCGATCACCAGCTGGCCGGTACCGCCGGCCGCGACCGGCTCGCCGGTCTCGTCGACCACGGCGAGGTCCCAGCCGTCCAGCGGCAGGCCGATCCGGACCGGGCCGTCGCCGGTCAGCAGCGCGGCGCAGGCGACCACGGTGGCCTCGGTGGGGCCGTAGGTGTTCCAGACCTCGCGGCCCTCGGTGACCAGCCGCTGCACCAGCTCCGGCGGGCAGGCCTCGCCGCCGAAGATCAGCAGCCGCACCTCGTTGAGCGCCTCGGCCGGCCAGAGCGCGGCCAGCGTCGGGACGGTGGAGACCACGGTGATCTCCTGCTCCGCCAGCCAGGGGCCGAGGTCGGCGCCGCTGCGTACCTGGGAGCGGGGGACGGGCACCAGGCAGGCGCCGTGGCGCCAGGCCAGCCACATCTCCTCGCAGGAGGCGTCGAAGGCCACCGACAGGCCGGCCATCACCCGGTCGCCGGGGCCGATCGGCTCGTCCTGGAGGAAGAGCGCCGCCTCGGCGTCGACGAAGGCGGCGGCGTTGCGGTGGGTGACGGCCACGCCCTTGGGGCGGCCGGTGGAGCCGGAGGTGAAGATGATCCAGGCGTCGTCGGCCGGCGTCGGGCGGGGGCGGGGTTCCGCGGCCGCCTCGCCGGGGTCGGGGACCGGGCGTTCGCGGTGGACGGTCAGCGCGCGGTCGGTGCCGAGCACCGCGGCGACGCCGGCCTCCCCGAAGACCAGCTGGGCGCGCTCGTCCGGGTCCTCTGCGTCGACCGGCACGTAGGCGGCGCCGGCGGCGAGCACGGCGAGGATCGAGACGTACAGGTCGTTGGTGCCCGAGGGGACCCGCACGCCCACCCGGTCGTCCGGGCCGATCCCGGCGGCGGCCAGCCGGCGGCGCAGCTGCTCGACCTCGGCGGCCAGGGCGCGGTAGCCGAGCACGGTGCGCCCGTCGTCCAGGGCCGGTTCGTCGGGGTGGGCGCGGACGGTGGCGTCCAGGACGTCGACCAGGGTGCGCGGTGCGGCGGCCGGACGGCCCGGGAAGAGGGCCTGTGGCGGTGGGGCCTGTGGTGGTGTGGCGTGGGGCGGCGTGGCGGACTGCTCCGTGCTCGGTTCAGCTGTCATGGCAGCCCGTACGCTCCTCGTCCTCGCCCCGTTCCGACTGATGCCCGGCCCTTCGGGGCGGTGGGAGCACTCGCCTGACCGGGTGACCCCACTCCGGGGCCGGAGCGGACAACCCGACTGATGGTAGCCCCGGGTGCGAGGCGCCGTACGGCCCGACACTTGGCTCAACTAGGCCGGAAATGGCCTGAGCTGACGTTGTGTCAGTCAACAACTGGGTGGGCCTGGCAGTCATGTGACTGGATGTCAGTCAAATTGACGGATCGTCAGGCCTAATTCTCGATCGTGATCCACGCCACAGCGAATGCTGCTCCCTTCGGGTGGCGGGCCCGGCTTCCCGGCCCGGTTCCGGCCCGGCCGCCGGGCCCGCCAAGGCGTCGGAGCGGTGTCCGAGAGGCGCCGGAGAGAGACCCGAATGGCGCCCGAATGGTGTCAGGGCGGTCAGCGGAAGCGGTGCAGGTACTCCTGGAGGAACGCCTCCAGGGTGCGCGGGGCGCGCCTGGTGAGGTGGGCGAGGGTGCCGTCGGGTGCCTCCCGGCGGACCGCCGCGAGCTGCTGGATCTCCACCACGTGGGAGGCCAGCCAGGGCGGCATCCCGGCCCGCTCGACCAAGTGGGTGTGCAGCCCGGCCGGGGGCAGGTCGAGGTAGCGGACCGGGCGGCCGAGCAGCTCGCCGAGCAGCCCGGTGAGCTCCGGGTAGCTGTACGCCCGGCCGCCGGTGAGCGGATACGTTCCGCCGGCGAGCTCCGGGCGGGTGAGCACCTCGGCCGCGGCGTCGCCGATGTCCCGGGCGTCGACGTAGTTGCAGCGGGCCTGGCCCATGGCGCCGTGCACCACCCCGGCGGCGGCGATGCCGGGGGCCAGCAGCAGCAGCTTCTGCATGAACGCGTACGGCCGCAGCACCGTCGCGGTGACGCCGGACGTGCGCAGGCGCTCCTCGACCAGGTGGTGGCCGCGCGAGACGGCCACGGGGGAGTCCGGTTCGGCTGCGGGTGCGGAGATCTTGACGATGTGCTCCACGCCGCTCTCGACCGCAGCGTCGATCGCGGCCAGCTCGTGCTGGACCTGGTGCGGGCCGTTGGCCATGGTGAGGAAGAGCTGGTGCGCGCCACGGAAGGCTTCGCGCAGGGAGTTCGGGTCGGCGGCGTCGGCCGGGAGCGTCTCGGTCAGTGCGAGGGTCCGGTCGTCGAGGCCGGCCGCGAGGCGGGCGGGGTCGCGGCTGAGTGCGCGGCTCGGTGCACCGAGGGCGGCGAGGCTGCGCAGGGTGGCACCGCCGGTGGCGCCTCCGGCGCCCATGACGACGATCATGAGGTCTGTCCTTCCGGTCGGGTGGAGAGTCGGTGCTGCGGGGATCGGGTCCGGCGGCTGCCGCGCCAGCGCCAGGTGATCACGGTGGCCGCGATCGCCGACGAGACCGGCAGGTCGATCGGAAGGCGGCCGGGCCAGGGGCTGGTGGCGAGCCCGTGGATCTGCGGCAGCCAGTGCGCGGCCGCGAGGCCGACGGTGAGTGCGACGGCCGCGGCGGCCAGGCCGAGTGCGGGGGCCAGCAGGGCGCGCGGTGCCCGGCCGCCCGGGGAGCGGTCGGGCCGGCGTCGCAGGGCGGAGCCGACCAGGGTGGCGACGACGGCCGAGGTGCCGCCGATCGTGGTGGCCGCGGCGATCATCAGCTGCGGCTGGTGCGTGACGGCCCCGCCGATGCCGGCCATCACGGCGGGCATCGCGTAGGCGACGAGGACCTCCCGCCACAGGGTGAAGGGGGGCGGTGCGCCGGGTGCTTTCTTGCTCATGGGCTTCTCCTGCGGAGGTGTTGGGGTGAAGTGATTAGGTGGCTAACTATTAGTGCTTAGGTGCCTAACTATTGGGTCGTGAAGCCGGCGGGCCGCCTTGCGCGGCCCGCCGTTCTCGACCGGGTCAGTCCGCGGTCAGCGCGTCGGCACCCTCGACCACCCTGGCCAGGAGGTCGAGGAAGGTGGCGCGCTCCTCGACCGAGAGCCCGCCGACCAGTGCCTGCATCCGGGCGAAGTGCTCGGGCGCCAGATCGCGCAGCCGCTGCGCGCCGCGTGCGGTGAGGACCACCACGTTGGCGCGGCCGTCCTCGGCGGACGGACGGCGGACCACCAGGCCCTCCCGCTCCAGGCCGTCCACCAGGCCGGTCACGGTCGCCCGCGAGACGCCGAGGCCGGCCGCGAGCTGGGAGGGCGACTTCTCGCCGCCGTGGTCCTCCAGGTCGGCCAGCAGTCGGTAGCGGCCGGTGGAGAGCCCGAACCGGGCGAAGTGCACCTCCCCGGCCTGGCCGATCCGGGCGCCCGCCGCCATCAGCCGGGCCGCGACCAGGATCGCCTGCGGGTCGGCCGTGAGGCCGTAGCGGGCGATCTGGCGGCGCGCCTGGTCGAGAGTGGGGGCGCCGCTGCCGGCGTCGGGGCGTTGTGTCATGAAAGTAATATGGCGCCTCATCAGTTTCCCGGTCAAGTCGACGGCCGCACCGACCGGTTCCCGGACGGTGCGGGCCGCGGTGACGCCGGTCCCTCCGGGGTCGAGGGTGGCCGGGCGGTGCGCCCAGGGCGAGTCTCGTCATTCCCGGCGTCGCGCGCCCGGCGGGAACGGCGGGACACGTCCTACGCGGCGCGGCGCGCGCCGCCGTCCGCACCTTCCTGGCCGACCAGGGTGTGCCCGACCCCGACGGGCGGACCGCCACCCTGCTGGCCTGCGTCGACGGACTGGTCTTCGACCGGCTGGTGGGCGGCGGGGAAGTCCGCGTGGACGAGGTCCAGGGGCTGGTGGCGGCTGCGCTGCGCGGGACGGCCGGACGGTAGGGCGTTTCTTCGAACTCCCGTCGCTTGGAGGCAGTTTGAAAAGGCGCCCCCGGCGGGGTGTGGCGGCCTCGCCGCACGAAGTGCCGTAGGGCGGCGCTCCGGCGGCCCGGATGCGGCGGTGGCCGGGGTGGTGGCTCGGTGGTGACGAGCAATCAGGTCAATCAACCGTCAAGTTGGTTCATTCACAGAATAATCCGGTCGCAAAGTGGACGGCATCGAAACATTTACGCTGCTTCCAGGTCTTCACATGGAGATCTCAGACTGACAGGCTGGGGCCGCCCTTTCAGTACTGAGGAGGTTCCTTGTCCCGTATATCCACGCTGGCCGGAGCGGTCACCTGCGCCCTCGCCCTCGTCACCGGTAGTGCTGTCGCGGCATCGGCAGCGCCGATAGACCTGGCGCCGGGTGCGGCGGCCGAGGCGAAGGTCGCCGCTGTCAACTGGACCCCGTGTAACCCCGACCCGAGCAAGCCGGACCCAGGTATCTACGACTGTGCCGTGTACCCGGTTCCGCTGGACTATGACAACCCGTCGGGTGAGAAGATCGGCATCGCCATGATGCGCCGGCGGGCGAGCGACCCGTCCAAGCGGATCGGCTCGCTGTTCCTCAACCCGGGCGGCCCGGGTGGTAGCGGCTACCTGTGGGCGACCACCACCCGGTTCGGTACCGAGGTGCAGTCGCGCTTCGACCTGGTCGGTTTCGACCCCCGTGGCGTGGCCCGGAGCAACCCGCTCAAGTGCTTCAAGACCCAGGAGGACGCCGACGCGGTCAACGGCCGCATGGTCGGCGTGCCGGTCACCAAGGCCGAGATCAACGAGACGCTGGACGCGGACCAGGACTACACCGACGCGTGCAGCAAGAACGCCGGCCCTCTGATCGAGCACATGTCGACCATCAACGTGGTCCGCGACCTCGACCGGATGCGCCGCGCCGTCGGCGACTCCCAGCTCAACTTCGCCGGGTTCTCCTACGGCACCCTGATCGGCGCGACCTACGCCGGGATGTACCCGAACAAGGTGCGCACGATCATCGTCGACGGCAACGTCGACCCGAACCTGCGCCTGCACGACGGCCTGGAGTACGACCGTCAGCGGGCGGGCGGCTTCGAGCTGGCCCTGGACGAGTTCCTGAAGCGCTGCCAGGCCGCCGGCGCCCCGCGCTGCGCCTTCGGCGAGGGCGACACCCGGGCCAAGTTCGACCAGCTCCGCGACCACCTGCGGACCAGCCCGGTCACCCTGCCGAACGGCTCCCAGGTGACGCTGAGCACCTTCACCAGCGAGGTGGCCAGCGCGCTGTACTCGCAGGCCAAGCTGGCGCCGCTGGCCAAGTCGCTGCAGGCGACGTACCAGCTGGTCCAGAAGCCGGCCGCGAACACGCTGATGGCGCCGAAGGCGACCGTCTCGGACGACGACGCCAACATCCTCGCGGTGAACGCCCCGCGGGCGCTGCGTGAGGCCCCGGCCGACTCCGAGTACACCGCCGACGACTCCTACATGGGCGTCAACTGCCAGGACAAGCCGTACCCGTCGAACGACCGGGTCTTCCCGAACGTCGCCAAGGCCTGGGAGAAGGAGTCGCCGACCTTCGGCCGCTACCAGGCCTTCGACGCGCCCGCCTGCGCGAGCTGGCCGGCCCCGGCCCGGGACGCCGAGCGCTTCAGCGGCCCGTGGAACAAGAAGACCTCGAACACCGTCATGGTGATCGGCAACCTCTACGACCCGGCCACCCAGTACAAGTTCGCCCAGCGGATGCAGCAGCAGCTGGGCAACGCCGTGCTGGTCAGCGTGGACTCGATCGAGCACTGCGCCGTCGGCCGCAGCCAGGCGCTGAACGCGCTGGTCACCCGCTACCTGGTCGACGGCACCGCGCCGAAGCCGGGCCAGCTGCTGAAGCCGGACGCGGCGATCTTCCCGGCGGCCTGACGGGGCCGAGCGGCTGGCCGGTGCCGGCCCGCGCGGCCCGCAAGGCCCGCCCGGCAGGACTGGCCGCGCGGCCCCCGGAGGCCTGAGGTACGTGTGAACGGATGTGGTGGTCGGCGGCGCCGGCCACCACATCCGCGTTTTCCGGCCGAGCCCCCGGAGGACGGCGTGAACGCGGATGGCCGTGCGAAAGCGGATGACGGCGCGAACCGGGTATGCGGCGTGAATGCGGCGGTGGATCGCCATCCGGCCCTCCTCGGAAACGAGTTCATCTCGGATTCTTCTCGGATGTCGGGGACCGTAGCCGATACCACTGACAATCGGCCGCCGGGCCCGCAGCGGCCTGGGACCTGCGCTGATTCGCCGAAAATGACGTACTGTCACACTAGTTCGTTAAAGGATTCCCACCCTCGAATACCTGTGTTAGCGTGCCGCCGCCAGCTTCTCTCATCGCCGAGAAAGTGAGGTCGGGCCATGGAGGGCGCATTCTCCCGACGGGGATTCCTGGGCACCGCCGGTGCGGCGGCCGGGGTGTCCGCCGGCTCGACGGGCACGGCGCCCGCGGCCGGGGCGCGCCGGGAGCCGCCGGAGGGGCGGTCGGTCCGGCCGGGCGATCCCCGCTACCGGACGCTCGGCCAGGGCTTCAACCAGCGCTGGCGCAGCAGCCCCGCCCACATCCGCCTGGTGGCCGACGAGGCCGACGCCGTGGGCGAGTTGAACCGGGCGCTGGACCACGGGATGCGGCCGACCGTCCGCGGCGGCGGCCACTGCTACGAGGGCTTCGTCGACAACGACGGGGGCGTCATCCTCGACCTCAGCATGATGCGGGGTGTCGCCGCCGCCACGGACAAGTTCGGCCGTCCGACGTACTGCGTGGAGGGCGGGGCCACCAACTGGGACGTCTACACCACGCTCTTCCGCGCGTACGCGGTGACGCTGCCGGCCGGGTCCTGCTACTCGGTCGGCGCGGGCGGGCACATCTGCGGCGGCGGGTTCGGCCTGCTCTCGCGGCGGCACGGGCTCACCGTGGACCACCTGGTCCAGGTCGACGTGGTCACCGTGCGGGGCGGCACCGCTGTGGTGACCAGGGCGCACCGCGACGACGGCGAGGGCTCCCCGGAGGCGGACCTCTTCTGGGCCCACACCGGGGGCGGCGGCGGGAACTTCGGGGTGGTGCTGCGCTACCACTTCGCGGTCGGCGTGCCGAAGCCGCCGCCCCGGGTCTGGCTCAGCAGCGTCGCCTGGCCCTGGGGCGAACTGGTGGAGCGGCCCGGCGACTTCGAGACCCTGGTGCGCAACTTCGGCGCCTTCATGGCCGAGCACAGCGGCCCGCGGGAGCCGACCTACCAGGGCCTGTTCGCGATCCTCAAGCTCACCCACCGCTCCAACGGGAACGTAGTCCTGGTGAGCCAGTGGGACGGTGACGACCCGGGGCCGCTCGACGCGTTCCTGGCGGCCGTCGAGCGCGGGATGGCGACGCGGTCGGTGGTCCAGACCCACAGCGCCGGCGGGCTGTTCCTGCCCTACCCGGAGAAGCGTCGCCAACTGCCCTGGTTCCAGGCCACCATGACGCTCAACCCGTCGGGCGACAACCAGCGCGGCAAGTACAAGTCGGCCTACCACCGCGAGCCGTTCAGCCGGGCCCAGATCGCCACCTTCTGGGACTGGCTGGTGCGGGAGGTCGAGGGCGTGGACCTCACGAAGACGCTGGTGCAGATCGACTCCTACGGCTGCCGGATCAACACCCGCGGGCCCGAGGAGACCGCTGTCCCCCAGCGCGACTCGATCATGAAGCTCCAGTACCAGACGTACTGGACCGACGAGGCCCAGGACGCCGACCACCTGGCGTACCTCGGCGGGCTCTACCGGGACGTCTACCGGGAGACCGGCGGTGTCCCGGAGATCGACACCGCGACGGACGGCGCCTACGTCAACTACCCGGACGTCGACCTGGGCACGGCCGACCAGCCGGACCCGGCCTACCAGCGGCTCTACTACAAGGGGAACTACCCGCGGCTGCAGCGCACCAAGGCGTACTGGGACGGCGCGGAGGTGTTCCACCACGCTCAGTCGATCACCCTCCCCGGGGCCTGACCGGGAGGGGGCCCGCCACCGGATGCGCGAGCCGCCGTAGGGGCGCAGGGTCGAGGTATGAGCGGAGTGGTCGTGCTGGTCGAGCTGGAGCCGTCCACCGAGGTGCTGGACGCGGGCGAGGTCGACGTGGGCGCGCGGATTCGCTGGGTGCACGCGGCGCCGCCGGATCCGGACGTGCCGGAGGATCCGGGGCCGGTGACCTTCTGCGGCCTCGACACGGCGGACCTCGAACGGGAGTCCTACCGCCCGGCCGGGCCCGGCGAGCCGTGGTACCCGCCGTCCCAGCGCACCCGGCGGTGCCGAGCCTGCGAGGCGGTGCTCAAGGCACCCTGAACGGGCTCGCGGAGCGCGGCCGGTTCCACCACCGGCCGCGCCCGGGAGCGCGGGCCCGCCCGACCGGACAGGCCCGCCCGACCGAACGGCCCGGACAGGCCGGACAGGCCGGCGCACCCCGGGCCACCCCTACGCGGCCGGCTTCGCCGCCTCCTCGACGATCCGCCCGTCACGCAGCTCGATCACCCGGTCGGCGAGTTCCATCAGCGTCGGGTCGTGGGTGGCGACCACCACGGTGACGCCCTCGCTGCGGACGACGGCGCGCAGCAGCTGCATGATCGAGCGGCCGGTCTCCGAGTCCAGCTGGCCGGTCGGCTCGTCGGCGATGATCAGGCCGGGCTCGTTGGCCAGCGCGCGGGCGATGGCGACGCGCTGCTGCTGGCCGCCGGAGAGCTCGCCGGGCCGCTGGTTGGCCTGGTCGGCGAGGCCGACGAGGGCCAGCAGGGTGTGCGCGCGCTCCTCGCGTTCGGCGGCCGAGACCTTGCGCAGCCGCATCGGCACGCCGACGTTCTCGGCGGCGGTGAGCATCGGGATCAGCCCGAAGGACTGGAAGACGAAGCCGATCCGCTCCCGCCGCAGGGCGAGCCGGCCGTCCTCGTCCAGTTCGGCGAGGTCGGTGCCGTCCAGGGCGATGCTGCCGGCGGTCGGGGCGTCCAGGCCGCCGACCAGGTTGAGCAGGGTGGTCTTGCCGGAGCCGGACCGGCCCTTGAGCGCGGCGAGTTCGCCGCGGCCGACGGTGAAGGAGACGCCGCGCAGCGCGTGCACGGTCCGCTCGCCGGTGCCGAAGCTGCGCCGGAGGTCGGTCACGGCCACCATCGGGGCGTTGGTGGTGGCGGTGGCCTGAGGCTGCGTCATTGAGGCTTCCCCCTGTGTGTGTCTACCCAGTGTCTACGGACGGGCGGCGCCACGGGTTCACGGTTTCGGGCGGCGATTTCCGGGGTGCGGGTCGGCGTTCCCAAAGGCGTGCTGTGGAGCCTGAGTTATGAAATGTTCATGGCATTCTGGCGGGTGCCCGAAGTGCGGGTGCTGCCAATGCAAGGAATTTGCTCATTACTTACTTGTTAGCGCAAGTCCCTTCCGTTCCTGGATCGAATCTGACAGAGTCGTCCGCTATCCGGTGATCAAATGCCGGTGATCATTGCGTTGATGTGCCCTAAGTGTGTCCATTCGTGGCCGAGTTGTGACCGAATCGGATCGATGAACGGGGCTGGGACGCGACCTGGGGACGTAAAGACCGGGGAGGAACTTGATGCTCGGCTTCGTCGTGCGCCGACTGCGCGGGCGACTGCCGCTGGCTGCCGCCGTGCTGCTCGCTGTACTGATCACCACGGCCGTGCTGACCGCGCTGGTGGCGTTCAACCGCAGTGTCGGCGAGGCCGGTCTGCGGCAGGCGCTCCAGGGGCCAGGACATGCTCGGACCACGGTCGTGGTGACCGCCGAACACGGGCTCGACCAGCGTGCGAAGGACGAGGCGGAGCTCGCCGCCTACCGCGGCAGGCTCTTCGGGGACCTGCCCGTGCGCACCGACAGCCTGCTGCGCAGCCGCTCCTACGGCCTGCCGGACGGTGCCGGCACCACCGGCACCACTGGTACCAACGGCGCCACCAGCACCAGCGGCGCCCCCGGGTCCGCGGTCCCCGGACCCGGGACCCAGCCCGACCTGACGGTCCTCGCCGACCTCGACCGCGACCGGACCCGCCTGCTCGCCGGCGCGTGGCCCGCCGCGGCCTCCGGCCCGGTCCAGGCCGCCGCCCCGCAGGTCGCCGTCCCGCAGACCATGCTGGCGCGGCTCGGCCTCACCGACCAGGCCCTGCCCGCCGATGTTCAGGTGGCGGACCGCCTCGGCGGCAAGTCGCTGACCGTCCGCGTCACCGGCGTCTACCGGGCCGTCGACCCGACCGACGCGTACTGGCGCATCGACCCGGTCGGCGGCCACGAGGTCGAGGTCAGCGGCTTCACCACCTACGGCCCGATGCTGGTCGACCAGAGCGCCTTCACCACCGGCGGGTTGGTGCAGAGCAGCCGCAGCTGGCTGCTCGACGCCGACTTCGCGGGCATCGGTCGCTCCGCGGCGGAGGCCATGGGCGACCGCGCCCAGGGCCTCGCCGACGACCTGCAGACCCGCGCCAGCATCAGCTCGCGGACCGAACTGCCAGACATCCTGCGCGAGTTGTCCTCCAGCATGATGGTCGCCCGGACCACCCTGCTGATCGGCGCCCTCCAGCTGGCCGTGCTCGCCGTCGCGGCGCTGCTGCTGGTCGTCAACCTGATCGCGACCCGGCAGACGGCCGAGAACGAGCTGCTCGCCGCCCGCGGCGCCTCCGGCGCCCGGCTCGGCGCCTTCACCGCGACGGAGTCGCTGCTGCTCGCCCTGCCCGCCGCGCTGCTGGCCCCCCTGCTGACTCCGTTCCTGGTCCGCGCCCTGGCCGGCTTCGGGAGCGACCACCAGGTGCCCCTGGACACCGGCATCAGCTGGTCGCTCTGGCCGATCGCCGTGCTCTGCGCCTTCGCCTGCATCCTGCTGGCCAGCCTGCCCAGCCTCCTGCGCGGCGCCGGAGCCGCCCTGCGCAGCCGCTCCGGCCGCCGCCAGGCCCTGGTCTCCGGCATCGCGCGCAACGGCGGCGACCTCGCCGTGCTCGCCCTGGCCGTGCTCGCCTACCAGCAGCTCAGCCAGTACGGCGGCGGGCTGTCCACAGACTCCTCCGGCCGGCTCGGCGTGGACCTGCTGCTGGTCGCCACCCCGACCCTGGCGCTCTGCGCCGGCACCCTGGTGGTGCTGCGCCTGCTGCCGCTCGCCGCCAGGCTCGGTGCCCGGGTGGCCGCGCGCGGCCGTGGCCTCGGCCCGGCCCTGGTCGGCTGGCAGCTGGCCCGTCGGCCCGCCCGTGCCACCGGCCCCGTGCTGCTGCTGGTGATGGCCGTGGCCACCGGCGTGCTGGCGCTCGGCCAGCACGCCACCTGGACCGCCTCCCAGCGCGACCAGGCCGCCTTCAACACGCTCGGCGGCCTGCGGATCTCCGCCTCGCACAACGCCCTGATGGGCCAGGGCGGCCGCTACGGCGCGCTGCCCGGCGGCGACCGGCTGGTCCCGTTGGTGCGCGAGGAGCAGTCCCTGCCCAACGGCAAGGGGCAACTGCTCGCCGTGGACACCGCCGCCTTCGCCGAGCGCGTCCCGGTCCGCTCCGACCTGCTCGGCGGGCGCACCCGCGAGGACCTGTTCGGGTCGCTCGCCCAGCCCGCCCCCACCGGGCCGCAGGCCGGCCTGGAACTGCCCGGCCACCCGCTGCGGATCGACGCGGAGGTCACCGTCCAGCAGCCGGAGCAGCAGGCCGGGACGCCCGGCGGCAGGACTGGTCCGTCGCTTCACCCGGAGGCCAGGTTGCTGCTGCGCGACCGCTTCGGCATGATCCACAAGGTCTCGCTGGGCACGCTCCCGCTGACCGGCGACGCCAAGGTCTCGGCCTCGCTGACCACGCTGGTCGACGCCCCGCTCGGCTCGGCCGCCGCGCCGTTGACCGTGGTCGGCGTGATCGTCGCCTTCGGCGACCGGTCCAACGGGGAGCTGACCGTCCACCGGCTGTCCGTCTCCGACAGCGCCGACGGCCCCGCGACCGCCGTCCAGGTGCCGGCCGGCTTCGGCTGGACGGCGACGGCGCCCCCCGTCCGGGCCATCGGCGACGTGGTGCCCGGGCCGGCCGCCGTCCTCGGATCCGAACCGACCGGCGCCGACCGCTTGTTCACCATCCGCTACCGCTTCGCCAACGGCCTCGGGGACATGGTCCGCGCCGTCCTCCAGCCGACCGGGACGAGCGTGCCGGCCACCGTGTCCGGCATCGTCACCCGCGACTACCTGAAGGTCGTCGGCGGCTCCGTCGGCGACACCGTCCAGGTGCCGTTCTCCGGGATCGTCCTGCCGGTCAAGATCACCGCCGTGGTCGACGCCCTGCCGGCGGCCGGCCTCAACGCGCTCATGGTCGACCTCTCCACCACGGCCCGGCTGCTGGCCGCACAGGGCGGCGAACTGCCCAACCGCGCCGAGTGGTGGCTGCCCGCCACCGGCCCCGGCGACCGGACCCCCGCCGAGGCCGCCGCCGCACTGCGCGCCGCCCCCGGCGCCCAGGACGTCCAGCTTTACGAGGAGGCCGTCGAGGACCTGCTCAGCGACCCGGTCGGCGCCGCTCCGCAGAGCGCGCTCATGGTCATCGCGGTCGTCACCGGGGTGCTCGCCGCGATCGGCTTCGGCGCCGCCGTGGCCGCCTCCGCCCGCGAACGCTCCCGGGACTCCGCCCTGCTGCTCGCGCTGGGCGCCCGCCGCAAGCAGGTGACCCGCACCATGGCCGCCGAACAGGCCCTCCTGGTCGCCCTCGGCGGGGCCGTCGGACTGGCCCTCGGCACGCTGCTCGTCCACCTGATCGTGCCGTTCGTCGTGCTGACGCCGGCCGCCCGCCGCCCGACGCCCGGGGCGCTGATCGAGCTGCCGCTCGGCCAGGCGCTACTGCTCACGGCCGCGATCGCCGTCGTTCCCCTGTTGTCGGCCTTCCTGATCGGACGCCGCCGTCGAGACGTGGCCGCCCGGCTGCGCCACGTGGAGGAGATGTGACCACCAAGGCCGGCACCACCGTGCCCACCCCTTCGCCCGCGCCCGCCCACGGCCCCGCGCCCTGGGTCCGCACCCGGCTGCGCGCGACGCCGCTGGCCACCCTGCTCATGGCGGCGCTCGCCTTCGTCACGGTGTTCATGGCGGCGGCCTTCCCCCGCGTCGTCGACCGGGGCGCGGACAGCGCCCTGCGGGACTTCGTGCACCAGAAAGGCGTCAACGCGACCAGCCTGCAAGCCACCTCCGAGCCGAACCTGAGCGACCCGGCCTCCGCCCTCGACGACGTGCAGCAGAAGCTGACCGCGGAGATCGGCCGGAACCTGCCGCTCACCGAGACCAGCCAGCTCTACGGCAGCCGGGCCAAGTCCCCGCGCAAGATGTTCAACGAGGGCTACGCCCGTCTCTCCGACCATCCGCCGGTGCTCGGCCTGCTGTACCTGCACGGGCTCAAGGAGCTCGTGACCCTCACCGACGGCGTCTGGCCGGGCCCCGCGGCCGAGGGCGCACCCCTGCCGATGATCGTCAGCCAGAAGGCCGCCGAGACCATCGGCGTCAAGCTCGGTGACGTCGTCGACAACGGCAGCGACCTGACCGGCCGGACCCGGTCCACCGTGGTCGGCTTCTACCGCGTCAACAACCCCACCGACCCGACCTGGGACGACATCGGCTGTCCCGCCCGCGCCTGCCTGGAGGGCCAGGGCACGGAGCTCCACTGGGCGACCACCGGTTTCGTCGGCGACAGCGGCCTGCACCAGCTGATCCTCTGGGGCAACGGCGGCGTGAACTTCTGGCGGCTGCCCGTCGACTCCGGCGCCCTGCGCGCCGACCAGCTGGCCGAGACCCGCGCCACCGTCGGCTCCTACCTGGTCGGGCGCGGCGCCACCACCCTCGCCGACGTGACCAAGCGCCCGGACCTGCACGTCACCTCGCTCCTGCCCGACGTCTTCACCCGGGCCACCGCCCGCTACGACGCCGCGGCCCCGCTGGCCGCGATCGGACCGGCCGGAGTGGCGGGGGTGGCCGTCGTGGTGCTGTGTCTCGCGGCGGCCCTCACCGCCGACCGGCGCACCGCCGAACTCCGGCTGCTCCAGGCCCGCGGCGGCTCGCGCGGCGGCATCCTGCTGCGCCTGCTCGGCGAGGGCGCGGCGACCGTGCTGCCCTCCGCCCTGCTCGGAACGGCCCTCGCCCTGGTGCTGCTGCCCACCCCCCGGTGGGGCAACGCCCTGCTCACCGCCCTGGCGGTCACCCTGATCGCCGTGCTGGCCTTCCCGGCGCGCGCCGCCGTACTGCTGTCCCCGCCGAAGGCCGTGGCCGGCTGGCGCCGACTCGTCGGCGAACTCGCCGTCCTGGCCGTCACCGCCGCGGCCGTGGCCGAGGTCCGCCGCCGCGGCGTCGCCCCCGGCAACGGCCTGGACCCGCTGCTGGTGGCCGCCCCGCTGATGCTCGCCCTCACCGGCGGCCTGCTGCTGGCCCGGATCCAGCCGCTGGTGGTCGGCTGGCTGGCCGCCCTCGCCGGGCGTGGCCGCGGCCTGATCGGCTTCCTCGGCCTGGCCCGCGCCGCCCGCGACAGCTCGGGCCGCCGCCGGCCCTCCGCGCTGCCGCTGCTCGCCCTGGTGATCGCCGTCACCACGACCGGCTTCGGCGCCACCGTGCTCGACACCGTGGACAGCGTCCGGCTGCGCGCCGGCCGGATCGCCACCGGCGGTGACGTCTCCGTCACCCTGCCGGTCTACGCGACCCTGCCGGAGGCGTTCACCACGGCCGCCGCCGAACTGCCCGGCGTACGGGCCGCGACCGGCGTGTGGGTCGAGCCCGGGGCCTTCTTCACCGGCGCCGACGGCGACTCCACCTCGGCCATCCTCGTGGTGGCCGAGCCGAAGGCCTACGCCGAGATCGCCCGGACCTTCGGGGTGGGCGAGTTCGACCCGGCGGTGCTCGCCGGCACCCCCGGCGGCCCGGACACCCCGGTGCCGGCACTGTTCAGCAGCGGCCTGTCCAAGCAACTGGCCGGCGGCCCGCCCCGGCTGCGCACGCCCAACGGGGGCCAACTGCGCACCACCGTCGCCGGGATCGTCACCGGCACCCCCGCCCTGCCGGACCCCGGCAAGCCGTTCATGGTGGTGCCTGTCGGGCCCGCCTCCGAGCGCCTTCCGGAGCTCAAGCGGACGAACAAGTGGCTCTCCGCCGGCAACGTCGACGCCGGCCAGGTCAGGAACCTGCTCCTGGACCGGGGCCTGACCACCGCCACGGGCCTCGCCAAGCTGATCCGGGACGAGGCCGTGGCCGCCGGCAAGGGCAGCTACGGGCTGCCCCCCGGGTACACGGTCCGCAGCAGCCACGAGGTGGCCGCCACGCTCGCCGCCGACCCGCTGCAGCGCTCCGCGGAACGCCTGTTCTGGTACTCGGGTGCCGCCGGCGCCGGGTTCGCCCTGCTGGCCGTCCTGCTGACACTGGTCCGGGCCGCCCCCGAGCGCACGGCCCTGCTGGCCCGACTGCGCACCATGGGCCTGCGGCCCCGGCAGGGGCTGGCGCTGATCATCACCGAGACGCTGCCGCAGGCCCTGGTGGCGGCCGTCGGCGGCGGGCTGGTCGCGCTGGCGGCGGTCGGACTGCTCGGGTCGGCCTTCGACCTGTCGGCGCTGGTCGGCGCCAACGTCGGCGACGTGCTGACCCCCGTCCTGCTGCCGGTGCTGCTGCCCACGGCGGGCCTGGCGCTGGTGGTCTGCCTCGGGGTGGTCCTGGAGACGGCCGTCTCCGGCCGGCGCCAGATCGCCACCGAACTGCGGGCGGGGGACCAGCGGTGAGGGCGGGAGGAGCGGTACGGGCCGTGACACCGGCGCCGGCCGCCGGGACCGTGGGGACCGTCAAGGTCGTCGAGATTTTCAGGACCGTCAGGACCTTCAGGACCGCCAGGACCTCTAGGACAGTCAAGACAGGAGACGAGCGGTGAAGAGCACTCCCCAGGAGCAGCCGGTCGCCGAGGCCCCCAGCTTGCAGGAGCTCCGGCAGCGGGCCCTCGCCGCCGCCTCGCCCAAGGCGTACGGCGAGGGCGCGGCCATCGTCTGCGACCGGCTGGTGCGGATCTTCAGCGCCGAGGGCGTCGAGGTCCAGGCGTTGCAGGGCTTGGAGCTGACCATCCAGCAGGGCGACCTGGTCGCCCTGGTCGGTGCCTCCGGCAGCGGCAAGTCGACCCTGCTGACCATCCTGGCCGGGCTCGACGTGCCGACCGCCGGAAGCGCCACCGTCGCCGGCTGCGACCTGCTGGAGATGTCCGCCCGGGAGCGGCTGCGCTACCGGCGCGAGGTGGTCGGCTTCATCTGGCAGCAGACCGCCCGCAACCTGCTGCCCTTCCTCACCGCCGCCGAGAACATCGCCCTGCCGATGCAGCTGCGCGGGCGCCGGGCCGGGGCCGGGCGGGCCAAGCAGCAGGCCGACCGGGTGGCCGAGCTGATGGAGGCGCTGGAGATCGGCGACCTCGCCCACCGCCGCCCCAACGAGCTCTCCGGCGGCCAGCAGCAGCGGGTCGCGATCGCGGTGGCGATGGCCAACAACCCGCCGGTGCTGCTCGCCGACGAGCCCACCGGCGAACTGGACTCCGAGACCGCGGGGGTGATCTTCGAGTCCTTCCGCACCGTCAACCGCGAACTCGGCGCCACCGTCGTCATCGTCACCCACGACCCGATGGTCGCGGGCGAGGTGCGCCGCACGGTCGCCATCCGGGACGGCCGGACCAGCAGCGAGGTGCTGCGCCGCACCGTCACGGACGAACACGGCGAGGAGTCGGTCAACGAGCGCGAGTACGTGATGCTGGACCGCACCGGCCGGGTGCAGCTGCCGGTCAAGTTCCTGGAGGCGCTCGGGATGGAGCACCGGGTGGCGGTCGACCTCGCGGCCGACCACATCGAGGTCCGTCCGGACGACATCGCCGGGCACTGAGGCGGCGGGCACCGAGGAAGCGGGTGGGCGGCGGCCGTCGGGTCCGTCAGCTGTCGCCGCCCATCCGCTGGAAGAGCCCGCTGCCTTCGGCGTCCGCGCGCAGGTCGGGTGCGTCCTCACCGGCGCGCTCGCCCCGGGCGGTGGCGGTGCAGAGGGCGAAGACGAGCACTGCACTGGCCGCGACGGCGAGGATTCCGAGTGCGGTCAGGACGCGTAGCCAGGTCAAGGAAGTGCCTCCTGGGGACGGTGCGGAGGAACGCCGCCGGGGTTGTATCGGCAGTTCGGTCCGCACGGTCGAGTGTCCACAGGCGGTTCTTCCCGTCGTCCGCCGCGCGAGAGGTCGCCCGCGCGGGCGCTCGAAGCATCAGTAGGGCGCGTCACACTCCCTCGCGCGCCCCTGTAGGGGTGACGGTCCGGCCCTCCGAGGACGTGGCCAACGCCCGCAGCGCGTCGAGGTCCGGCTTCCCCGCCCCGGTCAGCGGGATCCCCGGCAGCACCAGGACGGAGTCCGGCGCGCACCGCGGCCCGACCCGCTCCCGGGCCCAGCGGCGCAGTTCCTCCGCCGTCGCCCGCGATCCCGGCCCGGTGACCACGGCCGCGTGCACCCGTTCCAGCCGGTCCGGGCCGGCCGTCGCGAACATCACCGCCTCCCGCACCTCCGGGTGCGCGCGCAGCGGCTCCTCGACGTCCCGGGGGAAGACGTTGTGCCCGTCCACGATCGCCATCGGGCGGCGCCCGGCCACCGTCAGATAGCCGGCCGCGTCCAGGCTGCCCAGATCGCCGGTGTGCAGCCAGCCGTCCCGCAGCACCCGGGCGGTCAGTTCGGGGTCGCGCCAGTAGCCGACCATCGCCGTCGGGGTGCGGACGCAGATCTCCCCGGTCCGGCCCGTCGGCAGCACCGTCCCCTCCTCGTCCACGATCCGCACCTCGGTGTCCGGGAACGGGCGCCCGGCCGTCGCCAGCAGCCGCGGGTCCAGGTGCTCGTCCGGGCCCAGCCTCGTCACCGGCCCGCACTCCGTCAGGCTGTACGTCTGGTGCAGCACCCGGCCCAGCCGCCGCGTCGCCTCCGCCAACCGGCGCGGCGACGGCGGACAGCCGGTGTACGTGACGCGGCGCAGGCTGCCGGTGTCGGTCGCGCGCAGCAGCGGATGGTCCAGCACGCGGTAGAGCAGGTGCGGCGGCAGATACACCCGGGAGACCCGGAACCGCTCGATCGCCGCCAGCACCGCCTCGGCGGCGAAGGCCTCCTGCAACACCACCGTGCCGCCCGCCGCCAGCGCCAGATCCGCCGTCGTACCGCCGCCGTGGCACAGCTCCGTACAGAGCAGGAACGTAGAACCGGACAGGAGCGCCGGTCGCGGCGGCCGGGCGAACCGGCGCAGCACACCCTTCGGCCGGCCCGTCGTCCCGCCGGTGAACCGCACCGCCATCACGTCCTGCGGGCGGAACCGCGGGGCCAGCGGCTCCGGCGAGCAGGACGCGGCCGACGCCGACAGGTCCACCCCGAGCGCCGACGGCCCCAGCGCGAACAGGCCCGCCGAGGGCAGCGCCCGCGCGATCCCCGCGGCGGCGGCCCGGCAGCGGGCCGGATCGAAGACCAGCGCCGACGTCCCGGCGAACCCGGCCAGCGCCACCGACTCCCCGACCGGGCCGTCCGGATGCGGCATCGCGACCCGGCACCCCAGCAGGTTCGCGGCCAACCGCACCAGCACCGCCTCCGGCCGGTTCCCGGCCAGCACCGTCACCCCGTCCCCGCGCCCGAGCCCGGCACCCGCCAGCGCCCGCGCCGTCCGGTACACCCCGTCCAGGCACTCCCGGGCGGTCAGCGCCTCCTCCCCCCAGCGGATCGCCACCCGCCCCGGATCCCGCTCCAGCCCCGCCAACACCAGCCCGGTGTACGTCGGCCCCGACTCCGCCATGCTGCGGCCTCCTGTCTGATGGGACGTCAGCTTAGGGCGGGCGCGGTGGTGGAGTGGTGCCGGGGATCCCGGGTGCAGGGGCCGCTGCCGGGGCGTCCTGCCGTGACCGGACCGGAGTGCCGTACCCGCGGCCGGGAGTTGTTAGGGTTCCCCGTCGGACAGGGACGGGGGACACGTGGGCACCAGCACGGGCACGGCCGAGGCGCCGGGCGGGCAGGGGGCCGAGGAGCGCCCGCACGGCGTCCTCGACCTGCGGGGCGTCGCGGGGGCGGCGTTCACCGTGGGCTACCCGCCCGATGCCGTCGTGGTCGTGTCGGGCCTGCCGGGCGCGGGCAAGAGCACGCTGCTGCGGCGCTGGTCCGGGGCGGGGGCGGTGCCGACCGTCGACCCGCGCGCCGTCCACGAGGCCTGCGAGGCGGTCATGCCCGCGCGCCTGCCGTACGCGGTCTACCGGCCCTGGGCCCGACTGGAGCACGTCCGGTTGCTGCGCGCCTCCGTGCGGCGCGGCGGGCCACTGCTGGTGCACGACTGCGGCAGCCGCGCCTGGATGCGCCGCTGGCTCGCCCGCGAGGCCGCCCGGCAGGGCCGGCAACTGCACCTGGTGCTGCTCGACGTCGGTGCCGCCACCGCGCTGGACGGCCAGCGCGCCCGGGGCCGCCACGCCTCCGCCCGGGTCTTCGCCCGCCACCGCCGGGGCCTGGACCAACTGCTCGCCGCCTTCACCCGCCACACGCGCTCCGGCGCGCCGACGCCGGCCCCGGAAGCGGCGTCCGTCCTGCTCCTCGACACCGCCTCCCGCTCCCGCGCCACAGCCGTCCACTTCGGCCCGGCCCGGTGAGGCCCCCGGCGGAGGCGGTGACCGGGAGCAGTGCCTGAGCCGCCGGGAGCGGTGAAGTCCCCTGGCCGGAGCGGTGGTCAGAGGAGGCCGAGGTGGGGGTCCACGGCGGCGAGTCGGCAGGTGGCGTCCCAGAGGCGGTCGGCGACGGCGCGGTCGGTCAGGTGGGGCTGGGCGGGTTCGAGGCGGGGGGCGCCGCGCAGGCCGAAGACGCGGGGGCCCCAGAGCTGGCCGCCCTGCGCCTGCGGGTCGAGGACGGCCCGGACGATCGGCCACGCGCCGTGGTCCTTGCCCTGGAGGAGGAGCCCGGCCGGCAGGCCGCGCAGCCCTTCGCCGACGGTCCGGGTGTGGACCGGCGGGCGGGGCGGGGTGAGCGAGTCGAGTGCGCCGCCGGGGTGCGCCAGCAGGCTGAGCACGGTGCTGCCGGCGGCGCGGAGGCGTCGGTCGAGTTCGAGGCCGAAGGTCATCTGCGCCAGTTTCGAACGGCCGTAGGCGCGTTTGGGCCGGTAGTCCACGGCCGACTGGAGGTCGTCGAGGTCCAGTCGCTCCGAGCGGGCCGCGAAGCTGCCGACCGTCACGATGCGGCCCGCCGGTGCGGCCGCGAGCAGGGGGGCCAGCCAGCGGGTGAGCGCGACGTGCCCGAGGTGGTTGGTCGCGAACATCAGCTCGTGCCCGGCCCCGGTCTCCCGGCGTGGCGGATCGTCCAGCGCGACCCCGGCGTTGTGGACGACCGCGTCGAGGCGGTCGAGGGCGAGCCCGTCCACGGCGGCCCGCAGGGAGGGCAGGTCGGCGAGGTCCAGCGGGAGGTGGCGCACCACGGCGCCGGGGACGCGGGAGCGGATCGACGCCATGGCGGCCCCGGCCCGACCGGCGTCCCGGCTGCCGAGCACGACCGTGGCGCCGGTCCCGGCGAGCTGCTCGGCGACGAAGTAGCCGATACCGGCGTTGCCCCCGGTGACCAGGACGCTCCTCCCGGCGGCGGCCGGCGGCCGGTGAACGTCCCACGGCCGACTGCGGGTTGTGGACGACATGCTGATGACCTCCTGGCGAATTCGGGGCCGCCGGGACACCCGCGATTCGAGACCGCGGCCCCGCCGGCAGCCCCACGATCACAGGCCTGACCGGCAGATCGCTGACAGATCGCCGTCACCGCCGTCGGGCCTCAAGATCGTCGAACCGCCGGGTTTCGGGCCCGCGTCGGGTGGGGCCCTGCGAGACTGGGGTCAGCAGAGTTCGTCACGGAGAGAGGTCCGCATCCGCATGTCCAGCAGTGCCGCCGTCGACAACCCGTGGTTCCGCCGCTTCAGTCCGTCCGACTCCGCCCCCGCCCGGATCGTGATCTTCCCCCACGCGGGCGGCTCCGCCAGCTACTACATGGAGTACGCCAACGCGCTCGCGCCCTACGCCGACGTGCTCACCGTCCAGTACCCGGGCCGTCAGAACCGCTTCGCCGAACCGGCGATCGACTCGGTGCTGGAGCTCGCCGAGCAGCTCTACCGGGAGCTGCGCGAGTGGACGGACCGGCCGCTGACCTTCTTCGGGCACAGCATGGGCGCGGCCGTCGCCTTCGAGACCGCCCGCTGCTTCGCCCGCGACGGCCTCCCGGGGCCCGAGCGGCTGTTCGTCTCGGCGGGCCGCGCGCCCTCGCTGCCCCGGGAGACCGCCGTCTACCGGCTGCCGGACGACGGGCTGCTCGACACGATCGTGCGCCTCGGCGGGACGGACGAGCGGATCCTCACCATCCCGGCGCTGCGCGAGCTGATCCTGCCGGCGCTGCGGGCCGACTACACCGCCATCGAGACGTACCGCTGCGCGCCGGAGGCGACCGTGCCGCAGCCGATCACCGCGCTGGTGGGGGAGACCGACCAGAACGCCACCGTCGACCAGGCCGCCCAGTGGGACCGGCACACCACCGGCGGTTTCGACCTGCGGGTCTTCCCCGGCGGGCACTTCTACGTGGCGGACCAGACCGCGGCCGTGGTCGAGGTGCTCACCGCGCACCTGCGCGGCTGAGCCGGCCGCGCCGGGGCGTAGTCGGCGCTGGTGGAGCCCCGGACCGAGCGGCCGGGCCCGCCCGGCCCCGGTGACGCGCCCCGGCGGCTCGGCTACTGTGCCTGCGTGACGGGCCGTCAGCCGGGCCGCCGGCGGCGCCGTCAGCCGAGACCACCCACCCTGGAGGCCGCCATGCGCCGGATCGCCGTCGTCGGAGCGGGCCAGGCCGGCCTGCAACTCGCGCTGGGGCTGGTGGCGGCCGGCTACCAGGTGACGCTGGTCGCCGAGCGCACCCCCGAGCAGGTGTGCGGCGGGCGGGTGCTGTCCACCCAGGCGATGTTCGGACCGGCGCTGCGGACCGAGGCGGCGGCCGGGCTCGACCTGTGGGCGGGGGAGGCGCCGGCGGTCCGCGCCGTCCGGTCGGTGCTCGCCGTGCCGCCCGGGGTGCGGGCGCTGGAGTTCACCATGACGCTCGACGAGCCCGCCCAGTCGGTGGACCAGCGGCTGAAACTGGCGCGCTGGCTGGAACTGCTGGAAGAGCGCGGCGGCCGGGTCGAGTACCGCTCGCTGGACCGGGACGGCCTGTGCGAGCTCGCCCGCCGGCACGAGCTGACGGTGGTCGCGGCCGGGCGCGGCGAACTGGCCGGGGTCTTCGAACGCGACGCCGCCCGCTCGCCGTTCGACCGGCCGCAGCGGGCGCTGTCCTGCCTGTACGTCCACGGGGTGGGCTCGCCGGATCCGGCCACCGAGCCGCGGGCGCGGATGCACGCGCTGCCCGGCCTGGGCGAGCTGTACCTGCAACCGGCCCTGACCCTCTCCGGCCCGTGCGCGATCCTGTTGTGGGAGGCGCTGCCCGGCGGGCCGCTGGACGCGTTCCGCGACGCCCCGGCGCCCGACGCCCAACTCGCCCGGATCCGAGCCCTGTTGCGCGAGTACCTGCCGTGGGAGGCGGAGCTGTGGGCGGACGCCGAGCCGACCGATGCCGGGGCCGGACTGTCCGGCGCCGTCACCCCGGTGGTGCGGCGGCCGGTGGCGGAGCTGGGCACCGGCGTCGACGCCGTCCACGTGCTCGGCCTCGGCGACGCGGTGGTGGTGAACGACCCGATCGCCGGCCAGGGCGCCAACAGTGCCGCGCGGGCGGCGCAGGCGTACCTGCGGGCGATCGTCGAGCACGGCGAGGCCCCCTACACCGCGGACTGGATGTGCCGCACCGCAGAGCGCTTCTGGCGGCAACACGCCCGGCACGCGGTCGAGTTCACCGCCGCGATGCTCACCGTGCCGGACCACGTGCGGGGTGTGTTCGCGGCCGCCGCCGAGCACGAGCCGGTCGCCCGCCGGCTCGCCAACACCTACGCGGAGCCGAGTGACCACGCCGCCTGGCTGGCCACCCCCGACCTGACCGCCGCCTACCTCGCCTCGGTCCGCGACTAGGTCGTGTCCGACCCGCCCCGGGAGCCTCCGCGGTTGCCTCCGGGTGCCCCACGGGACGAGGCTGGAGGGGGAACGTCAACGGGGGCGGGAGGCGTCACTCGTGGACGGTCGCGGACCCGCGGGGCGTGCCGGCAGCGGCCACCGGACCGTGCCGCACACGGCGGACCTGCGGGTGGAGGCCTGGGCGCCGACGGCCGAGGGCTGCATCGGCGAGCTGGTGCACGCCGTCGTGGGCGGCTTCGCGGACCTCTCCGGCGCGCGGATCGTCGGCGAGCGCGGCTGCACCGTCCTCGCGGCGAGCGACGCGGACCTGCTCGCGGGCGTCCTGGAGGAGGTCGTCTACCGGATGGACGCCGACGGCGAACTCCCCGCCGGGCTGGCGCTCGGCCCGATCCGCGGTCTGGACGGCGCCCGGACGGTCGAGGTCCGCTTCCGGATGGCGGACGCCGCCACCGCGGCCCTGGTCGGCGCCGTGCCGAAGGCGGTCTCGCTGCACGACCTGGACCTGCGCGCCGGCCCGGACGGCTGGACCTGCCGGGTGACGGTGGACGTCTGAGCGGGCCGGGGGCGGCACCGAGCGGGACGGGCCGGGCACGGAACGCGGAACGGGCACGGAACGGGGTGAGCGAAGTGGAGATCGCACTGGTCGGCGGCGTCCCGGGCGGTCAGCGCAGGTCGAAGGCGGCGGGGTGGTGTCCGGTCCAGATCCGGCGGGCGGTCTGCTCGGGGTAGCGGACGGTGCGGGGGCGGGCGTCCAGGACGCGGGTGAGCTGTTCGTCGGGGTGGAAGGCGGGCCAGCCGGGATCGCCGGTGGTGGCGAAGGAGACCCAGGCCCGGTGGAGCTCGTGGGAGACCGCGACGGCCTCCGGCGAGGGGGTGTCGCCGAGGAGCTGCCGCCCGATCGGGCTGTCCAGCGTTCCGAAGGCCAGGGGGACGTCGAGGCTGTGGCAGGCGCCCAGGACCCCGCCGAGCGCGGGCAGGGCCAGCTCGAACAGGTAGGAGGTGCCGCCGGCGGCGGTGTTGGCCTCGGCGAGCTGGAGCGAGGGCATTCGGAACAGGGCGTCGGAGCGGACGGACTCCAGCAGTTCGTCCGGGGTGGCCCGCGGGTACGCGGCGCGGTAGGCGTCGGGGCCGTGCGGCTGCGGGGCGAAGAGGTCGAGCGCGGTGCGGGCGTCCTGTTCGGTGAAGGTGCCGAGGAGGCCGGCCATGACGGTGAACAGCCGGAACTCGTCGCGGGTGTGGCCGACGAGCAGGTCGATCCCGGCGGCCCGGCCGGCGGCCAGGGCGGGCCAGGGTGCTTCGGGCAGGACGTCGCCGTCGACGACCGGGCAGACCGCGAGGCCGGACTGGGCGAAGGCCCCCCAGCGCTCGCCGTGTCCGGGCAGATCGGCGCTGAGGGCGGTGAGCTCCCCGGCGAGGCGCCAGGGGTCGACCGCGGACAGGGCGGCGGCGGTGGGCGCGGTGCCGAGCCGGCCGGCCAGTGCGGCGGTGACGTCGGCGGCCAGGGCGGGGGTGCAGTGGCTGCCCGGCACCGAGTGGGTGACGGCGCGTCGGAACAGGCCGCGCACCGGCTTCATGGTGAGCAGTGCGGCGATCGAGCCGGCCCCGGCGGACTGGCCGGCGACGGTGACCTGGTCGGGGTCGCCGCCGAACGCGGCGATGTTGCGCCGGACCCACCGCAGTGCGGCGGCCTGGTCGAGCAGGCCGCGGTTGGCCGGGGCGCCGTCGAGCCGGCCGAAACCCTCGACGCCCACCCGGTAGTTGAGGCTGACCACGACGAGTCCGGCGGCGGCCAGGGCCGCGGCGTCGTACATGGGGTCGTCCGAGGCCGCCGCGACGTAGCCGCCGCCGGGGATCCAGACCAGGACGGGCAGTCCGGCCGCGCCCGGGTCGGGGGTGTGGACGTTGAGCGTCAGCCAGTCGGTGTCCCCGGCCGGGCTCGCGGCTGTCGGCCCGGACTGCGGCGGGGTCGGGCCGAACCGTGCCGCCTCGCGGACGCCGTCCCAGGGTTCGGCCGGGGCGGGGGCGGCGAAGCGCAGCGCTCCCACCGGGGGCCGGGCGTACGGGACGCCCCGGAAGACGGCGTGCCGGCCGAGGAGGCGGCCGCGCAGCAGGCCCTCGGCGGTGCGCACGGTCGGGTGGGTGGGCAGGTCGAGCTCCGGCACGGGTCTCTCCTCGGTCCGGCTGCTCCGACCGCCTCCAGGGTAATCGACGGCCCTCGACCGGCACCCGGACGGGCCGTTCGCCCGTTTCCGACCGACCGACCGGTCGGCGATCCTGTTTCCGGGCGCGGTGGTTGACGAGGTGTCAGGCATGGGCGAAAGGGCAGGATCCACTGTACGAACGGGCCGCTCCGCTTGCCCGTTCGGGCGGATGACCGGTCCTGGCGGGCCCTATGGCGTCCGCCGGGCTTCCGGGCGGGTGTCACTCACGTCACTCTCTGTCCCATCAAGGCCGGGTTGGTGTTAGAAACGACTACTGAACCCGCCAGTAATGTCGCACTCCATTGACAGGTGCATGGTGTGAACGAGAAGTGAGGGAGAGGTGCGGTTTCAGCGCTTGATATCGCTCAACTGCCCACTGACGTTCAGCAGTTCGTGGCACTGGGTGGCCTGCTTCCCCGAGGCGGGCGTACCCGGCTGCTGGCAGACAACGCTCGCCGTCACCGTCTGGTCCTCGGGGACCTCGATGGGAGTCACCCAGTGATAGTCCTGGTTACGGAAGGTCTCCAAGGCGATGGTCGTGATCGTCTGCTCGCCGAACTTGATGGTCAACAGCCCTTGGTCGCCCTGGAAGTTGGCGGCGACGATGTCGGTGATGCGGAAGACCTTGCCGTGGTCCACCCGGTAGGCGCCCACCGCGGAGCCGCCGGTGTTGGTGGTCACGTCTACCGTCGTGGAGAACTGCTGCTCCGTCCCCGGGACCGAGCGGCCGGAGCCCCCGCCCGAACCACCGCCGGAGCCGCCGCCCGCAGCGCCGCCCTGCTGCCCCTGACCGCTCGGAGTCGCTCCGGGGGCCGGGGCCGGCGGAGCCGCGACGGGGGCCGGGGTGAACGAGGCGACCTTCTGCTCGACGGCCTTGTCGGCGGCCTGCTTCGCGGAACTGCGCACCGCCGGCCGGACCAGCGTGAGCCAGGCCAGCAGCAGCGCGATCAGCGCCGCGATGAGCGCGAGCAGCCACTTGGGCAGCAGCGCGTGCTGGACGAACTCGCCCTCCAGGACGTGCGGCCGCTCGGCCGGCTGCGGGCCGTCCGTCTTGGCGGCCTCGCCCTCCTGGCCGACGGTGACCTCGAAGGGCCAGGTGGCCGGCTTGCCGAACCAGATCAACTTGCGCGCGCGCACCCGAAGCCGGGTCTCGGCGGACTCGCCCGGTGCGAGTCGCAGCCGCTCCGGGGCGAACCCGAAGCGCAGCTCCTCGCCGGGCTGCGCCGGGGCGAACGTCACGACGGCCGCGGTGTTCCCGAGGTTGCGCACCGACGTCCGGTAGCGGGCGCGGAGCCAGCCCCGGCGGCGCCGGGGAGCGAGCGCGGCGCGCAGCTCCCGGAACGGCGTCACGGTGACGGTCGTCTCCGGCACGGTCACCAGTTCGGGGCGCTCGGCGGGCAACACCCGGATGCCGAGCGGGAACTCACCCGCCCGCACCTCGTGCGAGCGGGCCGGGGCGAGCCGTATCGTCACCGTCTCGGACGTCCCCGGGAAGAGCGAGAGACGGGCCGGCTCGACCGTCGTCCACGGAGCGCAGGCCCCGACCACCTCCAGCGAGTACGCCTCAACGATATCGGTGTCGTTGCGTACCGTCAGGGTCGTCGTGGCCACGTCTCCGGGCGACACCGTCAGCGCGGGAAGGCCGAGTTCGGCGGATGCGGTCATGCCGTGACGGTAGGACCGGAGGACACCCCCAGGAGAGAGCCCCGCGGGCAAGCCGCGGGCACACCCCTTGCCCGCGGGAACAACCGGGCCCTGCCCGGGGCCGATGCCCCGCCCCCAGCCAACGCTCCCCACCCCGTCCCCCCGGCAACACCCGCGGCCGGCTCCATGACATGGCGCCCGGCCGTCCTCACCATGCGTCCGGTGACGCAGACGAAGCAGAACGGAACAGTTGGATGACGATGATCGAAACCACCACCCATGAGGCCGTCGGGGCGACCAGGTCCGTGCAGGCCCGACCGCGTGGATCGGCCGAGCCCGCCACGGTGCGCGTGAACGTGAAGCCGGGCCGGGTCCAGGTGGCGGTGTACGCGGAGGACATCATCCTGCACACGGGCGTCGTCCAGCAGCTGAGGCACCGGCCGGAGGTGGAACTGCTCGCCGAGGGCGACGTCGCGCGCGCACAGGTCTCCCTGATGGTGGTCGACGGGCTGAACGACGCCGTGACCGACCGGCTGCGCCGGCTCCGCCTCAACACGCAGAGCCGGACCGGGCTGGTCGTGGGCCACTTCGAGGCCGGCGGCCTGCAGACCATCATCGAGTGCGGCGTCGGCGCCGTGCTGCGCCGCTCGGACGCCGACCAGGACCGGCTCGTCCACCTGATCACCGCCCTGGCCAACGGCGAGGGCGTCATGCCGGGGGACCTCCTCGGCAAGCTGCTCGACCGGGTCGGCAGCCTCCAGCGCACCATGCTCGACCCGCGCGGGCTGACCCTGTCGACCCTGACCGCGCGCGAGGCGGAGATGCTCCGGCTGGTCGCCGACGGCCTCGACACCAGTGAGATAGCGGCCGAGACCTCGTACTCCGAACGCACGGTCAAGAACGTGCTGCACGAGATCACCACCCGGCTGGGACTGCGCAACCGCGCCCACGCCGTCGGGTACGCGATGCGCCACGGCCTCATCTGAGGACGCCGCCGGAGCGTCGGCGCCGGATTGCCCTCAGGGGCACCGGTCGCTACCCCCGGCTCGGGTGCCCGGGGCCTGTCGCCCCGGCGCCCGGGCCGGGGAGACTGCCGGACGTACCCTTCTCGGTCTGTGAGGTTGAGCGTGATCGGCGCCACCGGCACTCCCCGCCCCCTGCGGCGCTCGGCGCGAGCCGCCGTCGCGACGTTGCTGTCCCTGGCCGTGGCCGTGGTGACGCTGGGCACCGCGAACTCCGACGGCGACGGACGAGGCGCCGCCCCGGTGGCCGCCGGGGCCACGGCGGAGAGCGGACGGATCGTCTACGCCGGCACCGGCCACCGCAGCCTGGCGCGGCTGACCGGGCCGACGTCGAGCGCGTCGCTGTTCGGGCCCGGCCCCGTCCACTTCGACACCGAACCCTCCGCGCGCGGCGACCAGTTGGTGTTCACCAGCCTGCGGGACGGCCCGCTGCCCCAGGTCTACCTGCGCGAGGCGTCGGGCGCGGTGCGCAGGCTCACCACCGGCATGGACACCGCGGAGCCGACGCTCGCCCCGGACGGCAGGACCGTCGTGTTCGACGCGGTGGAGCCCGGCGGGCGCAACGGGCAGACCCAGCGGGACCTCTGGGTGGTCAACACCGACGGCACCGGCCTGCGCAGGCTGACCGACACCGCGGACTCCGAGGCGCACCCGACGGTCTCGCCCGACGGCAAGTGGGTCGCGTACACCTGCGACGTGGACCCGGCGCACACCCAGGTCTACGTCATGCCGCTGGCCGGCGGCGCGGCGCGACGGATCACCGCGGTGACCGCCGGCAACGCCGTCGAACCGGCGTGGAACCCGGTGGACGCGCCCGACCTGCGCGACCAGATCGTCTACACCTGGGACCAGGCCGGCCAGACCGGGCCGCAGCTGCGGGTGATCTCGCCCGAGGGCACCAACGACCGGGCGTTCTTCCCCGGCGTCGGCGGCGACTGGCGGACCAGGTCCGCCGGTTGGCTGCCCGACGGCAGCGGCGTGCTCTTCCTCAGCCCCAACCGGCAGAACGCCGACCCGACGCCGTACGAGAACGTGTACCGCGCCCTGACCTGCTTCTGCGGCGGGGCCGAACTGGTGGCGAGCGAGGACCGTGCCGTCCGCACACCGGTCTGGCTCGGCCCCCAGAAGGGCGGCGGGCCCGTCGTGGACCGCAACAGCGCCGACACCCCCAACGTGGCCGACCTGTCGGACATCCGCCCCGACGGAGCGGACCCGCGCGACCTGGGCGTCAGCGTGCTCCGGGAGGACTCGGCCGCCGACACCGACACCGACCCCGCGGCCGACCCCCTGTTCAACCCCCGCCCCGGCTACGACCCGTGGTTCGAACGGCAGACCTACACGCCGGACGGCCGGCGGATCGTGCTGACCCGCTTCGAGGACTCGCCCGCCGGCCGGATCGAACGGATCTGGCAGACCGGCGCCGACGGCTCCGACCCGAAGCCGATGAACCTCGCCGGGCGCGGACCGAAGGACTGGGACACCGACCCGGAGCTCTCGCCCGACGGCCGCCTGATGGCCTTCACCAGGACCTCGCCCGGCGGCGTCGGGGCGGCCTCCGGCCCCGGGCGGGTGCTGATCGCGGACGTGTCGACCGGCGCGATCGTCGGCACCGTCGAACCGACCAACGGCCAGCCGGCCGCGTCCATGGCCCAGCCCTCGTGGTCCCCGGACGGCAAGCTGATCGCCTACACCAGGACCGAGGTCGTCAACGGCAACGGCGGCAACAAGCACGTGTGGACCGTGCCCGCCAACGCCCTCGACCGGCCGACCGACCTCAGCCGCAGGGCCTGCCCGGGCGCCTGCGACGTCATCGACGACAGCCCCGCGTTCTCGCCCGACGGCCGGCGCGTCGCCTTCAACCGCAAGACCGGCGACGGCGGGCTCAACCAGCAGAACGGAGTCCTCGTCAGCTCGGCCACCGGCGACGGCTGCACGGTGGTCCTGCCCGCCGGACTGAGCCAGGACCGGAACGCCTGCCGCCGCCCGCTGCCGGACACCTCCGCCACCGGCCCGTTCCAGCCCCGCGACGTCGCCTGGACGGCGGACGGCGGGCAGCTGGTGCTGACCTCCCGCCGGGCCCTGCCGGCGAACTCGCCGGAGGCGCTGCAGAGCTACGACTTCGCGACCGGCCGGCTCACCTCCATCAACTCCAGGCTGCCGGGGCGGCAGAAGGAACCGAGCGTCCAGCAGTCCGTCGACCTGTCGCTGAGCGCGCCGGCCGCCACCATCCCGATGCAGATCGGGGGCTCCACCACCGTGGCCATCACCGTCACCAACCACGGCCCGGCGCCCTCACCCGGCACCGCGTTCACCGCGTCGGTGCCGACGGGCGCCCGGCTCACCGGGCTCAAGGCCACGGCCGGCACCTGCGCCGCCGACGCCCTCCGGTGCGAACTCGGCACCCTGGCCCCGGGCGCGGTCGTCCAGGTGACCGCCACCGTCGTCGGGACCGTGGCCGGCGACCAGCGGTTCGGCTGGTGGGTGACCGGGGCGGTGGTCGACCCGAAGCCCGAGGACAACATCGCGCAGACGGTCGTACCCGTCCAGGCCGCGTCGCCGTCCCCGAGCCCGTCTCCGACCCCGACTGCCTCGCCGATCCCGACCCAGACCCCGACTGCCTCGCCGATCCCGACCCAGACCCCGACCCCGACACCGCCCGTCTCCTCACCCCCGGCCCCGCCGCCACCGCCGCCCGCCCCGGCCCCCGCACCGCAGCCGGCGCCGCCCGCGCCGAAGGCCGGACCGGCCGTGACGGTCGGCGCCCAGCCGAACCCCGGATACGTCGGCGGCCGGGTCACCGTCACCTACACCGTGCGCAACGACGGCCAGGCCCTCGCCACCGGACTGCGCGTCTCGCTCGGCCTGCCCGCCGGCGTCCCCACCGGGCCGATGCCACCCGGCTGCACCGGCGGCGTCTGCGACGTGGCCGACCTGCCCCCGGGCGGCAGCGCCGTCGTGCAGGTGGTGCTCGCCCCCGAGGCGACCCTGGACACCACCATCACCTCCGTCCTGACCACCACCGGCACGGACGCCGACCCGGGCGACCACGTCGCGCGGACTCCGCTGCGCATCCTGCAGCCCCGCATCGTCGCGGTGCCGCCGATCGGCAAGCCCGGCTTCGTGACCTCCGTCCGCGGCGTGGACTTCCCGCCCGGCACACCGGTGACCCTCACCTGGACGCCCGGCATCACCGCCGCCGCGGCGCCCACCGTCCCCAAGACCGACGGCACCTTCGCGGGCCAGCTGCTCATCCTCGCCAAGGACGAGACCGGCCCCCGGACCATCACCGCGAGCGGCCCCGGCTTCTCCCCGGTGACCACCCCCTTCCTCGTGGTGGCCGGCAGCGTCGGCCCGCCGGGGGAGGTGCAGCGGCGGTGATCCACGAAGTCGACGAGGCGCTGCGGCTCCTGCTCGTCGAGAGCGGCCTCCAGGAACGCGGGATCGAGCTGGTCTTCGAATCGCCGACCCGGGACTGGGCCGCCCGGCGCAACGCCCCCACCGTCAGCGTCTTCCTCTACGGCATCCGCGAGGACGTGTCCCGCCGCCAGGCCGGCGCCGCCGAGCAGCACGACGCCGACGGCGTGGTCGTGGCCTGGCGCAGCGCGCCCCGCTGGTTCGAACTGGCCTACCTGGTGACGGCGTGGACCAACCGGGCCCAGGACGAGCACCGGCTGCTGTCGGAGGTGCTCCGCTGCCTGACGGCCGCCGACGCGCTGCCCGCCCGGCTGCTCACCGGCACGCTCGCCGAACTCGGGCTCACCGTCGGGCTGGAGACCGCCGGGCGCGGCGAGGGCATGCCGTCGGTGTCCGACGTGTGGTCGGCCCTCGGCGGCGAGCTGAAACCCTCGATCGACCTCAGGGTGCTCGCCCCGCTGTCCGGCCGGCGGGCCCAGGCGGGGCCCCCGGTCACCGACGGGCTCGTGCTGCGCGCCGTCGACAAGGGCGGCGAGAGCGGCGAGAGCCACGAGAGCGACGCCGACGCCCCGGAGGCCACGGGTGACCCGGGCCGCCGGCTGCGTTACGAGGGCGGCACGGACCCCGGCGCGGACGGCTTCGCCGCGCCCCGGGAACGCCAGCTGCCGCCGGGCCGCAGACGGCGCGGCGGTGCGCCGCGATGACCCTCGACCTGGAAGCGGCGGCCACCAGCGGGCCCGCCGCCGACCTGGACGACCTGTGGGTGCGGCTGAGCCGCCTCGAACAGCGGATCCGGGCCGCCGTCCGCGAGCGCAGGGCCGACGACCCGGACCCGGACGACCCGTACCGGGGCCAGTACCTCACCCCGGAGGCGGCGGAACGGATCCTCGCGGCGCCCGCCGCGACGGGCCGGGCCGGCGCCGACCTTGGGGAACCGCCGCCGCCACCGCCCGGATCGAGGACCGAACGGCTCGTCGACGGCTTCGGACTGCTCCCGCTGGACCTCGAACTCCTGCTGGTGGCACTCGCCCCCGACCTCGACACCCGCTTCGAACGGCTCTACGGGTACCTCAACGACGACCTGACCCTGCGCCGGCCGACCATCGGGCTCGCGCTCGAACTGTGCGGGCTGTCCGGGGCGGGCGCCGGCCGGTTCCGCTTCTCCGCCCAGGCCCCGCTGGTCGCCGGCGGCCTGCTGGAGATCACCGAACCGGAACGCCCGCTGCTCTCCCGGGGCCTGCGCCTGCCCGACCGGGTGACGGCCCATCTGCTCGGCTCGGACGAACCCGACGGCGCGCTGCGCGGGCTGGTCCGCGTCGGCCGGTCCGGCGTCGGCACCCCGCCGCAGGCCGCGCGCCGACTGCGCGCCACCGTGGCCAACGGAGGCGGACTGGTGCACCTGCTGGACCGGGGCGGCAACGCCGGGCGGCTCGCGGTCGACGCCCTCGCGGGCCTCGGCCGCCGGGCCCTGGTCGTCGACGTCACCGCGCTCGCCGCCCGCCCCCCGGAGGCCGTGGTCCGGGCGCTCGCCCGGGAGGCGCGGCTGAGTGGCAGCGGTGTGGTGCTGGGCCCGCTGGAGCGGATCGAACCCGAACGCCCCGAGCGGGCCGGGCTGTTGCGCGAGCTGTGCGCGGAACTCGCCGAGGTGCCGCTGCTCGTACACGGGTCGCGCCCGTGGGATCCGACGTGGGCGCAGGAGAGCCCGGTGGTGCTCGTGGCCCCTCCGCTGGACCCGGCGCAGCGTGCAGAACGCTGGGCGCACGCGCTGGGCGGGGCTTCGCACGAGCCTTCGGGTGAACCCGGGGAAGGCCCTGCGGAAGGGCCGTACGAGGGCGTGCTGAGACCCGAGTTGGCCGAGGCCGTCGCCCCGTACCAGCTGGACGAGGACCAGGTGGCCAGGGCCGCCGGGGTCGCGACCAGGACGGCCGCCGCCGAACACCGCCCGGTGACCGCCGACGACCTGCGGGCCGCCGTACGGGCGCAGAACGGGGCGGGGCTCGCCCGCCTCGCCCGCCGGATCGAGCCCGCCGTCGGGTGGGACGACCTGGTGCTGCCCGAGCCCACCGCGCGCCAACTGCACGAGCTCGCGCTGCGTGCCAGGCACCGCGACCAGGTGCTCGGCCAGTGGCGGATGCGGCCGGGCGGAGGGCGCGGGCGCGGGGTGATCGCGCTGTTCGCGGGGGAGTCCGGCACCGGGAAGACCATGTCGGCCGAGGTGGTCGCCGCCGAACTCGGCATGGAGCTGTACGTCGTGGACCTGTCCACCGTCGTGGACAAGTACATCGGCGAGACGGAGAAGAACCTGGAGCGGATCTTCACCGAGGCCTCGCACGTGAACGCCGTCCTGCTGTTCGACGAGGCCGACGCGATCTTCGGCAAGCGGTCGCAGGTCAAGGACGCCCACGACCGCCACGCCAACGTGGAGTCGGCGTACCTGTTGCAGCGGATGGAGTCCTTCGACGGGATCGCCGTGCTGACGACCAACCTGCGCGCCAACCTCGACGAGGCGTTCACCCGGCGGCTGGACGTCATCGCGGAGTTCCCGGTGCCGGACGAGGAACAGCGGCACGCCCTGTGGGAGCGCTGCCTGGGCCCGCGGATCCCCCGCGGCGACGACCTCGACCTGGCGTTCTGCGCACGGCACTTCGAACTCGCCGGCGGCTCCATCCGGGCCTGCGCGGTGACCGCGGCCTACCTGGCCGCCGAGACGGGCCGCCCGCTGGGCATGGCGGAGCTGGTGTTCGCGGTCGAGCGGGAGTACCGCAAGCTCGGCCGGCTCGTCCTGGAGAGCGAGTTCGGGCCGTGGTCGCGTGCCTCCGGGGGCACCGGGCGGGCCTGAGCGCGCGGCCGGGCGACCACCGGCCGACGGTCGGCCGGTGACCGACTGACAACCGGCTGACGACCGGTGAGGCCCTGCCGGGGTGCCCGCCGGGGCAGCGGCTCTGCCCCTGGTCCGGGACCTGCGGACATGTCGCGGGTGGCGGCCCGGCAGCAGACTCGGTGGCGAATGATCGGCCACCCCGAAGGAGCGAGCATGCCGTCGTACCTCACCCCGGGCGTGTACGTGGAGGAGGTCCAGTCCGGTGCCCGGCCGATCGAGGGTGTCGGCACGGCCGTCGCCGCCCTCGTCGGCTTCGCCCAGACCGGCCCCTTCCACGAGCCCACCCTGGTGACCAACTGGGACCAGTACGTCCAGCAGTTCGGCGGCTTCTCCGAAGGCACCTACCTGCCCCACGCCGTCTACGGCTTCTTCGCCAACGGCGGCGGCGCCGTCTACGTCGTGCGGATCGGCGAGCCCGCCGGCGAGACGGCCGGCGGCTGGCCGCCGGTCGCCCGATCGGCGCCCGCGCCCACCGCCCACGCCGGCTTCCTGTTCACGGCCCTGCCCGCTGGGGGCGCCGACCTGACCGTCGAGATCGCCGACGTCGAGGGCGACAACGTCCCCGACGACCGGTTCCGGCTGGTGCTCCGCAAGGGCGCCGAGGTCGCCGAGACGTACGACGTCTCGACCCGCAAGAACACCAAGGGCTACGTCGTCACCCAGCTGCGCGAGTCCAAGCTCGTCGCGGTCAGCGAGCAGCCGGGCACCGCGCCGAGCCGCCCGGAGCGCCAGACGCTCGCCCTCGCCGCAGCCCCCGCGCCCGGGCCGGTCGCCCCCGCCGCCACGACCCGGCTCAGCCCCGCCGAGTACGTCGGCGACGCCTCGGCCCGCACCGGGTTCTCCGGCCTGGAGGCGATCGACGAGATCACCATGGTCGCGGTGCCCGACCTGATGAGCGCCTACCAGCGCGGGGACATCGACGCCGAGGGCGTGCGGACCGTCCAGCTCGCGGTGATGTCGCACTGCGAGCAGATGGGCGACCGGATCGCCGTCCTGGACGCCCCGCCCGGGCTGAGCGCCCAGCAGGTGCGCAACTGGCGCAACAACGAGGCGGGCTTCGACTCCCGCTACGCGGCCCTGTACTACCCGTGGATCAAGGTGTTCGACCCGGCGACCGGCCGCAACACGATGGTCCCGCCGAGCGGGCACGCCGCCGGGGTGTGGGCGCGCAGCGACGCCGAGCGCGGCGTGCACAAGGCGCCGGCCAACGAGGTCATCCGCGGCGCGGTGGACCTGGAGATCCGCCTCAGCAAGGGCGAGCAGGACCTGCTGAACCCGATCGGCGTCAACTGCGTGCGGGCCTTCCCCGGGCGCGGCATCCGGATCTGGGGCGCCCGGACCCTCTCCTCGGACCCGGCGTGGCGCTACCTCAACGTGCGGCGGCTCTTCAACTACCTGGAGGAGTCCATCCTCCTGGGGACCCAGTGGGTGGTGTTCGAGCCCAACGACGACCGGCTGTGGTCCAGCATCCGCCGCAACATCACGGCGTTCCTGACCGAGGAGTGGCGGCGCGGAGCGCTGTTCGGCGCCACCGCCGCAGAGGCCTTCTACGTCAAGTGCGACCGTGAGAACAACCCGCAGGAGTCCATCGACCTCGGGCAGGTGGTGTGCGAGATCGGGGTCGCTCCGGTGAAGCCCGCCGAGTTCGTGGTGTTCCGGCTGTCCCAGTTCTCCGACAGCACGAGCCTCGTCAACGAGTGACCAGCAGGCCAGCACAGACCGGAAGGTGACAGGAAGTCATGGCTGAAGGCGATCCGCTCTCCACACACATATTCGGCGTCCAACTCGGCGGCTACAACGTCGAGTCCGTCAAGGAGATCAGCAACCTGACCGTCGACCAGGACGTCGTCGAGTACAAGCAGGTGACCCAGCAGGGCAAGCTGATCGTCCGCAAACAGCCCGGCGCGCGGCTGCCGGGCGAGGTGACGATCACCCGCGGGCTCGACAAGAGCGGGGCGTTCACCAAGTGGATCAACGAGACCCTCAACAACGGCGCGATCAACACCGCGCGGCAGAACCTCACCATCGAGGTCAAGGACACCACCGGTGCCACCCTCCGGCGGATCCAGCTGATGAACGCCTGGGCCAGCCGGTGGGAGGGCCCCACCCTCACCGCCGGTGAGTCCAGCGCCGCGACCGAGACGGTGACCATCGTGTTCGAGGAGATCACCGTCGAATGAGACGACGGATCAGCCTCGACGAACTCCTGGAGCAGGCTCCGGCAGCCGCCCCCGCTCCCGCCGCGGCCCCGCAGGCCGCCGCGCCGCAGCGGGGGCGGGGCCCCCAGGGGCACGGACTGCACACGGAGTTCGAGTTCGAGCTCCCGCGCGGGTACCTGGACGACGAGGGCGTCCTGCACCGGCACGGCGCCATGCGCCTGGCCACCGCGCGGGACGAACTCATGCCCCAGATCGACCTGCGGGTCAAGGAGAACCCGGCGTACCTGAGCGTGGTGCTGCTCAGCCACGTGATCACCCGGCTCGGCACCGTCACCGACGTGCACGCCGGCGTCGTCGAGCAGATGTACGCCACCGACGTCGCGTTCCTCCAGGACTTCTACCAGCGGATCAACAGCGAGGGCCACACCCGCGCCGCGGTGACCTGCCCGCACTGCGACGGCTCCTTCGAAGTCGACCTCGCTGGTGGGCGCCTGGGGGAATGGTGACGTACGCGACCACCCGGCTGTACGAGGAGGTCGCGTACATCGCCTACCACTTCCACTGGCAGCGGGAGGACATCCTCGACCTGTCCCACCAGGAACGCCGCGCGTGGGTGCGGGAGATCGCGCGGATCAACACCCGCGTCAACGAAGGCGGGTGAGCGCGGGATGGGGATTCGGGACCGGCTCGGGCGCCGGAAGGCCGGCGGTCCGGGCGAGGCGGGCGCTTCGGGTGCCCCGGGCACCTCGGGTGCTGCCGGCGGCACGGGTGACGCGGCTCCCGCGCCCCGGGCCGACGCGCCCGCCCCGGACGGTGG
Organism: Kitasatospora sp. NPDC043949; assembly: GCF_056435365.1. NCBI lineage: Bacteria > Bacillati > Actinomycetota > Actinomycetes > Kitasatosporales > Streptomycetaceae > Kitasatospora > Kitasatospora sp. NPDC043949. Next base: position 177,148 of record NZ_JBWKEQ010000005.1, on the reverse strand, counting down.
TTGGCGCGCGGTCGCGCCTCTGACCCCGACCCTCGCGGGGGCGGCGGGCGGGGTCAGCGACGGCCTGCGGTTCCGGTCCCGGCTCGCCTCCTGGCAGAACCCCTCGCTGACCGGCGCACTCGGGCACGCGGTCCTGCCGTCCGCCCCGGCGGGCATCCTGCGGGCGGTGGCACGGCCCCTCGGCCCGGCGGTCTCCGCCGGGGCGGACGGGCCCGTGCTGCCGTACGCCGCACCGGCGGTGGCGCCGTCGGAGGCTGCGGATCCGGTACCGGCCTCGGCTTCGGATTCGGCTTTGGATTCGGTGGGGCGCGGGCCGGGCGCGACGGGCGGGCTCGGTCAGGTGCGGCAGGTGCAGAGGTCCGGCGCCGTGGTGCGACGGCTGCCCGTACGGGCGGTGGCTGCCGAGGGCGGCGACGCGCAGGCTGCCTCCGCGCCCGCTGCCCCCGCGCCCGCTCACGGTTCCGAGGTGCCGTCTGCCGGGCAGGCCAGGACTGCCAGGCCGGTCCCGTCGCGTCGCGTCGGGAAGCCGCTGACCACCGCACCCCGCCCCCGGTCGCTGCCGACGCGCGCGGTGGCCGTGATCCCGCCCCGGCCGGTGCAACGTGCCGCGAGCGCGACGACGGTGGAGCGTGCCGCTGCCGTCGCGTCGGTGGAGCGGTCCGACGGTGTGAAGCCGGTGGAGCGGTCCGAGGGCGCGGCCCCGGTGGAACGGCCCGCGAGCGCGCCGACGGTGGAGCATTCCGCCGCCGTCGCTCCGCCCGTCGTGGAGCCGGGTGCCACTGCGCGGCCGTCCGAGACCTCCGAGCCGGCTCCGGTGCGGCCGACCGATGCCCCGACCCCGCGCACCGGCAACGCCGTGCAGCGCGCCGCGAGGGGAGGCAGCGCGAGGGGAGGCGCCGCACCGGGCCGACCCGTGCTCGGTGCCCCGCTGACCTCGCTGCCCGCCAGCGCCTCGCCACGGCTCAACGCCGACGGCGCGTCAGGCATCGTCCCTGGTCAAGGCCCCGAGGCCGGGCACGGACCGATGCCGATCGTCTCCCCGCCCGCGCAGCAGGAAGCTCCGGCGGGGAGCGGGCCGGACGGTGTGGAGCCGTCGGCACCGGGCAGCCCGGCGCGCTCGGCTCGCCCTGCCCGTCCCGAGCCCGGACGGCGCGGGGACGCCCCTGTGCAGCGCGCCGTCCAGACCGGCGGCGGTCCGACCGCCGTGCGGCGTGCCACACAGCCGCGCACCGAGCAGGCGCGCCCCGAATCGTCCAACGCCCGCACGCACGGCGGCCTGGGTGCGCCGCTGACCGCGCTGCCGCCGACGGCGGGCGCGGCACCCGGAGCACGGGCCGCCGGTACGGCCGACGGCCGGCGCGGCCCCGTCCGGCGGACCACGGCCCCGGGCCACGGAGCCCCCGCGACTCCCGACACCCCACGGACTCCCGCCACCCCCGTCACTTCCGCACGACCACAGCCGACCGGCCGAAGCGCGGCGGCCCCGAGCCCGGAAAGCGCTCCTCGCGCCACGGGCACGGCCCCCGCCGAGCCGGGCGCCACGGCAGTCCAGCGTGCGGCTGCGCCCGGCGCGCGAAGCGCTGACACGAGCGGGCAGGGCGGCTCCACCGAGCCCGGCCCCGCCGTCGGGCCGCAGTCGCCCCCCGGGACGGCACCGCAGGACGCGGGCCGCCGGGCCCGGCGCAGCGGTGGTACCGGTGGTACGGGGGGTACCGATGGCGCCCGGGACGTGCGGCCCATCGCTTCGCCGGGCGAGCCCGGCCCGCTGGTCGTGGCCCGCTCGCCGATCGGCGGCACCGCCGCACGTCCGGTGGCTGGCCCGGGCCACCGCACGCTGGGCCTGCTCGGCGAGCGCCGCATGGCGTCCACACTCGCCGCACCGGCGACGGCGCCCGCACCGGTGTCCGGCCGAGCGCCGGCGCCGACGCCCGCCCCACCCGTCGTCAGGGCCGCCTGGCCACCGGAGCCGCCCGCGCGCACCCAAGTGCCGCAGGCCCCGGAACCGGTGGCACCCGCGAGCTGGCGGCACCGGGCCGCCGCCGTCCTGCGCCTGCCCCGACGGGCACAGGCGAGCCGACCCGACGCTGCGCGCCCGGCGTCCCCAGCGGCACCGGCGTCCCCGGCGGACCCGGAAGGCACCGGCCCGGCGGCGCGGGGTGGTGTGGTGGCGCGTGCGGGTGCGCGGGGACCGGCGTCCGGCGGCTCCGCCGACCCTGCCGGCTCGGGCGCGGTAGGGCGTTCTGCTGCCGTGAGGCGTCCGAGCGTGCAGCGTTCGGCGGCCGGCGGCGGCGGCCCGGTGAAGGCGGATGCGCGTTCATCGGCGTCGGCAGGCTCGGCGGCGCGGGGGCCGCGGCCGTCGGAGCGCGGTGGGGCCTCCTCGGGGCGTGCGGGTGTGCGGGGTCCGGCGACTGATGGCACCGGTCCGGTGGCCGTCGGCCCCGGTACCGGCCCGATGGAGGCGGATACGCGCCGGTCGGAGCACGGCGGTCCTCCTGCGGGGCGGGCCGGTGTGCAGCGTTCGACGACCGTCGGGGGACCTCGCCCGGAGGCGTCGGACGGGCAGCCCGTAGCGCCGGACACCGCCCCGGCCGGGCGGGCGCGACGCGGGGAGACTCCCGTGCCGCCGCCGGCTGTGGAGCGTGGCGGCCGTGGTCCGGCGGTGCAGCGGTCGGTCTCCGGCGGCCCGAGGCCCGTCGAGCCGGGTGTCCGGTCGGCGGAGCCGCGAGGTGCTGTGGTGCCTGTCGTGGTTCCCGCCGGGCGGGTGCGGCGCGGGGAGCGTCCAGCACCCCCGGTCGTCGTGGCCGATGCCGGCCCGGCGGCCGTGGGCGCCTCTCGTGTCGGGCGCGCTGCGAGCGTGCAGCGCTCGGTGTCCGCCGGCCCTGTTGTCGCGGGCCCTGCCCTCGCCCCCGGCCCCGGCCCGGTCGAGGCGGCCGTGCGACCGGCGTTCTCCGACGACGCGTCGGCGCCTGCCGCCGTCCCCACCGTCCCCGCCGGTCGCGGGGGGCGTCCTGCGTCCGCGCCCGCTGCCTCCTCCGGCGGCCGTGTTCCCAGCGTGCCGTTGGTACGACTCACCCCGCCGAGCGCCCCGGCGTCCCCGGCGGCTCCGGCGATGGTCCAGCGGCTGCCGGTCGCCGGGCCCGCCGGCCCCGCCGTGCCCGCGTCCGCGACGCCGCCGCTGCCGAGCGGTGGCGCCTGGGCGCCGGGCGTCGCGGGGGGCGGCTTCGGCGGACCGGGGGCAGGCGGGGAGTCGCCGTTGCGCACCGGGTCGTGGTCGTGGACCGCGCCGTCCCGAGCCGGCACGGGCCCGTCTTCAGGGCCGTCCGGGCCGGCGCGGCCTTCGACGGAGACGGCCCGGGTGCTGCAACGGGTGGCGGAGCAGGCGGGGTTGTCCGGGGTGCCGTTGACCGCCGTACCGGCCCGCACCCCGGTGACCGTCCAGACCGCTTCGTCCCCGCCGCCGACCGCGGCCCCGCCCCCGCAGCCGGGCGGCGGATCGTCGACCGGGTCCCCGTCGGGGGCCGACCTCGACGAACTGGCCCGGCGCCTGATCGAGCCCGTCGGACGGCTGCTGCGCGTGGAGTTGCGCAGGGGGAGGGAGCGCGCCGGGCGGCCGTACGACGGCCGTCGCTGAGCGCTCGGGGCGCGGCGGGCAGACGGGCAGTGGCAGGTGGCAGGTGGGCAGGGCGACGGAGGCAGGAATGACCGACAACATCTTCGCGACGAGCGTGTTCTTCAAGCTCACGATCGGCGGCAACGACCTGGGCGAGTTCACGACGTGCTCGGGGCTGGGTGCCGAGGTCGAGATCCACCAGTACGCCGAGGGCGGCAACAACGGCTTCTCCTGGCAGTTGCCGGGCCGGATCACCTGGTCGAACATCACGCTCACCCGCGCGGTCACCGCGGACACCGTCAAGATCGCCCGCTGGCTGGACGAGACCGTGCGGCGGGTCCAGCCCAAGAACGGTGAAATCGTGGCCCTGCGGCCCGACTTGAGTCCCATCGTCAGCTGGCAGGTGCTCGGCATCGTGCCCGTCCGCTGGCAGGGCCCGTCGTTCGACCCGGCGAACTCGCAGGCGGCGACGGAGTCCCTGGAGATCGCCCACGCCGGGCTGCGCCCGTCATCGTGACGGCGCGTCGCACCCGGCGCAGGCCACCCATCGGACGACGAACGGAAGGAGGTGCGGGATGTCAGAGGTCCCCGCGAGTGTCACCCGGGCCCAACTGGCCATCATGGAGCCGCCGGCGACGGTCGGCGCCCAGCCCGGCGGGGTGATCGCGCGGCTCCCGCTCCAGTTCAACCCGTCGAGTCTGGTGCTGCGGAAGTCCTCGGAGTGGCGCCGTACCCCGTCCCGGATGGCCGCCGAGTCCGCGCTGCCCGAGTTCGTCGGCAGCGGGCCCCGCTCGCTGTCCATGGAGGTGTTCCTCGATGCGACGGCGACCCATGACGACTCCGTGGAAAAGGCGGTGGAGCAGCTGATGACGGCCTGTGTGCCGACTCCGGCGAGCCTGGCGCGCAAGAAGCCGGCGAGCCCGTGGATACGGCTGGACTGGGGCACGTCGTCGACGACGTCGTTCAACGGGGTGCTGACCGGCCTTCAGGTCACCTACTCGCTCTTCGACGTCGACGGCAAGCCGCTGCGGGCCACCTGCTCGTTCACCATCGACGAGGCCAGTGTCGACACGCCGGGCCAGAACCCGACCTCCGGCTCGATGGAGGCGCGCAGCACCCACCGGGTGATCGCGGGCGACAGCCTGCCGCTGCTCGCCTGGCGCGAGTACGGCGACGCGACGGCGTGGCGCACCATCGCCGAGGCCAACGACATCGACGACCCGATGGTGCTCGTCCCCGGGGTGGAACTGATCGTGCCGGGGATCGACGAGCCCACCCGAGGAGGGCGGTCATGACCACTCCCGAGGCACGCGGCGGCCGCTCCTTCGCCGCGGATCCGATCGTCGAGGCGCCCGGCCCGTTGCCGCCGGTCTGGGCGGCCCAGCTGGTCTCCTGCGACATCGAGGAGAGCACGGGCCTGCCCGACACGGCCGTGCTGATGTTCCGCGACGCGGACCACACCTTCCTGTCCGCGACCGGGGTCACCATCGGCACCCGGCTGCGGGTCTCCGTGATGACGGTGCAGGGCAACGCGCAGGTGCGGCTGTTCACCGGCGAGGTGACGGCGCTGGAGCTGGACGTGGACACCACCGGCTCGTTCACCGTGGTGCGGGCGTCCGCCATCACCCACCGGCTGATGCGCGGGCGCCGGGTGAAGGCGTTCCGCAACATGTCGACGGCGGACATCGTCCGTCAGGTCGCCGCGGGCGCCGGGCTCGGCTGCGGCCGGGTCGACGCGTTCCCCGTCGTCCACGAGCAGCTGTCGCAGGCCAACGTCTCGGACTGGGAGTTCCTCCAGTACCTGGCGCAGGAGAGCGGCGCGCAGGTGCGGGCGGACGACGAGGGGCTGCTGGAGTTCGTCAAGCCCGAGCAGGCCTCCTCGGCCCCGGCCCCCTCGACGCCCGCTCCGCAGAACCCGATGGTCCTGGAGTACGGCCGCAACCTGCTGGAGCTGCGCGGTGTGCTGACGGGCGGCGGCGGGGCGGACACCGTCGAGGTGCGCGGCTGGAACGTCCTCACCAAGAAGGCCCTGGTCGCCACGGAGCCGTCGGTGGCCAGCGAGACGGTGCGGCCCGGGATGAGCCCGTCGACGGCGGCCGCCGCCTTCGCCGGGAAGGCGCGGATGACCGTCACCGACACCCCGTACCGCACGCAGGCGGAGACGGCGGCCGCGGCCGGGTCGGTCGCCGCCTCGGTGGCCGCCGGGTTCGGCGAGCTGGAGGCGGTCGTCGAGGGCAACCCGAAACTGCGGGCGGGTGTTCCGGTCGCCCTGGGCAACGTCGGCGCCGCCTTCTCGGGCCGCTACACGGCCACCGCGGTGCGCCACCTGCTGGAGCCCTACCGCGGCTACCGGACGACCGTCGTGGTCAGCGCGGCGCCGGACCGCTCCCTCGCGGGGCTCGTCGCCGGGGGCGGCGCGGTGCCGCGCGGGCCGCGGATGCCCGGTCTGGCCATCGCCGTGGTCACCGACGTCCGGGAGCCGGGGGGCGCGCAACGCGGCTGGGTGCGGCTGAAGTTCCCGTGGCTGGACGACACCTACGTCTCCGACTGGGTGCGCACCGTCCAGTGGGGCGGGCAGGGCGGCGGCGGCGTGTTCAGCCCCGAGGTGAACGACGAGGTGCTGGTCGGCTTCGAGCAGGGCAGCCTGGACAGCCCGTACGTGCTGGGCGGCCTCTACAACGGCGTCGACAAGCCCTCGCCGCACGAGGTGCCGCTGGTCGACCCGGCCGGCGGGAAGGTCAACCGCCGCTCGCTGGTCTCCCGTTCGGGCCACCGCCTGGAGCTGCTGGACGTGCCGGGCGGCCAGTCCGGCGTCCGGCTGGCCAGCGGGGACCGGAAGCTGGAGGTGCGGCTGGACGAGCAGCGCGGCGAGATCGTCCTGACCGTCTTCGGCGCGGCCGGTGCGGCGGCGGCGAGTTCGGTGCGGCTGTCCTCCACCGGCATCACCATCGACGCCGGCGCCGGGGCGGTGAACCTGCGCGGGGGATCGGTGAACGTCACCGGCCGCACCGAGGTCACCGTGGAGGGCGGAGCGCTGGCGGTGCTCAAGGCGGCCCTCGTGCGCATCAACTGAACCACCGTCGGCACGGCCCGGCCCTCCGGCCCCCTCGAACCACCCGATTGGAGAACGCAGATGCCCCCCGCAGCCCGGATGGGTGACACCACCAGCGACGGCGGTGCCATCACCACCCCGCCGCCAGGCGCCCTCGCGGCGGCGACCGTACTGATCGGCGGCCGCCCGGCCGCCGTCACCGGCAGCCTGCACGTGTGCGTGCCGCACGTGGAACTCGGGCCCGGCAACGTCGTCATGCCCAGCCCCAAGGCGGCGGCCGGGGGCCTGGTCCTGATCGGGGGGCTGCCCGCGGCGCGGGTGGGCGACCAGACGGCCTGCGGCGCGAAGATCGTCACCGGCGCGTTCAACGTGCTGATCGGGGGCGTCGCGTGAGCGGCTTCATCGGGCGAGGCTGGGCCTTCCCGCTGCGGGTGAACGCCACCGGCGGCATCGGCATGGTGGACCGGGACCGGGAGATCGAGGAGGCCATCCGGCTGATCCTCGGCACCGCCCCCGGGGAGCGGCCGATGCGCCCGGAGTTCGGCTGCGGCATCCACGAGTACGTGTTCGCGCCGAGCGACGGCGGTACGGCGGGCCGGATCGCGCGCGAGGTGCGCACCGCGCTGGAACGCTGGGAGCCGCGGATCGAGGTGGACGACGTCGTGATCGCCTTCGACACCGTCGACGACGGCACGCTCTACATCGACGTCCACTACACCGTGCGGTCCACCAACGACCGCCGCAACCTGGTCTTCCCCTTCTACACCATCCCGAGCTCGCCGGACGCCCCGGATGTCCAGGACGTCCCGGGTGCCCTGGGCGCCGTGACCGGGGGAGTGAGCTGATGGCGCTGCCCTCCCCGAACCTGGACGACCGCCGGTTCCAGCAACTCGTCGACGAGGCCAAGCGGTTCGTCCAGCAGCGGGCCCCGGAGTGGACCGACCACAACGTGTCCGACCCCGGGGTCACCCTGATCGAGACCTTCGCGTACATGGTGGACCAGCTGCTCTACCGGCTGAACCGGGTGCCGGAGAAGAACTACTCCGCCTTCCTCGACCTGCTGGGCGTCCGGCTCTTCCCGCCGGCCGCGGCGACCGCGGAGGTCGACTTCTGGCTGTCGGCCCCGCAGCCCGAGACGGTGCTGCTGCGGGCGGGCACCGAGGTGTCCACGCTGCGGACCGAGACCGAGGAGGCGGTGGTGTTCTCCACCGCCGAGGACCTGCCCGTCGTCCCCAGCTCCCTCGACCGGCTGGTCACCGTCTCCGCCGCGGGGGAGCAGACCGACGCCACGGCGCGGCTGGCCGACGGCGTGGACGTGCCGTGCTTCCAGCCGCGCCCCCAGGTCGGGGACGCCATGCTGTTCGCGCTGCCGGCCGTCGTGCCGCGCTGCATCCTCGTCGTCCGGCTGGACAGCCGGGTCGAGGGCGTCGGCGTCGACCCGCGCCAGCCCCCGCTGGCGTGGGAGGTGTGGGACGGCGCGCGGTGGATCGCCTGCGAGACCGGCTCCGACACCACCGGCGGCCTCAACCGGCCCGGCGAGGTGGTGGTGTTCGTGCCCGCCGGGCAGGTCGCCTCGGTGGTCGCGGGGCGCCGGGCGGGCTGGCTGCGCTGCCGGGTGTCCGCGCCGGAGCCGGGCCAGCCGTTCTACGCGGAGTCCCCGACGATCCGCCGGGCGGAGGTGTTCACCGTCGGCGGCACCGCGACCGTCGTGCACGCCCAGACCGTGACCGACGCGCCGCTCGGCACCTCGGAGGGCGTCGCGGGCCAGCGCTTCCGGCTCGCCAGGCCGCCCGTCCTGCTCGACGGCGGGCCCCCGGTGGTCGAGGTCGCGGCCGGCGACGGCTGGGAGCGGTGGACGGCCGTCGAGCACTTCGGTGACTCGGCGCCGACCGACCGGCACGTGGTGATCGACGCGACCACGGGCGAGTTCGCGTTCCCGCCCGCCGTCCGGGAACCCGACGGCGGCCTGCACGCCTTCGGCGCGGTGCCGCCCAAGGGTGCGCACCTGCGGGTACCGCGCTACCGCACGGGCGGCGGCACCGCCGGGAACGTCGCCCGGGCGACGATCACGGTGCTGCGCAGCTCCGTCCCGTACGTGGCCAGGGTCGACAACCGGGAAGCGGCCAGGGGCGGGGTCGACGGCGAGACGGTGGAGAACGCCAAGGTGCGCGCCCCCCACCTGCTGCGGCTCCAGGAACGGGCCGTCACGGCCGGGGACTTCGAGCTGATCGCCCGGCAGGCCGCCCCCTCGGCGGCCCGGGTGCGCTGCGCGCCGGCCGTCGCCGGGGAGGCGGGCGCGGTGCGGGTGCTGGTGGTCCCCGACGCGGTCGCGGACGAGGGCGACCGCCTGCGGTTCGAGCAGCTGATCCCCGGCGAGCAGGTGCTGTCGGCCATCGCGACGGCCCTGGACGAGCGGCGGCTCGTCGGCACCCGGCTCGTCGTCCAACCGCCCGACTACCAGGGGGTGACGGTGGTCGCCCGGCTCGCGACCCGCTCCCCGGACGGCGACCGGGTCCGGGAGGCGGCGCTCGCGGCCCTGTTCCGGCACCTCAACCCGCTGCGCGGCGGCGCCGACGGAAGGGGCTGGCCGTTCGGCCGGGCCGTGCAGTACGGGGAGGTGTTCGCGGTGCTCCAGCAGGTGGCCGGGGTCACGGCGGTCGAGGAACTGCGGCTCTTCCCGGCGGATCCGATCACCGGGCGCCGGGGCGCGCCCGCCGAACGGGTCGACGTCGCCCCGGACGCGCTGGTCTTCTCGCACCAGCACCAGGTCGTGGTCGCCGCGCTCCCGGCGGACGGTCCGCGATGAGCAGAGCGGCCGTCCCCGGGCTGCCCAGCCCGCATCCGATCGGCGAACTCCTGCCCGCGCTCTACGCCGAGGACGACTTCGCCCAGCGGTTCACCGCGGGCCTGGACACCGTCCTCGCCCCGGTCTTCGCCACCCTGGACAACCTGCCCGCCTACTTCCAACCGCGCCTGGCCCCGGCCGACTTCGTCGAGTGGCTGGCGGACTGGGTCGCCGTCGAGACCGACCCGGCCTGGCCGGAGGAGGTCCGCCGGGCCGTGGTCGGCCGCGCGGTCGAGCTGCACCGGTGGCGGGGCACCCGGCGCGGGCTCCGGGAACGGCTGCGGCTGATCCTCGGCGTCGGCGCGCAGATCGTGGACGGCGGCGGCGTGGCCTGGTCCACCACCGCGGGCGCGGAGTTGCCGCCCGCGCCCTCCGGGGAACTGCTGGTGCGGGTCTGGCCCGAGCGCACCCCGGCGGTGGACGAGGAGCAGGTGCTGGCGGTCGTCCGGGCGTCCTGCCCGGTCCACCTCACCTGCCGGGTGGAGGTCCTGCCCGGCCCGCCTGGTCCATCCGGTCCGCCTGGTCCATCCGGTCCGCCTGGTCCATCCGGTCCACTCGGTCCACTCGGTGCGGAAGAGAGCTGAGCAATGCGTACGTGTCCCGAGTGCGGAGTGGCCAACGAGGACGGGGACGACTTCTGCGGCAACTGCGGTGCCTACCTCGGCTGGTCGGGGACGGCTGCCGCCACCTCGGCGGCTCCCGCCTCCGGGGCTCCCGGCTCTGCCGCCGCCCCGCCCGCTGGCGCCAACCCGCCCGCTGCGTCGCCCGCTGCTCCGCCCGCCGGTGCGGCCCGCGAGGAACCGCCCGTGCGGCCGTCCGCGGCGCCCGCCGAACCGCCTGCCGCGCGGCCCGCCGAGCCGGCGAGGCCGTCCGCCGCCGCGCCCGCTGCTGCGCCCGCGCCCGCACCCGCGCCCGTACCCGCACCCGCCTCCGAGGTGCCGCCGGTCCGCCCCGGCGCGGTGCCGCCGCAGCCCACGGCCGCCCGGCAGCCGGCGGCGGACCCGGTGGCGGTGCAGCCCGCCAAGCCCGTCGCGCCCCGCCCGACCGTCCGCCCGGCCGCGGCCGACGAGGCCCAGGTCGGCCCACCCTGCCCCCGGTGCGGCACGCCCAACCGGCCCGACCGGAAGTTCTGCCGGCGGTGCGCGGAGCCGCTGACCCCCACCGAACTCGTGGCGGCCCTGCCGTGGTGGCGCACCCGCTGGCCGTTCCGCCGCCGCGTGCGCATCGGCGGCTCCGGCAGCACCCTGCGCCGGATGATCGCGCTGCTCGTGCTGGCGGCGCTGGTGGTCGCGGGCGTGCTGTTCTACCCGGCAGGGCGGAACATCTACGAGGACGTGCTGGACAAGCTCCGCGACGCCTCGGCGATCTCCCCCACCGGGGCGGCGGCGAGCGCGGAGGTCGAGGGCCATCCCGCGAAACTGACCGTCGACGGGCTGAGCAACACCTACTGGGGGGCGCCGAACGTCGGGGACTCGATCAGCTTCCCCTTCGCCCGACCGTTCCGGCTGGTGGACGTGATCATCCACACCGGCTCCTCCACCGAGCCGCAGCAGTTCCAGCAGCAGGCACGGCCCACCGCCCTGGACCTCCGGATGACGACCTCGGACGGCAAGGTGCACGAGCAGAAGGTGACACTGAACGACAAGCCGGGCCCGCAGACGGTGCTGACCGGCGTCAGCGACGTCGTGAAGGTGACGCTGGTCGTCCGCGCCGCCGCCGGGACGGGGCCCGGAATCCCCATCGCGCTGGCCGAGGTGGAGTTCTTCAAGCGTTGAGGGGCAGGCTGCGGGGGTGGGCCCGGGCGCCGGCGTGGGAGGCTACCCGGGTACCGCCGCAGCCCGCGCCCAGGAGCACCGCCATGCACCGACCCCCCGCCTTCCGTCTCGACGCCACCGCCTCCGGGCACCCGGCGGGGATCCTCGACGCCGCCGAGCGGGCCGAAAGCCGGGGCGTGGACCGCCTGGTGGTCGCCGAGACCGCGTACGACCCGTTCCTCCAGCTGGCCCGCGCCGCCGACCGGACCGAGCGGATCGAGCTGGCCACCGGCATCGCGGTGGCCTTCGCCCGCACCCCGATGACGCTGGCCTACCAGGCCTGGGGGCTGCACGCGGCCTCCGGCGGACGGGCCGTCATCGGGCTGGGCTCGCAGGTCAAGCCGCACATCGAGAAGCGCTTCGGGATGCCCTGGGACCGGCCGGCCGCGCGGATGCGCGAGTACGTGCACGCGGTGCGGGCGATCTGGCACAGCTGGCAGACCGGCGAACGGCTGCGCTTCCGGGGCGAGTTCTACACCCACACGATGATGACGCCGGTCTTCTCGCCCGACCCCGTCCCCGCCGGGGTGCCGAGGATCCTGCTGGCCGGCGTGGGGCCGCTGATGACCCGTACGGCCGGGGCGGTGGCCGACGGGTTCCTCAGCCACCCGTTCTCGTCGCCCGCCTACCTGGCCGAGCAGGTGCTGCCCGGTCTGACCGGGGCCCGGGCGCAGGCCGAGGCCGAGGGCGCCCCGTGGACGGCGCGGCCGTTCGAGGTCGCCGGCAGCGTGCTGACCGCCACCGGCCGGACGGAGGAGGAACTGGCGGCCAACCGGGCGGGGGTGCGGGAGCGGCTGGCGTTCTACGCCTCCACCCCGGCCTACCGCCCGGTGCTGGCCCAGCACGGGTGGGAGGGGCTCCAGGAGGAACTGCACACCCACTCGGTGCGCGGCCGCTGGGCGGAGATGGCCGCGCTGATCGACGACGAGGTGTTCGACACCTTCGCGGTGTCCGGTCCGGTCGAGGACGTCGCCCGCGAGCTGACCCGGCGGTACGCGGGCCTGGTCGACCGGCTGTCCGTCAGCCTGCCGGAGGAGGCGGACCCGGAGCTGGGCCTCGACGTCCTGGCGGCCGTCCGCGCCCTCGGCTGAGCTCCGTCGGACCCTCATCGACCCTCGTCGACCCTCGCCGGACCTCCGCCCGGTCCCGCCGGACCCCTCGCCGTACCCTCGCCAGCCCCCGTAGCCCGACCGGAAACAGCCGCCGACCGAACGCGGTGGGCGGCAGATCGGGCAGGAGACGGCCAAGACCGGGCACATTCGGGCAACGGGTTCCCGGTGGCGACGGCGGGCGGCAGGATCGCGCTGGCAGACCGTGACGGGCCGCCGACTTCACCCACCCCACGGTCTGTCATGTCTTGGCCACCGTCGACGACCGTGGGGGTGCCCGCTTGTCCGTGCCAGACGACCATCCTGCCGTTGACTGCCTCGCCGAGTTCGGGGCGCCCGACGACCTCGCCGACTTCGACGAGTTCCTGCGCGTGTGCGCCGAACTGACCGGCTTCGACGAGCCCGAGCTGCGCGCCACCGGCATGGCGCACGAACACCACCGCACCACCCTGGCCCACCGGGTCCGCGACGACCACGCCCTGGTCCACCTCTGGTACGTCGGCGCCTGGCCGGGCGAGACGCCCAGCTCCGCCCGCGCCTACGACCAGGGCCTGGCCTGGCGGACCTTCCGCGCCGACCCGCCCGGCGCCGCCGCCCCCGGCCACGGCAGCTGGGCCGAGGCCCCCCGAGGGGTTGAGGAACGGTGACCGCCCGTTGGGACGTCGTCGTGGTCGGCGCAGGCTTCGCCGGAACGCTGGTCGCCCACCGCCTCGGCGCGCAGGGCCGGCGGGTCCTCGTCCTCGAAGCCGGCCGGGCCGCGCCCTCCGGGCCCGAGACCGCCGCCGCCTTCCGCGCGGCCGGCGGCGGCCCGCCCACCTCGCCCTACCCGCACGACCCCGACGCCCCGTCCCTCGACGTCACCGACCTCACCGGGCTCCCCGGCGGTGGCTTCACCGCCACCGGACACCTCCGGCAGGACGGCCCGCTGCCCTACGCCAGCGGCTACCTGCGTGCCAACGGCGGCACCGGACTGCTCTGGACCGGCCTCACCCCGCGCATGCACCCGGAGGACTTCCGCACCGGCGACCTCGGCCGCGGCCGCAACTGGCCGATCGGCTACCACGACCTGGAGCCGTACTACCGCGCAGCCGAACACGAACTCGGCGTCGCCGCCGACGCCGGGGAGCAGCGCCGCGCCGTCGGACTGCCGATCCCGGACGACTACGCCTTCCCCATGCGGGCCATCCCGGCCAGCCACCTCGACCGCCGGCTCGCCCACGCCCTCGACGGCCGGACCGTCCGCGACCCCGCCATGCCCGGCCCCGCCCGGCTCGCCGTCACCGGCACCCCGCACGCCCGCAACGGCCTGCCCACCCGGCCCGGCGACAGCTTCGGCCAGCCCTGCGCGGGCAGCGCCAGCTGCGTCCCGGTCTGCCCGACCGGTGCCAAGTACACGCCGCTGCGCACCCAGGCCCGCTGGGCGCCCTGCGTCGAACTGCGCACCGGGGCCGTGGTGGCCAGGGTGCTCGCCGACCCGGTGACCGGGCGCGCCACCGGGGTGGAGTACCTGGCCGGCGGCGCGGCCCACCGGGTGGACGCGGACCTGGTCGTCCTCGCCGCGCACGCCGTCGAGAACGCCAGGCTGCTGCTCCTGTCCGGCCTGGCCAACCGCAGCGACCAGGTGGGCCGCAACCTGATGGACCACCCGGCGCTGCTCACCTGGGGGCTCATGCCCGGCCAGGTCGGCCCCTACCGGGGGCCCGGCTCCACCAGCGGCCTGGAGGCCTTCCGCTTCGGCCCGGCCCGTGCCCGCCGGGCCCCGTTCCGGATCGAGATCGGAAACTGGGGCTGGTCCTGGGCCGGTGGCTCCCCCGAGGCGGAGACGGCCGCACTGCTGGCCGCCGGGTTGCGCGGCAAGGAGCTGCGGGCACGCCTCGGCGACCGGCTCGGCCGTCAGTTCTCGCTCCAGTTCGAACTGGAGCAGCCCGCCGACCCGGCCAACCGGGTCACCCTCGACCCGGACCGGCGCGATCCGCTCGGCCTCCCCGGCCCGGCCGTCCGCTACGACCTCGACGAGTACGTCCGCGCGGGCATGGTCTCGGCCCGGGCCGTCTCCGACCAGCTGTTCGCCCTGCTCGGCGCCGAGGACCACACCGCCTACCCGGCCGGTCCGCAGTGGCCGGGCCGCCTCGAACACCTGGGAACCGCCTACGGCTACCGGGGCGCGGGCCACGCCGGCGGCACCCACGTCATGGGCGACTCGCCCGCCACCTCCGTCGTCGACCACTGGCAGCGCTGCTGGGACCACCCCAACCTGTACGCCGTCGGGTGCGGCTCGATGCCCTCGCTCGGCACCTCCAACCCCTCGCTCACCATGGCCGCCCTGGCCCTGCGCAGCGCCGACCGGATCCACCAGGACCTGCTGGACCTGCACCGCCCGGTGTCCGTCGGCACCAGGCTGCCGACCCCCGACCCGCCTCGCTCGCCCGTGCTCCCTTCGCCCGGCACCCCTTCGCCCGGCGCCCCTTCGCCCGGCACCCCTTCGTGCGTCGCTCCTTCGCTTGCCACCCGTTCGCCCGCCTTTCCGGAGACACCATGACCGGCCTGCCGCTCCCGCCCGTACCGGAGCCGTACCACCTGCCCTTCCACTACGGCGCGCTGCACAACATCGGCGTCGACTACCTGGTCCAGCCCGAGCGGGCGCGCGAGCTGCTCGGCAAGCGCCACCCCGGCCTGACCGCCGCCGTGTTCGACGGCGGGGCCTGCGTGTCCCTCAACTACCAGCTGTACTTCGCCCAGTACCCGAACGGCGGTGGCATCACCGAGGAGCTGGAGATCAACCTGGTCGCCCACCCGATGTTCGCCGGGGACCGCCTGCCGGTCCTCAACTACGGCCAGTACGCCCGGGGTTACGACCAGACCAAGCTGCTCGGCATCGCCCGCCTGCACGTCCTGTGCGACAACCCGCTCGCCATCGACGCCGGGCGCCGCCTGTACGCCGAGCCCAAGCACCCCGGCTGGTTCGAGACCGCGCTGCCCTCGCTCAACGCCCCCGCCGTGCGTGAGCGCTGGTCCGTCTCCTGTCGCCGGGCCACCCTCGGGGCGGACGGGCTGCGCCGCCACGACGAGCAACTCCTCGCCCTCGACGTGAACCTGATCGGCCTCACCGCCGAATCCGTCAACAACACCCCGATCACCGGCTACGGCACCGACGACGAGGGCAAGCTGCTCGCCGGCCCGCTCAACGTCTACCACCCCTACCGCTACTACGCCCTGGACGACCGCACCGCCGACCGCGTCCGGCTCGACCTCGGCAACCCCGCGGAGGAGTCCGCCCGCGACCTCGCCCACCTGATCGCCGACGCCCCGGCCGCCGGGGTCTGGACCTACCAATCCCCGCCGGTCGCCGCCCACAACCGCGCCTACTACGTCCGGTGATGTGCCCGCCCGCCGAGGGCGGGTTACGGTCAGGGTCGACACCACCTGAGTGGGCGGGCAGCGGACCGTTGGCGCCGTTCTCGCGTGCACCCCTGACCGCTCCTCCGCAGCTGGGGGTGTGCTCGTGAGTGTCCACTGACAAGGGTAGCCTTACCCATTGCGCAGGTGATCGGCAGTGGGGAGGGACCCTTGTTGGAATTCCGGCTGCTCGGACCAGTGGAAGTCCGGTGCAACGGGCAGTTCGTCGAGATCGGGCCACCGAAACGCCGGACCTTGCTGGCGATGCTGCTCCTCGCCAACGACGCGCTGGTCACCAACGACCGCCTTACCGACGCCCTGTGGGGCGAGCAGCCGCCCAGACACGCCAAGACCGTGATCCAGGGGCACGTCTCCCAACTCCGCCGGCTGCTGCACCCCGTGGGCCCGGTCACCATCGCCACCGCCTGTGACGGCTACCTCCTCCAGGTACCGTCCGACCACATCGACGGCGAGCGGTTCCGCGCCGCCGTCGCCGAAGCGCGCACCGGCGACGGCGCACCGGCCGGGATCCCGGCGCTGCGCAAGGCCCTCGCGCTCTGGCGCGGCCCGGCGCTCGCCGGACTCTGCGGCACACCCCCGGTCGTCGCCGCGGCAGCGGAACTGGAGGAGGCGAGGCTCGGCGCGGTGGAGGAGCTCGGCCAGGCGCTGACCGCCGGCCGGCGCGCCGAAGAGGCCGTCGCGGTGCTGCGCGGCCCGGCGGACCGGCATCCGCTGCGCGAGTCCCTGGTGGCGTTCCTGCTCGACGCCCTGCTGTCGACGAACCGGCAGGCCGAGGCCATCGAGCTCTACCACCGGACGGCCCGACTGCTCGGTGACGAACTGGGCGTCGACCCTGGCCCCGCGATGGTCGAGGCCTACGACCGGATCCTCGGCCCGCCACGCGCCGCACGCCGACGGGAGGACACGCACCGGCCCGGGAACCCCCACGGACAGGAGGCCGCGGACCGGCAGGAGGCCGCCCGCCGCCAGGCGGACGCGCACCGCCGAGCTGACGCGCACCGTCAGGCCGACGCATACCGCGGCGCGGGCCAGCCGGGCGCGAACGACCTGCGGCGACCGCTCCTGCTGCCCCGCCGACCGGCCGGCTTCACCGGGCGCAAGCGCGAACTCGCCGCCCTCGACGCGGCCGTGCGGCACACCGCACACGACTCGCCCATCTGTCTGGTCACCGGGCCGGCCGGGATCGGAAAGAGCGCGCTGGTGGCCCACTGGGCCCAACAGGCCGCGGCGGACTTCCCGGACGGCGTGCTCTTCGCCCGGCTCGGCGGCTTCGTCGACACCGCCCCGATCGCCGACCCCGCCTTCGTCATCCGGGACTTCCTCGGCGCGCTCGGCATCCAGCCCGACGACATCCCGCAGAACACCGCCGCAGCCGAGGCGCTCTACCGCTCGCTGCTCCGGAACCGCCGCCTCCTGGTCATCCTCGACGACGCGCTGAGTTACGACCAGGTCCGCCCGCTGCTCCCCGGCGCCCACGGCTGCGCCACCGTCGTCACCAGCCGCAACCGGCTGGAGAGCCTGGTCGCCGGCGACTGCGCCCGCCCGCTGCTGCTGGACCGGCTCGGGCCGGGGGAGGGCGAGGCACTGTTCGCCCGCATCCTCGGCCCGGACCGGGTCGGAGCGGAGCCGGACGCGGCCGGGCGCCTGGTGCGGCTGTGCGACGGGCTGCCGCTGGCCCTGCGACTGGCGGCGGCCCGGCTGGCGGTGCGGCCCGAGCGCTCGCTCGGCGACGCGGTCGAGGAACTCCGCGACGGGCAGCGGCGGATCTCGTTCCTCGCGGTGGACGGCATCGACTTCGCCTCCGTCCTGCGCGTCAGCGTGGACCACCTCCCGCCCGACGCGGTCGCCGTCCTGCGGCTGCTGGCCCACCACTTCGGCCCCGACATCGACGTGGCGGCGGTCGCCGCGCTGGCGGACGACAGCCCGGCCGGCAGCCGCGCCGTGCTGGAACGCCTCGTCGCCGCCAACCTGGTGGAGGAACGGGGGCACGACCGCTACGCCCTGCACGGACTCATCCGGCTGTTCGCCCGCTCGCTCGGCCCCGCCCCCGGGGGCGACCGCCTCCTTCCGCTCCTCGACCACTACCTGTACGCCGCCCTGGCCGCCGCGAGCGCGGCGGTGGCGGGCAGCCAACCCTGCTGCCGGCTCCCGGAGGACTTCCGGACGCCGGTGTCGACGCCCGTCTTCGCCGACCGGGAGGAGGCCATGGCCTGGTATGCCAGGGAACGGCGCAACCTCGTCGCCGCCACCGCGGCGGCCGCCGCCGGCCGGCACCACCACCGGGCGTGGCGACTCGCCCTGCTGCTGTGGCCCCTGGTCGTCCAGCAGCCCGGAGCCGACTGGGAGGCTCCGCTCGGCCACGCCCTCGGCTCCGCCGTCGAACTGGCCGAGGCCGACGCGGAATCCCGCGTCAGGAGCCTGCTCGGCTGGGTCCTCGGGCAGAACGGCCGGTACGAGGAGGCCCTGCCGCACCTGCTGCGCGCACCCGACCTGGCCCGGCGCGCCGACGACACCGAGGGTGAGGCGATCGCCACCGCCAACCTGGCCCAGGCCCGGGAGGCGCTCGGCGACACGAACCTGGCCGGCCTCGGCTACGAGCGGGCCGCGCAGCTCGCCCGCAGGGCCGGCAGCCCGCAGACCGAGATGCTCACGACCTACTACCTGGCCCGGTACCACCTGCTGAACGAGCGACCGGCGAAGGCGCTCACCCTCGCGCGGCACGCGCTCGACCTCGCCCCGGAGGACCAGGTCGTCGCGCGCCGCGCGATGCTCCTGGACATCTGCGGGAGGGCGCTGGCCACCCTGGACCGCAACGGCGAGGCGTGGCACCACTTCAACCGCGCGGGCCGCCTCGCGGAACAGGACGGCTTCACCGCCGACGCCGCCGACTACTACGCGCGCGCCGCCGCGGTACGGACCTGCGGGAACGGCTAGCGGGGGGGGGGGGGGGGGGGGGGGGGGGGCCCCCAAACCCGGCGCACACACGCGGACACCCAACCCCCCCCCCCGGCCTTCTCCCCACCACAAACGGGGACCCCCCCCCCCCCCCCCCCCCCCCCCCCCCCCCCCCCCCCCCCCCCCCCCTACCCCCCCCCCCCCCCCCGGCCCCAGGCGCTGGCCCCAGACGTCGAGTCCAGACGTCGGGCCCAGGCACCTGCCCCAGGCGTCGGCTCACCCGGGAACGGGCGGCCCGCCCGGCCCCGTGAGCGCGGCCGGTACCCGATCGGCGGGCGGGGCCTGCCCGGCGGGCGTGGCGTCCGGCGCGCGGGCCCAACGGCCGGCGAGCACGGTACCGGCCACCAGCTGGAGCTGGTGATACGCCATCAACGGCAGGACCAGCAGCCCGGCCTGGGGCCCGAAGAGCACGGTGGCCATCGGCAGGCCGTTCGCCAGGCTCTTCTGCGAGCCGCACAGCACCGCCGCGATGGTGGCCGGCCGGTCGAGGCCCAGCAGCCGTGCGCCGAGCCCGGTGACCGCGAGCGCGGCGGCCAGCAGGGCGAGCAGCACCGCGAGCAGGCCGAGCAGGGCGCCCGGGGTGGCCAGGCCCCAGCTGCCCTGGGCCGTCGCCGCGCTGAACGCGGTGTAGACGACGAGCAGGATCGAGCCCCGATCCACCGGCGTCAGCACCCGTCTGTGCCGGGCGAGGAAGGCGCCGATCCACGGCCGCAGCACCTGCCCGAGCAGGAACGGCGCGAGCAACTGGGCCCCGATCCGCAGCAGCCCCTCGGCCGACAGCGCCGTGTGCACGTCCAGGAGCCAGGCCGCCAGCAGCGGGGTCAGCAGCAGCCCGGCCAGACTGGAGTACGTCCCGGCGCAGATCGCCGCCGGGACGCTGCCCCCGGCGGCGCCGGTCAGCGCCACCGAGGACTGCACCGTCGACGGGAGCAGGCAGAGGAACAGCACCCCGGTCTGCAACTGCCCACTGAGCGGGACGGGCGTGAGTAGTGCGGTGGCCGCCCCGAGCAGCGGGAAGAGGCCGAAGGTGGCGGCGAGCACCAGCCCGTGCAGCCGCAGGTGGCGCAGCCCGGCCAGCGTCTCGCGGGCGGAGAGCCGGGCGCCGTAGAGGAAGAACAGCAGCGCCACCGCCAGGTTGCAGGCCACGGCCGCCACCCGCGCCGAGCCCCCGGTGGCCGGGAACAGGGCGGCCAGGCCGACCGCCCCGGCGAGCGCGACCAGGTACGGGTCGAGCCGACGCGGCCGCGGCCCGCGCCGCCGGCCCCGGCGTGCGGTGTCGTCGGTCATCGGCCACCCCCGATAGCCGCCCCGCCCGGGCCGGACCCGAGCAGGCCGCCCACCAGGGACCCGGTGCCGTCGTGGTCGCTGCCCGCCGAGCCGCTGCCGTTCTGGACGTTGGCCGTGCGGTCGATCTCCACCCAGGAATCGGCGTTGGAGTTGTCGACGAGCGTGATCAGCCCCCCGCCCGCCGCCGCGGGCGCCGCCGCGCCGGCGAGCAGGCCGCACGCCCCGGCCAGCCCCAGCGCGGTGGCCCGCAGGACAGCGGCCGCCGGGGGCGGGGCGGGACCGCGCAGCCCGGCCGTCACACCGTCACCCCCGTGAGCGGGCGCGAGCGCGCGATGTTCCGCTCCAGCAGTTCGGTGGACTCCCGCACGCCGATCTGCCGGCTCTCCCCGGCGCTGGCCGGCAGCCGCCCGTCGGCCACCTTCAGCCCGGCCAGCGCCTCGTCCATCGCCCGGTGGGCCGCGAACAGGCAGGGCGTGCTGTAGATCGCGACGTCCACCCCCAGCTCGGTCAGCTCGGAGAGCGACAACCGGGGGGACTTGCCGCCGGCGATCTGGTTGAACAGCAGCGGCTTGTCGCCGACGACCCGCCGGATCCGCCGGATCCAGTCCTCGCTGCGCACCCCGTCGACCAGCACCACGTCGGCGTCGGTGGCGGCGAGGGCCCGGGCGCGGCGCAGGATGTCGTCCTCCTCGGTGGCGTCGGTGCGGGCGACCACCAGGAGGTCCGTCCGGTTGGCGAGGACGAGGTCCAGCTTCTCCAGGTACTCCTCCAGCGGGAGGACCTGTTTGCCGTCGGCGTGACCGCAGCGGCGCGGCCGTTTCTGGTCCTCCAGGATGACGCCGGACGCGCCGATGCGTTCGAGCCTGCGCACGACGTGGCAGGCGACCTCGGGATCGACGTAGCCGTCGTCGATGTCGACCAGGAGATGGTGCCGGGGGAAGGCGCCGCGCAGCCGTTCGACGAAGCCGACCATGTCCGGCCAGGCGATGAATCCGATGTCGGGCAGGCCGTAGTAGGAGGCGGCGAAGCCGAATCCGGAGACGAACATGCCGTTGTAGTGCTCGGCCGCGATGGAGGCCGAGTACATGTCGTAGACGCCGATGAGGGGCGTGGCTCCCGGGCTCGTGATCTCCTCGCGGAGCCGCTGCCCGTGGCCCGACGCCGTGGTTCCGTGGAACAAGGCCTTCTCCTCACTCGCGGTGGCTTTGCCTGAACTTGGTCTTCCCTAGACCAAACTGAGGCTCCATCACTATGCGACCTTTAACGTTCCGTGGGCAAATCTTTAAGGGAGATTCACTCATTCGAGTGAGGCGTTGAATTGAAGATATGTCAGACATATGAAAAGGGCGGTGGCGTGGAAGATCCACGCCACCGCCCTGGTCCGGTCGGGCCCGGCCGCCGGAAATCCCGCGCCCCCGGCGATGGGCGCGTAGCCGTAGCCGTAGCCGTGGCGGGGGGAGTTGCGGGCGCGCGTCGGCGCGCCGGAGCGTCAGGACGCCGGAACGGGGCGGACGGCGCGGCGTTCGCGCAGCGTCCGGAGCACCCGGCGGGTCGCCCGGGTGGCGACCGGCGGCAGCAGGTCCAGCGCCAGCCGGCGCGAGGTGGACTGCTGGACGGGGGCCTTGACCTGGTAGTTGAGCCGCAGCACCGGCTCCCCGGCGATGGTGTCGTCGTCCACCGTGTAGCCCTCGGCCCGCCAGTCGCGGGCGAGCAGGACCTGTCGGACGGCCGTGGCGTCGCCCCAGGTGCCGTAGAACTTCATCGGGGTGAGCAGCACCGGCCGCAGGCCGCCGGTGAAGACCGCCTCCCAGACCGCCGCCGACACGCCGGGGGTGTGCTCCGAGCGGTAGTCGTCCAGCGCCACGACGCCGTTCTCGGCGAGCGCCGCCCTGGTCACCGCGATGTCCCCGGCGACGTGTTCGTACAGGTGGGAGGCGTCGACGTGGACGAAGCGGCAGCTCCCGGCCGGGATCCGGCCGTCGGCCAGCACCGAGGTGGGCGCCTGCACGATCTCCGGCAACTCGCCGTGGAAGGCGAGGTAGTTGGCCTCGAAGGCGCTCCGGGTGAGGGTCTTGCGGTAGGACATCGCCATCTCGGCGGCGTTGTCCGCGTCGCCCGCCTCGGAGTCGAACAGGTCGCAGACGGTCAGCCGCTCGCCGGTCTGGAGGTGGTCGCCGAGCAGGACGGCGCTGCGGCCGAGGTAGCTGCCGAGTTCGAGGATGTCGCCGGTGGCGCCCGCCGTGGTCTGGGCCGCCAGCAGGTGGCCGAAGGCCGCCCGGTCGAGACGGAAGAACCAGCCGGGGATGTCGTCCCGGGTCAGTGGCGCGGGGCGGGTGGCTGCGGTCTCGGCGGTGGGCACGGCGGCCTCCAGGAGGGCGGGCGGGGCGCGGTGGCGGGTTCACGCCGCGGAGGGGACGCCGTGGACGTGAGGCCGATCATCATAGCGACGCGGAGGCCGACTGGGAGCCGGCTCGGAACGGCGCGATTTCGCGCGTTCGCGCTGCTGTGCGAAGGCGCGCGCCGGGTCGCGTCCCCGGCCTCACGGGTCAGTGCGCCGGGCCGTCCAGCTCGGCGATGGTCTCCGCCAGCCAGGCCCGCTCGGCCGCCGTGGAGGCCCGGGCGACCAGCAGCATGCCGCGCCGGAAGGGGTTCGGCTCCAGCTCGGCGGTGACCGCGCGGCCCTCACCGTCGTAGGAGAAGCTGCTCGGCTCGTCCAGGAACGCCAGCCGGCGCCGGAGCACGGCCGCCTGCGCGGGCGGGTCGGCGAGGTGGTGCAGGAAGGCGGCGTGCGCGAAGAAGCGGATCTGGTCCGTGATCTCGGCCTGCTCCGGGTCGGCCAGCCGGCGCCGCAGTTCGGTCCGGCCCTCCTCGGTGAGCTCCAGCGTCTGGCGCGGTGCGGCCCCGCTGCCCGGCTCGGTGCGGCGGCGCAGCAGTCCGGCCTTCTCCAGCCTGACGATGGCGGGGTAGAGCGCGCCGTCGCTGACCGGCCGGACGTGGCCGGTGAGGCCGGTGATCCGGGACTTGAGCTGGTAGCCGTGCAGCGGCTGGTCGTACAGGAAGCCGAGGATCGCGAGGGTCAGCACGGTCGAAGCCCTTTCGTCGGAGTGCGCCCTGTGGCGCGCCCCATGTTACCTCTTGTCGATGTGCCTCGATAAGATATATCTCTATTCGAGGCATGCCGCCGGCGGGCGGCGGAACGGGGGAGGAAGCATGCGCGGGCGTCCGTCGCGACGACTGGCCGCGCTGGCCGGACCGGTCTACGCCGAACTGCTGTCCGGCGTGATCGTCTCGGTGATCGGCACCTTCTGGGTGGCCGGCCTCGGCGGGGCGGTCGCCGCCGTCACCCTGCGGTTGGGGCCACGGCTGCCCGCACCCGCCGGGGAACCGGCGCGGCGGCGGGCCGGATCGTCCGCGCGGGAGCGCCGTTCGGCCTGGACTTCACCGCCCGGATGGCCGTCGGCACGGCCCAACTCGCCACTCGCCCTGGTCGAGGGCTTCGGCGTCGCGGCGGTGGCCGGGTACGGCATCGGCTACCGGGCCTTGCTGGTCGTCACCATGGCGTTCTACGCACTCCGGCAGGCCGCCGCGATCGAGGCCGCCCGCCTCTGCGGCGCGGGCCGCGCCACCGCGCCGGGCGCGCTGCACCGCGCCACCGCGCCGGGCGCGCTGCACCGCGCCACCGCGCCGGGCGCGCTGCACCGCGCCACCGGACGCCTCGCCGTGCTTCTCGGCGCCGTCGCGGCGGTGCCGTCCGCGACGCTCGCCGTCCCGCTGGCCGCACTGTTCACCGACGGCCCGGCGGCGGCCGGGCAGTCCGTCGGCTTCGTGCGGATGGCGGCGCTCCACCTGCTCCCGTACGCGCTGGTGGTCGCCCTCGGCGGGGTGCACCAGGCGGCGGGCGCCGGCTGGCCGCTGGTGCTCTCCGTGCTGCTCGGCCCGGGCGCCCAACTCGCCACCTCCGCCGCCCTGTCGGGGCCGCTCGGGGTGACCGGGATGTGGGCGGGGCCGGCCGTGGGCGCGGCCGTGCAGCTCGGCCTGCTGCTGCTCCTGGCCCGGCGCGGGCCCGGCGGACCGCGCCGTTGGCGGACCAGGGCGACCGGCCCCGAAGCCGGTCGGATGATCGACTCCGGTCGCCCGGCTGTGCCACAGTGGAAGCCATGGGACCGACACTCGACGGGCGGCCGCTGCCGTCCCCGCACGCAGACGAACGCGCCATGCTGGAAGGCTGGTTGGAGTTCCATCGGGTGACTCTTGTGCAGAAGGTCGCCGGACTCGACGACCAGCAGGTCCGGCTGGCGGCCGTCCCGCCGTCGACGATGACGCTGCTGGGCCTGGTCCAGCACCTCGCCGAGGTCGAACGCACCTGGTACCAGCGGGTGCTGGCCGGCCGGGAAGCGCCGCCGCTGTACGGCGCGGACGGCGAGGGCGGCTACGCACTCACCCCGGACCGGGGGATGCCCGAGGCGTTGGCCGACTGGCGGGCGGAGGTCGAGCAGGGCCGCGAACTGGCCGCCGCGGCGGCGCTGGAGGACACCGGACGCCTCTCCGAGCGGGCGGCGGCCGTGTTCGGCTCGGAGACGGTCTCGCTGCGCTGGATCCTGGTGCACCTGATCGAGGAGTACGCCCGCCACAACGGCCACGCGGACCTGCTCCGGGAGAGCATCGACGGCCTCACCGGCGTGTGACGGCTCCCCGGGGGAGGGCCTCGGGAGCCGGGCCGAGGTGGGCGTCCAGGGCGGCGCGCAGCAGCGGTTCGACGTCCTCGCCGCCGGTGATGAGCCGCAGGCTGCCCCAGGCGCGCAGTTGGGCCAGGCCGTGCAGGTTCGCCCACAGCGCGGCGGCCGCCGGTCCGGGATCGGTGGCGTCCGGGCGGGCCTCGCCGACCAGGCGGGCGACGGTGTGGAACATCGGCAGGGTGGTGTGCCGCAGCTCGGCTCCGCTGCCCTCCAGCAGGTCGTGACGGAACATCAGCTCGAACATGCCGGGGTTGGCCGCCGCGAAGCCGAGGTAGGCGCGGGCGAGCGCGTCGAGCCGGGTGCGGGGGGCCGCGCCGGTGGTGGCGGCCATCGCGTCGGCGCCGGCCAGGGTGTCGGTGAGCTTGCCGAACCCGTGCCGCGCGATGGCGGCGAGCAGTTCGCGGTGGGTGGGGAAGTGGCGGCGGGGGGCTCCGTGCGAGACCCCCGCCTGCCGGGCGATCTCGCGCAGACCGAGGGCGTGGACGCCCTCCCTGGTCACCAGTTCGACGCCGGCGGTCACCAGGCGTGCGCGCAGGTCCTTGTCCTGATCGGTCATGGGCCTTGTCTACCAGGCTGCCGTAGACAGTGTCTACTCTCGTCGGTGCGGGCGCTCCGGGCAGAATTCGGAGGCATGGACGAAGGCGGAGAGGCGGCCTGCCGGCTGGACCGGGTGTGCCCGGAGTGCGGGCGCCTGCGCGAGCGGCCAGGGCCGCAACCGTGCGAGAACTGCGGGGCCGGGAGCGCGGACGGCACTGGCGGCACGGGCGGCGAGGCAGGAGCCCGGCAGCCCGCAGCCGAGGCCGCGCCGGAGCGGGACGGCTGACCGCAGGTCCAGGACGGATCGGCCCCGGCCCGGAACGGCTGAACGCTGACCCGCAACGCCTGAACCCCGGCTCGGAACAGCTGAACGACGGCCCGGAACGGCCGGGCCCCGGTGCGGCCGGGCTGGCCTGACCGGGGCCGCAGGCGTACGGCGGGGTTCGGTCTACTGCTGCGGCGGCTGGTCGCGGAACTGGTTCTTCGCCTGCTCCTGGGCGGAGTCCACCTGGCTGCTGTACTTGCCCTGGGTGCGCTCGTCGACGGCGTCCCCCGCCTTGTCGACGGCCCTGTCGGCCTGGTCCTCGTGGCCCTTCAGCAGGCCCTTGAGCTTATCCAACATGGACATCTGGTCACGCTCCTGGAAGAGACGGCCCCACCCCTCCAGGATCACCGCCTCCGCCGCCGTCCGCATCCCGCGGCCGCGCGGCGGCCTTGGCAACGTGATGCCGGTCATGTCAAATCGGGAGTTCACGGACCGCCGGAAGGAGTCGCCTTGAAGCCCCGAGCCCGCCGCCCGATCTCCCTGCCCCTCCGCCCGACCAGCCCGCTCGACCAGTCCACCCCGATACCGCACCAGCAGCGCCGGGACCAGCGCCCGCGCACTGCCACCGTCCGGAGCGCGGGCGCCGTACTGACCGTCGCCGCCCTGGCCGCCCCGCTGCTGCTGGCCGGGGCCGGTGGCGCGGCCGCCGACCCGGACCCGGTGCGCAGAGGCGAGAGGCTCGCCGCGCGCCTGGTCGAGGCCGCCGACGCCGAGAGCGCCCACGACACCCTGGCCGCGCTCCAGCGGATCGCCGACCGCAACGGCGGTACCCGGGTGGCCGGTTCGAAGGGGCACGACGAGTCCGCGCGCTACGTCTACGAGCAGGCCCGCCGGGCCGGGCTGAAGGTGTCCCGGCAGGAGTTCGAGTACACCTTCTTCGAGGCCCGCTCGGAGCGGCTGCAGGTGCTGTCCCCGCAGGCCGAGAGCATCCCGCTGACCGCCATGACGTACTCGCTCGGCGGTCCGGACGCGGGCCTGACCGCCGACCTGGCGGTCGCCCCGGTCAGCGCCACGACCGGCTGCGCGCCCACCGACTACCCGGCCGGCGCGTTCACCGGCCGGATCGCGCTGATCCAGCGCGGCGGCTGCGGCTTCGCCGTCAAGCAGGCCGCGGCCGCGACGGCCGGCGCGGTGGGCGCGATCATCTACAACAACACCGACGGCGACCTCAACGGCACCCTCGGGGACCCCGCGGCCGGCAGGATCCCCGTCGGCGGGATCACCCGGGCCGCCGGGGAGGCGCTGGCCGCGAAGGCCGCCGCCGGCCAGGTCCGGCTGAACCTCGACATCCGCACCGTCATGGAGCCGCGCAAGACCTGGAACGTCATCGCCGAGACCAGGGGCGGCGACCCGGCCGACACCGTGATGGTCGGGGCGCACCTGGACTCCGTCGCGGCCGGGCCCGGCATCAACGACAACGGCTCCGGTGCGGCGGGCATCCTGGAGGTCGCGCGCAACCTGACCGTCCACCCGGTGAAGAACAAGGTCAGGTTCGCCTGGTGGTCCGCCGAGGAGTTCGGCCTCAAGGGCTCGGAGGCCTACGTGAAGTCGCTCTCCGAGGCGGACCGGAAGAAGATCAGGCTCTACCTCAACTTCGACATGATCGCCTCTCCCAACTACGCGCAGTTCGTCTACGACGGCTCGGGCAGCACCGGCGGCGGCGCCGGCCCCGAGGGCTCGGCGCAGATCGAGCGGGACCTCACCGGCTACCTGGACGGCCGGGGCCTGCCGCACGAGCCGACCGCCTTCGACGGCCGCTCCGACTACGGCCCGTTCATCGACGCGGGCATCCCGGCCGGCGGCACCGACACCGGCGCCGAGGTGGTCAAGTCGTCGGCGCAGGAGGGCCGTTACGGCGGCACGGCGGGCGTGGCCTTCGACGCCTGCTACCACAAGGCCTGCGACGGCTTGAAGAACATCGACATGGACGCCTTCGACGTCAACATCGACGTGATCGCCCATGCCGTCGGCACCTACGCCTGGGACCTCTCCTCGCTGAACCGGCCCGTGCCGCCGCAGCGCCCCGCCGGCCAGGCGGGCGGCGGCGGTATGAGCGGGGGCCACGCCCACGAGGTGACGGCCTGACGCCCGGGTGGGCCCGCTGCCGTCCTCGGGCGGCGGGCCCACCCGTCCCACCCGCCGGCTCCGCCGCGCTCGTCCGCCATTCGGCCCCTCCTCCCGCTCGCACCTCCGAGCCCCGGCCCGGGCCCCGCCCCGGACCTCCCCCGGGCCCCGCCCCTGCCCGGCGAGGTTGCGAGCACCGTAGCCGAGGACACTGACAATCCGGCCCCGGGCCGGGTACGGTGCCGCGCGGAGCGCATCCGCCGAGACCCGGTGGGTGCGTCGAACCCGGTCCTGACACCATGGGACCGAGATCACGGGACCGTGACACCCTCGGAGGAGTCAGCAACATGAGCACGCACTACGACGTCGTCGTCCTCGGCGCCGGCCCCGGCGGCTACACCGCCGCCGTCCGCTCCGCTCAGCTCGGTCTGAAGACCGCGGTCATCGAGGCCAAGTACTGGGGCGGCGTCTGCCTGAACGTCGGCTGCATCCCCTCCAAGGCCCTGCTGCGCAACGCCGAGCTCGCCCACATCTTCACCAAGGAGGCCAAGACCTTCGGCATCAAGGTCGAGGGCCAGGTGACCTTCGACTTCGGCGAGGCCTTCCGCCGCAGCCGCTCGGTGGCCGACGGCCGGGTCAAGGGCGTCCACTACCTGATGAAGAAGAACGGCATCACCGAGTACGACGGCTGGGGCACCTTCGTCGACGACCACACCCTCCAGGTCGCGCTCAGCGGCGGCGGCTTCGACGTCGTCACCTTCGACCACTGCGTCATCGCCACCGGTGCCACCACCCGGCTGCTGCCCGGCACCAGCCTGAGCGACCGGGTGGTCACCTACGAGGAGCAGATCCTCACCGAGCAGCTGCCGGAGAGCATCATCATCGCGGGCGCCGGCGCGATCGGCGTCGAGTTCGCGTACGTGCTGCACAACTACGGCGTGAAGGTCACCATCGTCGAGTTCCTGGACCGCGTGGTGCCGCTGGAGGACGTCGAGGTCTCCACCGAACTGGCCAAGCAGTACCGCAAGCTCGGCATCGAGGTGCTCACCTCCACCCGGGTCGAGTCGATCGACGACAGCGACCCGAACGCCAAGGTCAAGGTCACCGTCACCAGGGACGGCCGGCAGCAGGTGCTGGAGGCCGACAAGGTGCTCCAGGCGATCGGCTTCGCGCCGCGCGTCAACGGCTACGGCCTGGAGAACGCGGGCGTCAAGCTGACCGACCGCGGCGCCATCGCGGTGGACGGCCGCGGCCGTACCAGCGCCGGGCACATCTTCGCGATCGGCGACGTGACGGCCAAGCTGATGCTCGCGCACGCCGCCGAGACGATGGCCGTGATCGCCGCCGAGACCATCGGCGGGGCGGAGACCATGGAGGTCGACTTCGCCATGATCCCGCGCGCCACCTACTGCCAGCCGCAGATCGCCTCCTTCGGCTACACCGAGGCGCAGGCCCGCGAGCTGGGCCACGACGTCAAGGTCGCCAAGTTCCCGTTCACCGCCAACGGCAAGGCGCACGGCCTCGGTCACCCGATCGGCTTCGTCAAGGTCATCAGCGACGCCAAGCACGGCGAGCTGCTCGGCGCCCACCTGATCGGCCCCGAGGTCACCGAGCTGCTGCCCGAGCTGACCCTGGCCCAGCAGTGGGACCTCACCGTCCATGAGGTGGCCCGCAACGTGCACGCCCACCCCACCCTCGGCGAGGCGGTCAAGGAGGCCATCCACGGCCTCGCCGGCCACATGATCAACATGTGACGCGCACCGCATGACGGCAGGGCCCGCCCGACCTCCCGGGCGGGCCCTGCCGTGTTCCGGCGGCCCCGGGCCCGGCACCGGCTCCGACGGCAGGTCAGGCCGACTCGTCCGGCGCCAGGGCGAGGTAGGTGAGCACCGCGCCGAGGGCGGACAGCGCGGCGAGGACCAGCCCGAGGACGTGCAGGGCGTCGGTGAACCCGGCGGCCAGAGCGGCCTGGTGCGCCGCGGCCACCCTGCCCTGGACGGCCTGCCCCGCGAGCTGCGCCGCCTCGTCGGCGGCGAGGCCGCTGCCGCCCAGGTGCGCGGCGGTCAGCGTGCTGAGCAGCGCGGCGGCCCCGGAGACGGCCACGGACTCCCCGGTGATCCGCATCGTGTTGAAGACGCCCGCGGCGGCCCCGGCGTGCTCGGCGGGGACGGTCCCGACGGCCGCGTCGTCCATCACCCCGAAGGCCAGTCCGACCCCGGCCCCGAACGGCAGCAGCGGCACCGCCAGCGCGAGCCACGACCCGTCGCCGCGCACCGTCACCAGCAGCAGGGAGCCCGCCGCGATCAGCGCGGAGGCGGCGGTCAGCACCGCCCGGACGGAGACGGCGGCGGCGAGGCGCCCGGCCACCAACGGCAGCAGGAGGACGGGCGCCGTCATCGGCAGCAGGAGCAGACCGCTGGTCAGGACGCTCCTGCCGCCCACGCCCTGGAGGTAGGCCGGGAGGTAGACCAGCAGCACGACGAACCCCAGGGTGACGGTGAACGGCTGGCACACCACGGCGAGGAACTCGGGCCTGCGGAACAGCCGGACGTCGACCATGGCGCGCCCGGCCCGGCGGACCTCCACCCCGGCGAACAGGACCAGCAGCAGCACCGCGCCCGCCAGCGGCAGCAGCGTGCCCGGCGCCGTCCAGCCGGCGGTGCCGGCCTGCACGAGCGCGTACGACAGCGCGGCGAGCCCGCCGGTGAAGCAGACCACCCCGGGCAGGTCGATCCCGGGGTGGTCCGGGTTGCGGGACTCCGGGGCCCGGGTGGCGCACAGCCACGCGGGCAGGGCCAGGACGGCGACGAGCAGGAAGACCGACCGCCAGCCGGCCGCCTCCACCAGCAGGCCGGCGGCCGGCGGCCCGATCGCCAGGCCGGTGCCGAAGGAGGTGCCGAGGATCCCGAAGGCGAGCCGTCGGCGCCGCCCGGAGGTGGACTGGGCCAGGACCGCCGCGCCCGCCGCCAGCACGGCGGCCGCCCCGCACCCCTGCACCGCCCGGGCGGCGTCGGCCACGGCCATCGACGGCGCGAGCGCCACCACCGCGGACAGCGCGCCGACCAGCGCGATCCCCGACAGCAGCACGCGCCGCCGGCCGATCCGGTCCGCGAGGCCGCCGGCCGCCAGCGGCAGGGTGGCGAAGGTGAGGTTGAAGGCGTTCAGCATCCACTGGGCGGCGCCCACCGAGGAGCCCAGCTGCGCGGTCATGCTGGGCAGTGCCACGGCGGCCCCGGTCACCGAGAACGGCAGCATCATGCTGGCGCAGCCGACGGCGGTGACGGTCGCCCAGTAGCCGCCCGGACCGCCGTCGGTACGCGGTGGGGGAGCGGCCGTGCCCGCCGGGTGCTCGGTCCGGGGCGGCGCGGCGCGGCGGGCGTCTTCGGGACGGGCGCCTTCGGGACGGGCGTCGTCGAGGCGGGGAGAAACAGTCATGGCCCCGATCGTTCGCGGGCGCCGCCGCCGGATGAAGAGAGCCCCGTTCCCTGGGTGTGACAGGGCCACCCTCCGGCCCCCGCACCCCCGGCCGGGCGCCCCATACTGGAACGCATGGCCGAACCGATCACGCTCGCCGCCAGCCTCGGCGACTACCTGCGCACCCGGCGGGCGCTGGTGTCACCCGCGCAGGCGGGGCTGCCGCCGACCGGACGCCGCCGGGTGCCCGGCCTGCGGCGCGAGGAGGTCGCCGAACTGGTCGGCCTCAGCACCGACTACTACGTCCGGCTGGAACAGGGCCGCGCCGAGCGCCCGTCCGACGAGGTGCTCGACGCGCTCGGCCGCGCCCTGCGGCTCGGCCCCGCCGAGCGCGCCCACCTGTACGACCTGGCCCGCCCGCCCCGCCGCTCGGCGGCCAGGGCGGCGGGCGCCGGAGGGGACGGCGACGCCCTGCGCCCCGCCCTGCGTCGGGTCGTGGAGGCGATGCCGACCACCCCCGCGCTGATCATGAACGACCGCAACGACGTCCTGGCGTGGAACCGGCTGGCCGCCGCGCTGATCGCCGACTTCCCCCAACTCCCGCCGCGCGAACGCAACCTGGCCCGCCGGATCTTCCTCGACCCGGGCGCGCCGGACGTCCACCTCGACTGGGAGGACGCCGCGCGCACCACCGTCGGCATCCTGCGGATGGCCTCCGGCCGGCAGCCGCACGATCCCGAACTCGTGCGCCTGATCGGCGAACTGGCACTCGGCAGCGCCGCCTTCCGCCGGTTGTGGGCCGGCCACCACGTGCACGAGAAGACCCACGGCCCCAAGCGCTTCCGGCACCCCGTGGTCGGCGACGTGACGCTCGACTACGAGACCTTCCAGGCGCCGGGCGCCGCGCGCCACCTCCTGGTCGTCTACACGGCCGCCCCCGGGAGCCCGGCCGAGGAGGCGCTCGCCTTCCTCGGCGGCTTCGCCGCCGCCCCGGGCAGGTGAGCCGGGGCCGCCCGGCCCGGGCCTGATCCGCTCCGGGCCCGATCCACTCCGACGCGGAGCCGCCTTCGTCGCCCCGCCGTGCATGGCGGGCTCATGGACGGAGTCGGAACGGCGGGATTCCCGCAGGCTGGGCGCGTACATGACGCCTGGTGGGGCGGGTGGAGAACCCTTGACGAGGGGTGGGTTCTCTGCGAATCTCTCGGCAGGTTTGGACCAAGGTCTTTTTCGCGGGGGAGAAGACCGGCTCCGGCCCGGGCGTGCGCAGGGGGGATCTGGGCGGCCGGGAGGGTGGGGGCCGGTGCGGCCGGTCGGTCGGCCAGGGGTGGGCCGGGCGGTATTCGGTGGCCGCGTCACCAGCGGATCCGTGGCGGCAGCGTCGCTGCCCGGTCGCGTGCCCCTACCGTTTCGCCGACTGCCGAATCGAGCCGCAGATGCCTGAGTCGTTCCCCGTGTCCGCGTCGTCCTTCCAGCAGGGCATTTGGCTCACCGAGCAACTCGGGCCCGTGCACGGGGCGTTCCAGATGCCCGTCCGGATCTCCTTCGACCGGGTCGACGCCGGGGTGCTCGGCCGGGCGGTGTCCGCGCTGGCCGACCGTCACAGCGCGCTGTCCGTGGTGTTCGTGGAGCGCGACGGCAAGGTGCTGCTGGAGCGGGGGCCCGCCCCGGGCCTGGAGGTGGTCGACGCCTCCGGGGACCGCGTGGAGGACCTGGAGAAGCGGCTGGCCGAGGAGGTGGCGCGGCCGTTCGACCTGTCGGCCGGACCGCCGGCGCGGTTCACCCTCTACCGCCGCGGAGGTGGAGCGGCGGAGCTGCTGATCGTCGTTCACCACGCGGTGTTCGACGGGGAGTCGAAGGACGTCCTGGTCGCGGGCCTCGCCGAGGCCTACGCCGACGCCGACGCCGAGGCCTGTGCCGAGGCCTGTGCCGACGTCGAGGCCGCCACGCCGCCCTGCCCGCCTTCTTCGCCCGCCCCGCCGGCTCCGGAGCTGGTGCGCCGGGCCGCCGACTGGTACGGCCCGCGCTGGGCCGCCGCGACGGCGCCGGTGCTCCCCGGGCTGCGGCAGGCCGTCACGGCGGCGGGGCCGGGGGAGTCGGTCGGCTGGCGACTGGACGGTCCGGCCCGGGCGCGGCTGGCCGACGCGGCCGGGCGCAGCGGCGTCACCGTCTTCGAGTTCCTGCTCGCCGCGCTGCACGGACTGCTGCTGCGCTACGGCGGCGAGGCCGTCCCGGTCTCCGTGCCGCTGTCCGTCCGGGCGCCGGAACAGGCCGGTGAGCCGGGGCTGTTCGTCAACGAGCTGCCGGTCCACGCGCCGTCCGGGGCGAGCGTCCGGGACTCCTTCGCGGGCTACGCCCGGGCCGTCCGCGCCGAGGCGCGCGCCGGGTACCCGTTCCGGTCGGTGCCGTTCGGCGCGGCGGTGGGCGGGCTGACGGCCCGGGTCGGCCTGGCCCCGGTGTCGTTCGGGTACCGGCGCGCCCGGGGCGCCGACCCGGTGTTCCCGGGCAGTGCCGCGCGCGTGGACCGGGCCGTGTTCAACGGCGCCGCCCGCAATACGCTCCACCTCCAGGTGGTCGACACCGCCGACGCCCTGGACTGCTCCCTCCAGTACGCCCCGGCGGTCCTGCCGCCGGCCGCCGCCGAGCGCATCGCCGGGCACTACCGGGCGCTGCTCGACGCCGCGACGGCGCGGCCGGAGACGCCGCTGGGAGACCTCGCCCTGCTGGGCGAGGCCGAGCGGCGCCTGGTGACCACCGGGTGGAACGCCACCGCCCGCGCCTACCCGAGCGACCGCACGGTGCTGGACCTGGTGCGGGAGCGGGCCGCAGAGGCACCGGACGCCCCCGCCGTCAGCGCCGCCACCGGGCGGCTGAGCTACCGGGACCTGGTGGCGCGGGTCGACGAACTGGCGGCGGTGCTGCGCGGGGCCGGGGTCGCGGCGGGCGACCTGGTCGCCCTGCACCTGGACCGCTCCGCCGACCTGCCGGCCGTGCTGCTCGCCGTGCACGCCGCCGGGGCCGCCTACCTGCCGCTCGATCCCGGCTATCCCGGCGAGCGACTGGCGCACCTGCTCGCCGACTCCGGCGCCGTGCTGCTGGTCACCGACCGGGAACCCGCCCCGGAACTGGCGGCGGCGGCGCCGGCCGTGCTCCGGCTCGGGACGGACCACCCGGCGCCGGCGGCTACCACCACCGCCCCGGCGGCGACGCGGGGCGCCCTCGCCTACGTGCTGTACACCTCCGGCTCCACCGGGCGGCCGAAGGGCGTGGAGATCGGCCACCGGGCGCTGGTGAACCTGCTGGCCTCCTTCGCCGACCTGCTCGGCTCGGGGCCCCACGACGTGTGGCTCGGGCTGACCTCGCTCTCCTTCGACATCTCCGGCCTGGAACTGCTGCTGCCGCTGACCACCGGAGGCCGCCTGGTGCTCGCACCGGACGGCGCCGCCCTGGACGCCCCGGGCCTGCGCGACCTGGTCCGTCGCGAGGGCGTGACCCACGTGCAGGCGACCCCCTCCGGCTGGCGGGTGCTGCTCAGCGCCGGGGCGCTGCCGCCGGGGCTGACCGCACTGGTCGGCGGCGAGGCGCTGCCGCTGCCGCTGGCCCGTGAACTGCGGGCCGGCGTCGCCAGGTTGTTCAACGTCTACGGGCCCACCGAGACGACGATCTGGTCCACCTGTGCGGAGGTCCCGGCCGGGCCGGAGGCCGTGCTGATCGGCCGGCCGATCGCCAACACCCGGGCGTACGTCCTGGACGCGGACCACCGGCCGCTGCCGGTCGGGGTGCCCGGCGAGCTCCACCTCGGGGGCGACGGGGTCGCGGAGGGCTACCGGGGCCGCCCCGACCTGACCGCCGAGCGCTTCACCGCGGACCCGTTCGCCGGCACCCCGCCCGCCGGCACCCCGTCCGCTGCGGGCCTGTCCGCCGACGCCCCGGCCGCCAGCCGCCGGATGTACCGCACCGGCGACCTCGCCGCCTGGACCGAGGACGGCGAGCTGGCCTTCCACGGCCGGGCCGACGACCAGGTCAAGATCCGCGGCCACCGGATCGAACCCGGCGAGATCGAGGCGGCGCTGCTGGAGCACCCGGCGGTCGCGCAGGCGGCCGTCACGGTGTACGAGGAGAGCCCGGGGGAGCCCGGGCTGGTCGGCTACCACGTCCCGGCGCCCGGCGCAGGGCCGACGGGCGCCGCCGACCTGCGGGACCACCTGCTGCGCACCCTGCCCGCCGTCATGGTGCCCCGGCGGTTCGTGGCGCTGGACCGCCTGCCGCTCACCCCGAACGGCAAGCTCGACCGCCGCGCCCTGCCCGCCCCGCCGCCCGTGGCCCCCGCGGCCGGACCGCCGTCGGCCGCCCCCGGTGCCGCCCCGGTGGTGGCGGAGGTCCGCGACGACGTCACCGAAGCCGTCCTGGCGATCTGGTCCGAGGTGCTGGGCCTGCCCGAGGTCGGCCCGGACGACGACCTCTTCGAGTTCGGTGGGCACTCACTGACGATCATCCAGATCACCGCGCGGATCCGCGCCGCGCTCGGGGTGGAGCTCGACTTCGACCTGTTCTTCGACGCCTCGACCCCGGCCGGGATCGCCGCGGCCGTCCGCGAGCGCCGCTGACCACGGGCGAGTACCCCTGCGCTCCCCCTCCCGCCCCCGCCCGAATGGACCGCCGATGACCGACACCCAGGACCCGCCCGCCGACTGGTCCGCCACCAAACGCGCCCTGCTCGCCCAGCGACTGCGCGGCGCCGCCGCGCCCCGGCGCACCGTCGAGCCGCGCCCCGAGGGCAGCGCACCGCCGCTGTCCAGCGGGCAGGAACGGCTCTGGTTCATGGACCAGTTCACACCGGGCGGGACGGCCTACGCGCTGGCGCCGGCCCGCCGGCTGCGCGGGCCGCTGGACCGCCCGGCGCTGGACCGCGCCCTGGCCGACCTGGTGAACCGCCACGAGAGCCTGCGGATGTCGTTCCCGACCACGGAGCACGGCACCGCCGAGGTCGCCATCGCCGAACCGGGCCCCTTCCCGGCCGAGTTCGTGGACGCGGCCGACGATCCGGACCCCCGGCGAAGAGCCGCCGACGAGATCGGCGCGCTGGTCGGCCGCCCCTTCGACCTGGCGCGCGGCCCCCTCCTGCGGGCGCTGCTGGTCCGGCTCGCCGACGAGGACCACGTGCTCGCCCTGGTGATGCACCACATCGTCTGCGACGGCTGGTCCATCGACATCCTCAACCGCGAACTGGACGCGCTCTACGCCCAGTACGCCCACCGCACCACCGTCGAACTCCCGGAGCTGCCCGTACAGTTCGGCGACTACGCGCACTGGCAGCGGGAGCGGCTGGCCGGCGGCGCACTGGCCGCCTCCCGGGACCACTGGCGCGCCGAACTCGCCGACGTCCCGGCACTGGAACTGCCCGTCGACCGCCCGCGTCCGCCGGTGCTCACCTTCGACGGCGCCGCCCTGGAGCTGCACTGGAGCCCGGAGCTGGTGCGGGCCGTCGCCGAGTGCGCCCGCGCCCACGGGGCGTCGACGTACATGGTGCTGATGGCGGGCCTCCAGGTGCTGCTGGGGCGGCACTCCGGGCAGCGGGACTTCGCCGTCGGCTCGGCGGTGGCCGGCCGCCTCCACCGCGAACTGGAGGGCGTGGTCGGGGCGTTCGTCAACATGCTGCCGATCCGG
Organism: Kitasatospora sp. NPDC043949; assembly: GCF_056435365.1. Classification (NCBI taxonomy): domain Bacteria; kingdom Bacillati; phylum Actinomycetota; class Actinomycetes; order Kitasatosporales; family Streptomycetaceae; genus Kitasatospora; species Kitasatospora sp. NPDC043949. Next base: position 140,319 of record NZ_JBWKEQ010000005.1, on the reverse strand, counting down.
GCCCGGCTGGAGCCGGGGCAGAGCTTCGCGGGCCTGATCGGGCGGGTGCGGGAGACGACGCTCGACGCCTACACCCACCAGGAGGTGCCGTTCGAGCAGATGGTGGCGGACCTGGACGTCGAACGGGACGTCAGCCGCTCGGCGGTGTTCCAGGTGACCTTCGCCTTCCAGAACTACGGGGACCGCGCCGCCTCCACCGCGCCCGCCGCGGCGGCGGAGGGGTTCGGCTACGAGGCCACCACGACCCACGCCGACCTCGCCTTCTACCTGCGGGAGAAGAAGGACGGAGGGCTCTACGGCCTGATCACCTACCGGACCGACCTCTTCGAGGCCGACACCGTACGGCGGCTCGCCGAGCGCTTCGAGGTGCTGATGGCGGCGGCGACGGCGGATCCGGCGCAGCCCGTCGACGGCCTGCCCATGCTGACCGGGCCCGAGCGCCGGGACGTGGTCGAGCGCTGGGCGGCGGGCCCCGAACTGCCCGCGCCCGAGGCCGGTCCCGGGACGCTGACCGGGCTGCTCGCCGAGGCGGCGCGCGGCGCGGGCGACCGCCCGGCACTGGTCTTCGACGGCCGCACCCTCTCCTACCGTGAACTCGAGGCCCGGGCCACCGGCCTGGCCCGCCGGCTGCGGGCGCTGGGCGTCGGCCCGGACGACCGGGTGGCGGTGTGCCTGGAGCAGTCCCCGGAACTGGCGGCGGCCCTGGTGGGCGTCCTGAAGGCCGGCGGCGGCTACCTGCCGCTGGACCCGGAACAGCCGCCCGCGCGGCTCTCCCACCTGGTGGCGGACGCGGGCGTGCGGGTGCTGGTCACGGACTCGCGGCTGCGGACGGCGTTCGCCGGCTACGACGGCGCCGAGCTGCTCGTCGACCGGGAGCCGGTCGGCGAGGGTCGAATCCTGCCGGACGAGGCCCCGTTGGCGGAGGCGTCCGGGCCGGACGACCTCGCCTACGTGATCTACACCTCCGGCTCGACCGGGCAGCCCAAGGGCGTGGCGGTGCAGCACCGCCAGATCCTCAACTACCTGGCCGGCGTGCGGGAACGCCTGCGGATCGAGCCCGGTGCGGCCTACGGGCTGCTGCAGTCCCTGTCCTTCGACTTCAGCATCACCATGCTGTACCTGGCGCTGACCACCGGGGGCCGGGTGCACCTGCTGCCGCGCCGCATCGCCGGTGCCGAACTCGCCGAGCGCATCGAGGAGTCGGGCATCGACTACCTCAAGATGACGCCGTCGCACCTGGCCGCGCTGACCGCCGACGTGGACGCGGAGCGGCTGCTCCCGCGCCGGGCCCTGGTGCTCGGCGGCGAGGCGTCGCCCTGGGCCTGGGCGGCGGACCTCGCCGGCCGGGGCCGCTGCGCGGTGTTCAACCACTACGGGCCGACCGAGGCGACGGTCGGCGTCACCGTCCACGAGGTCCTGCCGGGCCCGGCGGGACCCGGCAGCACCCCGATCGGCACCCCGCTCGCGGGCGCCCGCTGCTACGTACTGGACGAGGCCCGCCGACCGGTGCCGCCCGGGGTGGTGGGCGAGCTCTACCTCGGCGGGGACCGGCTCGCCCGCGGCTACCTGGGCCGCCCCGACCTGACGGCGGAACGTTTCGTCGAGGACCCGTTCGCCGACGGGCGGATGTACCGCACCGGCGATCTGGCCCGCTGGCGGCCGGACGGCACGCTGGAGTACCTGGGCCGCGCCGACGACCAGATCAAGGTCCGCGGCTACCGGGTCGAGCCCGGCGAGATCGAGGCCGCGCTCACCGCGCTGCCCGGCATCACCCAGGCGCTCGTGACGCTCCGCGGCGAGGGCGTCCGCCAGAATCTCGTCGCCTACCTCGAACACCCCGGCGCCGCCCCCGCCCCGACACCCGCCGAACTACGGGAGGCGCTGGGCGCCGTCCTGCCGGACTACCTCGTCCCGGCCCGCTACGTCGTCCTCGACGCGCTGCCCCTGCTGGCCCACGGCAAGGTCGACCGCAAGGCGCTGCCCGAACCCGAGGACCCGGCGCCGACCGGCGGACACGTCGAACCCGACGGCGAGGCCGAGACGGCGATCGCCGCGATCTGGGCCCAGGTGCTGGGCATCGAACGGGTCGGCGCGCTCGACGACTTCTTCGACCTCGGCGGCCACTCCCTGCTCGCCACCCAGGTCGTCGCCCGCCTGCGCCGGGCCTTCCCGGAGCTGCCCGCCCCCATCGGCGTGATGGACCTGTTCACCCACCCCACCGTCCGCCGGCTCGCCGCCCTGGTCGCCGACCCGACCGCCGAACGCGGCCCCGGCGGCCTGCTCCACCGGCTCACCCCGCCGAGTCCGCGCACCACCGCCAGCGTGGTCTGCGCCCCCTACGGCGGAGGCAGCGCGCTCATCTACAAGCCGCTCGCCGACGCCCTGCCCGAGGACTGGGCGCTGTACTCGATCGCCGTCCCGGGGCACGAACTCGGCGAGGAGGCGATGGACATCGACGAGGTCGCCGCGACCTGCGCCCGCGAGATCGTCGAGAACGTCCCCGGCCCGATCGTGCTGTACGGGCACTGCGGCGTCGGCGTCCGCCTGGCCGTGGAGATCGCCCGGCAGGTCGAGGCCGCCGGCCGGGAGATCGACGCCGTCCACCTCGGCGGCATCTTCCCCTTCGCCCGCCCCCGGGGGCGCGGCGCCGCCGTCGGCGAACGCTGGGCCGACCTCACCGACCGGCTGCGCAACGACCAGGGCATGATCAACGCGCTGGCCGCCGCCGGGCTGGACACCGACGAGGTCGACGCCGAGCAGCTGCGGCTGATCGTGCGCAACCGCCGCACCGGCACCAAGGACGCCGAACGCTACTTCACCCGGCTGTTCGACAGCGAGGACGGCCGGATCAGGGCCCCGATCATCGCCGTCTGCGGCGAGCGCGACCCGGCGACGGACTTCTACCAGGAGCGCTACCGGGAGTGGCACCGGCTCACCGACACCGCCGCGGTCGTCGTGCTCGACGAGGCCGGCCACTTCTACCTCAAGTACCGGGCCGCCGAACTCGCGGAGATCCTCACCCGCGTCCACCGCTCGATCGCCGCCGGCCAGGAGGAACGGCACCACCGGAGCGACGGCGCGACCTGGTGGCTGGCCGGGCTCTCCCGGGGCGACGGCGCGCCACGGGCGGAGCAGGCCCCGCTGCGACCGACCATGCGCCGCTTCCTCACCGTCGCCTCCGGGCAGCAGGTGTCGATGATCGGATCGGCGCTCACCGAGTTCGCCCTCCCGGTCTGGATCTACCTGCGCACCGGCTCCCTGGCCCAGTTCGGACTGCTGGCCGCCTGCGGACTCGTCCCCGGCATCCTCGCCGCACCGATCGCGGGCGCCGTCGTCGACCGGGGCGACCGGCGCCGGATCATGCTCTACGGCGACCTCGCCGCCGGCGCCACCCAGGCGCTGCTGCTCCTGCTCCACCTCACCGGAAGCCTCCGGGTCTGGCACGCGTACGTGCTCATCGGCGTGCTCTCCACCGCGCTCACCTTCCAACGGCTCGCCTGGAACGCCGCGGTGCCCCAACTCGTCCCCAAGCGCTACCTCGGCCGGGCCAACGGCCTGGTGCAGATGGCCTTCGGCCTCGCCCAGTTCCTCGTCCCGCTGTTCGCCGTCGGCCTGCTCGCCGCGATCGGACTCGGCGGCATCCTCACCCTCGACGTCGTCAGCTACGCCGCCGCCCTCGCCGTCACCCTGGCGGTCCGCTTCCCCGACCTGATGGGCGCCCGCCGGCGCGAGAGCGTCTCCGCCGAGATCCGCGAGGGCTTCCGGCGGGCCCTCGGCAGCCGGCACTTCCGGGCCATGCTGCTGTTCTTCGCGGTGCTGAACATCTTCCTCTCCCCGCTGTTCCTGCTCACCACCCCGCTGGTGCTCTCCTTCGCCCCGCTCGCGGCGGCCGGCTGGGTGTCGACGGCGGCCGGCCTCGGGGCCGTACTCGGCGGGCTCACCCTGCTCGCCTGGGGCGGGCCGCGCCACCTGCGGCTGCGCGGGGTGCTGCTCGCCACCCTGGCCCTGGCCGGGGCGTGCCTGGTCACCGGGCTGCGCCCGTCGCTGGTCGTGGTCGCCCTCGGCGCGTTCGGCATGGCCTTCGGCCTGGCCCTGGTCAACGGCGTCTACGCGACCATCGTGCAGACCAAGGTGCCGCTGCGCTTCCACGGCCGGGTGATCGCCGTGAACACCATGGTCGCCTGGTCGACCCTGCCGGTCGGCTTCGCCCTGGTCGCCCCGCTCGGGCCCCGGCTGCTCCAGCCGCTGATGGACCACGACGGCACCCTGGCCCCGACCGTGGGCCGGCTCATCGGCACCGGCGACGGCCGCGGCATCGGGCTGCTCTACCTGCTGTTCGGCCTCGCGATGGCCGCCCTGGTGCTGGTCTGCCTGGCCGTGCCCGTGCTGCGCCACTTCGACCGGGACGTCCCCGACGCCGAGCCCGACGACCTGGTCGGGCTGAAGACCCTCCAGGACCGGGCCGCGACCGCTCCTGCCACCCCTGCTGCCCCCGCTGCTCCTGTCGCTCCCGCTGCCCTTGCCGCCCCGCGCCGCTCCGAGACCGAGGTGACCGTCCGGTGACCACCGCCATCCACCCGCTGACCGGCGAACAGCGCCGGCTCTGGTTCCTCCAGCAACTCCACCCGGACGACGCCGGTTTCAACATGTACCTCAACCGGCGGTGGACCGGGCCGATCGACCCGGAGGCCCTGCGCACCGCGCTGCACCGGCTGACGGCGCGGCACGAGATCCTGCGCACCCGCTTCGCGCTCGGCGCCGCCGCGGGGCCCGCGGCCGCGGACGGCGAGGAACCCGTCCAACTCGTCCAGCCCCCGGCCGAGATCGACCTCGCCCTGGTCCGGCTGCCCGAGGGCGCGGCCGAGGCCGAGTTCACCGACGCCTGCCGCCCGTACGTCAACGCGCCCTTCGACCTCGCCGCCGGGCCGCCGCTGCGGGCGGCGCTGATCAGCGCGGGGGAGGGGGAGCACGCGCTCTGCGTCGTCGTCCACCACATCGTCTCGGACGGCTGGTCGTTCCGGACGATGTGGCGCGAACTGCTCGCCCTCTACCGTGAGGCGATCGGCGAGGCCCCCGCCGAACTGCCGGAACTCCCGCTCCAGTACGGCGACTTCGCCCGCGCCGAGCAGGCCAGGACGGCCGGCGGGGCGGCCGAGGAGGCGTTCCGCTACTGGGCGGAGAGGCTGGCCGGCACCGGCGCGCTGCGCCTCCCGCTCGACCACCCGAGGCCGGCCGACCCGGCCCGGCCCGCCGGGTTCACCACCGTCCGCCTCGACCCCGAACTGACCGCCGCCCTCGACCAGTTGGCGCGACAGGAGCGGTGCACCCCGTTCATGGTGCTGCTGGCCGGGTACCAGTACGTGCTCGCGCGCTGGACCGGCTGTCGGGACTTCGTGGTCGGCACCCCGCTGGCCGGCCGCAACGAGGCCGCGCACGAGGCGCTGCTCGGCTACTTCAGCCGGACGGCGGTGATCCGGGCCGACCTCACCGGCGACCCCGACTTCCGTACCGTGCTGCGGCGAACCCGCTCGGCCACGCTCGCCGCCCTGGGCCACCAGGACGTGCCGGTCGAACGGCTCGCCGCCCACCTCGGCCTGCCCGCGGAGCCCGGCGCCGGGCCGCTGTACCGGGCCGTCTTCGTCCACCAGAGCCAGTACGACCTGGCGGGCGGCCCCGGCGCGCCCGCCCTGCCCGCGGGCGTCCGCACCGCGAGCATGGACTCCGGCTTCGAGCAGGCCAAGACCGACCTGCTGCTGGACAGTTGGCGCACCGCCGACGGCGGGATCGCGCTGTCCTTCTGCTTCGACCGCGAGGTGCTGGACCGGGAGACCGTCGAGGCCCTCGGCCGGCGGTGCCGCGCCCTGTTCGCCCGGGTGGTCGACGACCCGCAGCTCCCGTTGCACGGGGACTGGCTGGTGGGGTCCGAGGAGCGGGCGGAACTGCTCGCACTGGGAGCGGGCCCGGAGGCCCAGGAGGCCCGGACGGTGCTGGAACGGTTCGCCGAGCAGGCCGCCGCCCGCCCGGACGCCCCGGCGCTGGAGTGCGACGGCCGGAGCCTGACCTACGGCGAACTCGACCGGCGCTCCAGCGCGTTGGCGCGACGGCTCGGCCGGGTGGCGGGCCGGGTCGTCGCGGTGTCGATGCCGCCCTCCTTCGACCTGGTCGTCGCCCTGACCGCGATCTGGAAGGCCGGCGCCGCCTACCTGCCGCTCGATCCGGCCCACCCCGAGGAACGCCGCCGGCTGATGGTGCGCGAGGCCGACGCCGCCCTGGTCCTCACCGGCGTCGACCCGGCGATCGACGGCCCCGGGCACGACGGTCCCGACCACGCCGACCCCGGGCACGCCGACCCCGTCCCGTCGGACCCCTGGGGCCCGGCCTACGTGCTCTACACCTCCGGCTCCACCGGCGCGCCCAAGGCCGTCGCCGTCGACCACGCCGCGCTCGCCGCGCGGGTGGCCTGGATGGCCGGGCCCGACGGCTACGCGCTCGGACCCGCCGACCGGATCGTCCAGTTCGCCTCGCTCGGCTTCGACACCCACGTCGAGGAGCTCTGGCCCGCGCTCGCCTCCGGGGCCTGCGTCGTCCTGCTGCCCGGCGGCGGCCGCACCCTGCCCGACCTGCTGGGCGGCCCGCACGGCGACACCGTCACCGTGCTCGACCTGCCCACGGCCTACTGGGAGGAACTCGTCGGCCTCGGCGAGCAGACCCGCTGGCCGGCCGCGCTGCGCTTGCAGATCCTCGGCGGCTCCCAGGTGGGCGCCGACGCCGTCGACCGGTGGCGGCAGCGGCACGGCGACGCCGTCCGACTGGTCAACACCTACGGCCCCACCGAGGCCACCGTCATCGTCACCGCGACCGACCTGACCGCCGCGGACACCGCCCGCCGGCCTGCGCTGGGCCGCCCGTTGCCCGGGGTCCGCCTCCACGTGCTGGACGAGCGCGGTGCCCTGCTGCCGCGCGGCTCCGAGGGCGAGCTGTACCTCGGCGGCGCCGGGCTGGCGCGCGGTTACCTGGGCCGGCCCGACCTGACGGCGGCCGCCTTCGTGCCCGACCCGTTCACCGCCGACCCGTTCACCGCCGACCCGTTCACCGTGGACCCGCTCACCGGCGGCCGGATGTACCGCACCGGCGACCGGGTCCGCTGGCGTACGGACGGGCAACTGGAGTACCTGGGGCGCGGCGACGGCCAGCTGAAGCTGCGCGGCTACCGGATCGAACCCGCCGAGATCGAGTCCGCCCTGACCGCGCACCCGGCCGTCGCCCAGGCCGCGGTGCTGCTGCGCGACGGGCGGCGGCTGCTGGCGTACGCGGTGCCCCGCCCGGGCGCCCGGCCCGGCCCGGCGGAGCTGCGCGAGCACCTGGCCCGGCGGCTGCCCGCCTACCTGGTACCGGACGCCGTGGTGCTGCTGGACCGGCTGCCGCTGACCGCGAACGGCAAGCCCGACCCGGCGGCCCTGCCCGACCCCGAACCGGCCGCGGGGGCCCGCTACCTCGCGCCGCGCACCGACGCCGAACACCTGGTCACCGAGCTGTGGCAGGAGGTGCTGGGCGTGCCCAGGGTCGGGGTGCTCGACGACTTCTTCGCGCTCGGCGGGGACTCCCTGCTGGTCACCCGGGTCGCCGCGCGGATCCGGGCCGGGCTCGGCCTCGACGTGCCGATCCGGGACGTCTTCGAGAGCAGCACCCCGGCCGTCCTGGCGGCCCGGATCGAGGCGCTGCTGATCGCCGAGATCGACGGCCTCACCGAGGCGGAGGCCGCCGGCCGGCTCACCGGCTGAGGGCACGGCCGGCGGCCCCCCGCCCCCAGCGCGGGGGCGGGGGCCCCGGTTCACACCCGCGCGGCGCCGGCCAGCGCGGCGGCGAGGTCCGCGGCCAGCGCGTCCACCGCCTCGGCCGTGAAGGCGTGCTCGTTGTACCGCAGCCAGCAGCGCAGCGAGCCGTCCGGCTGCTCGGTGACGGCGAGCTCCGGCACGTGCCGGTCGCCGCCGGGCAGTGGGTACGGCACGGTGGCGTTGCGCGGCAGCTCCCACGCGGCGCACGCCACTCCGGGCAGCTGTGCCGGGGCGCTCCAGCTCTCGTACCGCAGCCAGGCGGCGAACGGGACCAGCGGGCTGAACTCGGCGAAGGGGTACAGCTGGTGGTCCAGCGCGGTGGTGGCGGCCGTGCGGACGCGGTCCAGCAGTTCGGCGAACCCGGGCTCCCCGGCGGCGTCCACCCGCAGCAGCAGCGACTGGACGAAGCAGCCGACCGCGCGTTCCGCCTCCGGCCTGGTGCGGCCGGGCACCGGGGTCATCAGGACGAAGTCCCGCTGTCCGCTGCGGGCGGCCAGCAGCCCGCTCCACACCGCCGCCATCGCGAGGAACGGGGTGGCCCCCAGCTCCGCCGCCCGGGCCCGCAGCGCGCCCGCCCGCTCGGCCGGCACCTCCAGCGTCCGGACGGCGCTCAGCACCACCTCGGTGTCCTGCCGCCCGGGGAACGGGTCGATCGCCGTGGGGGCGCCCGCGAGCGCCGTCGCGAAGTGCGCCCGGGTGGCCGGCCAGTGCGCGTTCGACCACTCCACCAGCTCCCGGTACGCCGGGCCGGGCCGGGCGGCCGGCGCCGGGCGGCCGCCGCGCAGCGCCGAGTACAGCACGCCCAGGTCGCGCAGCAGCACGCCCAGCGACCAGCCGTCGGCGACGATGTGGTGGACCGCCAGCATGACGACGTGGTCCCCGGGGCCCCGGCTCACCACGGCGAGCCTGGTCATCGCCCCCGAGGCCAGGTCGGTCAGCCGGTCGCGTTCGGCGACGAGCCGGGCCGACACCTCCGCATCGCTCGCGCCGGGGGCGTCCAGCAGCACCACGTCGGCGCGCGGCTCGTCGTCGAGCACGGCCCGCAGCACCCCCGGTTCGGCGTCCGGCACCGGGACGAACCTGGTGCGCAGCGCGGGGTGGCGGCGGATCGCCTGGTGGAGGGCGTCGGCCAGGGTGTCCGTCCGCAGCTCCTCCAGCACCCGGAACATCACCGCCACCGAGCCGACGTTGCGGCCCGCGGCCTCGGCCATCCAGCGCAGGAAGTTCTCCTGCTGCGCGGTGAGCGGGAGCTCGTGCGGCTGGGCGCGCAGCGAGCGCAGGAACGCCGTCGCCTCGGCCTCGACCGGCTCCACCGGCCCGGCGGAGCCGGTCGAGGCCGCCGCCTGCTCCAGCCAGGCGGCCTGGGCCCGCAGCGAGGGCCGCTCGAACACCAGGGCCGTACCGGCCGCCACGCCGAACTCGGCGGAGATCGCGGCGGCCAGTTGGACGGCCCGGAAGGAGTCCCCGCCGAGCGCGAAGAACTCCTCCTCCACGGCCCGGACCGGCCGCCCCAGCACGCCCCGCCACAGCTCGGCCAGCGCGCGCTCCCGGGCGGTGGCCGGTGCGGTGCCGGCGGTGGGCACGGGCTCCTCGAACCTGGCCCGGAGCCGGTGCTTGACGACCTTTCCGCTGGGGTTGCGCGGCAGCGAGTCCGTCACCAGCAGGCGTACGGGCAGTTCGGCCCGGGCGAGCCGCTCGCCGAGGAAGAGCCGCAGCCCGTCGAGGTCGATCCCGCCCGGGAGCGGGACCACGGCCGCCACCGGCACCTGGCCCATCACCGGGTGCGGCAGCCCGAGCGCGGCCGCGTCGGCGACCTGCGGGTGCTCGTGCAGCACCGCCTCGATGCGCAGCGTGGAGACCTTCAGCGCACCGGACTTGACGATGTCGCTCTCCCGGTCGACCAGGTGGAGGTAGCCGTCCCCGTCCAGTCGGCCCAGGTCGCCCATCCGCACCCAGCCGTCGCGGAACACGGCGCCGGAGTCCGCGCCGACGTACCCCCGGGGCGGGCCCGGCTGGCGCAGCCAGAGCTCGCCGGTGTCGCCGGGCGCGACGGGCTGCCCGGCCTCGTCCAGGATCCGCAGGTCGGCCGGGTCGGTGGGGCGGCCGACCGAACCGGGGCGGCCGGCGTCCACGATCGCGGAGATCTGGGCGGGGGAGGCCTCGGCGGAGGTGTAGGTGTTGACGACGGTCGCCTTGGGCAGGGCGGCGCAGAGCCCGGCGGCGACGGCGGGCGGGAGCGCGGCGGCCGAGGAGCTGACCAGGAGGACACTGCTCAGGTCCCGGCGCTCGGCGATCCCGGAGTTCAGCAGTTCCACCGCCATCGACGGCACCAGGAAGACGGTGCCCGCGCCGTACTCCTCGACCACCCGGCCGAACTCCTCCGCGTCGAAGCGCGGCAGGCAGATCGTGGCCGGCTGCGCGGTCAGCGCGTTCACCAGGACGACCTGGGCGGCGTTGGTCCCGATCGGGAAGGCGTGCACCGCGTAGCGCGAGTGCGCGTACGGGCGGGGGCGGGGGTTGAGGACGAGCCCGGCGGTCAGGCTGGCGTGCGCGGCCCGGACGCCCTTCGGGGTGCCGGTGGTGCCGGAGGTGCCGATGATCTGGGCGAGGTCCCCGGGAGCGGCCCGATGCGGCGGTTCGGCGCCACTGCCCTCGCCGTCACCACTGCCCTCCAGGTCGTCGAGGGTGAAGGTGGGCAGAGCGGTGTGCGGCCCGTTCCCGGCTATCGCCCAGCGCGCCCCCGCGGCGTCGACGAGCCGCGCGACGTCCGCCCCGGAGAGGTCCGCGCGGATCACCAGCCCCGCCGCGCCCGCGTAGTGCGCGGCCAGGAACGCCACGGCGTACGCGTCCCACTCCCGGTTGTCGAGCAGCAGCGCCACCCGGTCCCCGGGCCGTACCCCGGCCCGGGCCAGCCCGTGCGCGGCCCGCACCGCCCGTTCGCGCCACCGGCCGTAGGTGAGGCTGCCGCCGCCCGGCACCAGCAGCGCCTCCCGGTCGGGGTGCAGCGCCGCCCGGTGGTCCAGCAGGGCGGGGAGGGTGAGGGGCACGGGGACGGGGACGGGGACGGGCTGAGCGTTGATGACGACTCCCGGAGGGGCTGCTGACCGCTGAGTGATCCAGAACGTATCGGAGCAGTGAAGGAAGGCGCCAGATCCGTTCACATGTCGTCACGACAGCCCGTCGGCAGCGGGCGCGCGGACGGGACAATGACGGGCGTGACCGACGTGACGCTGAACCTCTGGCGCCGGCCCCTCGGCGCGGTACCGGCCGAGGTGTGGGACCGGACCGACCTGACCGTGCTCATCCTCGCCGAGACCGGCCTGACCGAACTGCCGCCCGAGGTCGGCGGGTTGCGACGGCTTCGCACCTTCGACCTCGGGCACAACCGGCTCACCGGCGTGCCCGCCGAACTGGGCGAGCTGACCGGGCTCGCCGACTTCCTCTACCTGCACGACAACGCGCTGACCGCGCTGCCGGCCGCGCTCGGCCGCCTCACCGCGCTGCGCTACCTCAACGTCGGCGACAACCGGCTCACCGAACTCCCCGCCACCATCGGCGACATGGCTGCCCTGGTCGAGCTGCGCGTCCAGCACAACCGGCTCACGGCGCTGCCCGACCGCCTCGGCGAACTGACCGCCCTGCGTGAACTCTGGCTGTGCGGGAACCACTTGACCACCCTGCCGGACACCTTCGGCGGCCTCACCGCGCTGCGCGAACTCGAACTGCGGGACAACGCGCTCGCCGAGGTCCCGCCGGCGCTCGCCGGGCTGCCGCTGCTGCGCCGGCTCGACCTTCGGGGCAACCGGATCACCGAACTGCCGCACTGGCTGGCCGAACTGCCCGCACTGGAGAAGCTGGACCTGCGGTGGAACGAGGCTCGCCCCTCGCCGCGGCTGCTCGGCGCGCTCGACGCGCGCGGCTGCGCCGTCCTGTTCTGAGCGGCCGCGGATAAAGATCGCCACGGCGGTCGGCGCCCTGTTATCGTGGATCGCATGAAGCGCGCTGCACTCGCCACGACGACGCCGGAGAGAGTCCCGGTGCGCTGACTGCTGACCTAGTCCGAAGCCCCGGGGCGAGTGCCCCGGGGCTTCGCCGTTTCCGGACCACTCGCCCGCAGATCCGAGTGGAGACCACCCCATGCACAACCACGCCGCGCACAACCACGCCGCGCACGACCGCCCTGCACACGACCACCCCGCGCACGACCACCGCAAGCTCGGCCGCGAACTCGACCTGTTCGACACCGACCCGCTGATGGGCTCCGGCCTGCCCTACTGGCTGCCCGACGGCGCCGCGATCCGGCACACCCTGGAGGAGTTCATCCGCGAGCGCGAGCGGCGGGCCGGCTACCGCCACGTGTACTCGCCGGTGCTCGGCAAGCGCGAGCTGTACGAGATCTCCGGCCACTGGGCGCACTACCGCGACGACATGTTCCCACCCATGGAACTGGGCTCGGAGGAGATGGTGCTCCGGCCGAGCCTCTGCCCGCACCACGCCCTGATCTACCGCTCCCGACCCCACAGCTACCGGGAACTCCCGCTGCGGATGGCCGAGTTGGGTGGCATGTACCGCTCCGAACTGTCCGGCGTGCTGGGCGGGTTGACCAGGGTCCGGGCGATCCAGCTGAACGACGCGCACGTGTTCTGCACCCCGGAGCAGGCCGCCGACGAAGCCGTCGCCGCACTGGAGCTGATCCGCGCGGCACACCGCGCGCTCGGCATCGAACCGGTCCGCTACCGGCTCTCGCTGCCCGGCGCGGGCGGCAAGTACGTGGCGGATCCGGCCCTCTGGGAGCGGGCCACCGCGCTGCTCACCGACGTGCTGGAACGCTCCGGCGTGCCGTTCGAGGCCGCGGAGGGCGAGGCCGCCTTCTACGGGCCGAAGATCGACGTGCAGATCGCCGACGGCGCCGGGCGCGAGTTCACCCTCTCCACCGTGCAGATCGACTTCCACCAGCCCGAGCGCTTCGGGCTGCACTACATCGGCCCGGACGGCGCGAAACACCGGCCGGTGATGGTCCACCGCAGCGTGATCGGCAGCGTGGAGCGGGTGGTCGCCCACCTCATCGAGCTGTACGGCGGCGCGTTCCCGGCCTGGCTCGCCCCGGCGCAGGTGGTGCTGCTGCCGGTCTCCGAGGGCGAACTGCCGCAGGCCGAGCGGCTCCGGCAGCGCTGCCTCGACCTCGGGTTGCGCGCCGAGGTCGCCGGCCCCGGGCACGGCAGCCTGGGCGCCCGGATCCGGGCGGCGCGCCTGGTGCCGTACCAGGCCGTGGTCGGGGCCAAGGAGGCCGTGGACGACCGGGTCGCGCTGCGGCTGCGGGACGGCCGCCGGCTCGAACCGCTGCCCGCGGAGGAGGCGTGGGCCAGGATCGGCGCGCTGGTGGCGGCGTGCAGCGCCGACCTCTGGGCGGACGACCCCGCGCGCCGGCCGGGCGGGGCGGCTCAGTAGGACTGGAGCTCGATCAGATGGCCGTCCGGGTCCCGCAGGTGGGCGCTGCGCAGGTTCGGGCCCCACTGGGGCCGGTCGGTCGGGCCGACGACCGGGGCGCCGCCGTGGCGCAGGCAGAGGGCGAACGCGTCGTCCACGGAGGCCACCCTGAAGACCAGCATCGCGGCGTCCTGGGCGGGGGCGGCCGGGCGTTCGGGCAGGTCGGTGGCGCCCAGGGCGGCGGCCATCGCGGCGCGGTCGAAGAGCACCAGGACGGCCTGCCCGTCGACGTCCCAGTTGGCGTAGGGGCCGTCGGGGGCGCCCTTGACCAGGGCGGCGCCGGTGAGGGGCGGCAGGACCGCCCGGTAGAACCCGAAGCACTCGGCGAAACGGGTCACGAGCAGGCGGGGGTACAGGGCGTCCACGGTCGAAGCTCCCGGGTTCGGGGATTCAGCGGGTCGGATCAGTCGGATATCAGTGGGTCGGCACCCACTATAGGGATGAACCCTAGACTGGCGCCATGGCCCCCGAACCCCCGCTCCCCGAATCTCCGCTGCCCGCCCCTTCCCTGTCCGCCCCTCCCTTGTCCACTCCCTCCCTACCGCCGACGCTGCTCGACCTCAGTACCTACCTGCTCTCCCGGATCGGCCGGACGGCACGGGGCCGCCTCGCCGAGCAGCTCGCCGAGCACGGCCTCCGGCTCTGGGACATGGCCGTGCTGGCCGCGCTCGCCGACTTCGGGCCGCACGCCCAGCGGGACCTGGTCCAGCGGCTGGGCATCGACCCGAGCGACCTCGCCAAGGTCGCCGACCAGCTGGCCGCCGCCGGGTACGTCGAGCGCGTCCGAGACCCGGCGGACCGGCGGCGGGTCTCGGTGTCGGTCACCGGCGCCGGGCGGGCGCTGCTCGCGGAGCTGGACGCCCGGGCGCGCGCGGTGCAGGACGAGGTGCTGGCGCCGCTGGACGCGCGGGAGCGGCAGCTGCTGCACGGCCTGCTGCTGCGCGTCCACCAGGGACACCAGGGGCCGGGGGAGCGGCGCGGCCTCTGAGGCCCGCTCAGCCGGCCGGCCCGGGGCGGCGGGCACCGGCGAACTCGCCGGCCCAGCGCGGGACGTCGAGGACGTGCTCGACCCGGGCGACCGGTGTCCCGGTGCGCTCGGCGTGGATCATCGCGCCGTCGCCGACGTGGATCCCGACGTGGTGCAGCGGCGCGTCCGGGCGGGAGAAGAACAGCAGGTCGCCCGGGGCGAGGGCGTCACGTTCCACCGGGGCGCTGTGGTGGAACTGGGCGACGGTGTAGTGCCCGAGCTCGACCGTGCCGTGGCTGGCCCGGTACCAGCAGTAGAGGGACAGGCCGCTGCAGTCGAAGCCGACCGTGCTCTCGCCGATGCAGACGCCGTCCAGGTAGCCGTTCTCGTCGTCGCAGAAGCCGAGGCTCGCCCCCAGCCGGTCGCCGCCGCCCCAGGCGTAGGGCACGCCGAGCTGGGCGGTGGCCACCTCGGCGACCCGGCGGCCCAGGGCGGCGGACGCGGGCGCCGGGGTGTCCGACCGGGTTGTCGCGGTCGCGGCCGCGACCGGAGCGAGGGTCGGGACGAGCCCCGCCCCGAGCGCCAGGCCCAGCATCCGGCGCCGGCGGACCCCGGAGGCCTCGTCGCGGTACGGCGGTCGGGATTCCATGGGTGACCTCCTGGTGTCGGCGCGGCGTCGGCGCGTGCGGGTGGCGGCCACCAGGATTCCGGCCGGGCGGGTCGGCCCGCCATCACCCGCAACGGTGAATCGTGGACGCAACGGGCCCGTGGCGGACGGGAAAGCGCTGGTAAATGGTTTGACGGTCGTTCAGGAGAGACCAACGATGGGCGCGAACGTTCGGCCGCGACCCTTCGGAGTGCCCCTTGAACAGCGCAGTCAAGCTGATCCGCAGCTCCCGCCTCACCCCGGCCGTCGACTACGCCTACGCGGCCCTGGTCGACGCCCAGGCCCGTTCGCTCTGGCTCGCCGGGGCCTGCCCGCTCGACGCAGAGGGGCGGACGGTCGCCGTCGGCGACTACGCGGGCCAGGCGCACCAGGTGATGCGGAACCTGATAACCGTGCTGGAGGACGCCGGTGCCGGGCTGACCGACGTCGCCCGCACGACGGTGTACGTGGCCTCCGCCGACCAGGCCGACCTGGTCGCGGTGTGGGACGTGTACCGCGCCTACATGGGGGAGCACGACGCCCCCAGCACGCTGCTGGGGGTGTCGGTGCTCGGCTACGACGACCAGCTGGTGGAGGTGGAGGCGGTGGCCGTCCTGCCGTGACGCCTTCCGGCCTCCCGGTGTCCCGATTAGGAAACCGATCGTTCGGTTTTTCCCCGGATAGGTGAGGTGTGGGGGCGGTGCCGCTTTCGGTCGTCCGGCGAAGGAACGGCGGCCCGTAGGCGAAATGCGGAGGATGCGGGCGGGAGGGGAGAAGCGTTTGAGGCGATTCCCCGACATCATCTTGTCGTCCGTAGGCCACCGGTAGCTAAGATACGGGGTGTTTGGTTTTGTTTTCCGGGAGCTCTGGGTGGGGTGGTTGCGGTGGTTCGGCAGGAGCGGGCGGTCCGGACGCGTCGGCTGATCCTGGAGGCGGCGGCGTCGGTCTTCGACGAGTTCGGCTACGAGGGCGCCACCATCGGCGAGGTGGTCGCGCGGGCCGGTGTGACGCGTGGTGCGGTGTATTTCCATTTCGCCTCCAAGCGGGATCTGGCCCAGGGCGTCGTCGAGGAGCAGTTCGTCCAGGACGGTGTGCCCGAACGGGTCTGCAAACTGCAGGAGTTCGTGGACACCGGGATGGTGGTGGCGTATCTGATGCCACGTGATCCGCTGCTGAGCGCGGGGGCCCGGCTCTCGCTGGGCCAGGACGTCTTCGACGACCTCGGCGGCGGCGCGATCCCCGGCTGGATCAGCCGGCTGGAGGCGCTGCTGGTCGCGGCCGGCGAGCGGGGTGAACTGCTGCCGCACGTCGTCCCGGCCGACACCGCGTGGCTGGTCACGGCGGCGTGGACGGGTGTGCAGATCCAGTCGCAGAAGCTGTCCGGGCGCGCGGACTTGGAACGGCGGGCCGCCGGGCTGTTCCAGCACCTGATGCCGAGCATCACGGTGCCGGGTGTGCTCGGCTCGCTGCAGATGGGCCCGGACCGCGGTGCCCAGGTGGTCGCCGAGGTGGCGGCCGCCCGCGCGGCGGCGGAGGGCGCCGGGGCGCAGGGCGGGGCGCGGTCGGCCGCCCGGCCGGTCGCGGTCGCGGTCGCGGACGAGGTCGGTGTGGGCTGACGGTCCGGCACCGGCCGGAAATCGCTTCGGCTGGTGCGGAGTTGACCAGGGCTCGGTGGCCCCCTGTGCGCGGGGGCGTCCGGGCGGTGGTCGGCCCGGTGGTCGGCCCGGTGGTCGGTCCGACGGTCGGCCGACCGGCGGTGCGCGCGGAGTGCGGGCGAATTGGTGGCGGCGCGGGATCCACGGGGGTCCGACGCCGCCTTCGGTTTGCCCGCACTCCGCTGCGCGTGGTGGCCGGTTCGTGGCGCAGGGTGGCCGCCGCGCCCGTCTGTCCGAGTCGGGCCGCCCATTCCAAGAAACAAACAGCACGTTCGGTTTTGTATTGACAAACCGCGCGTCCTGTTTTTGACTGGTGACAGTCGCCCTAGGGGTGTCGACCCGGGTGCCGGCCGCGGCGGATCGGCCTGCGGCGTTCCGTGTGATTGGGGTGGTCATCGTGGAAATTCGGGTGCTCGGGGCGTTGGACGTCCGGGTGTGCGGGGTGTCGGTGGTGCCATCGGCGCCGAAACCGCGGCAGGTGCTGGGGCTGCTGGCCCTGCGGGCCGACCAGGTGGTGTCGGCCGGGGTGCTGGCCGAGGAGCTGTGGTCGGGCCGCCCGCCGCGCAGCGCGCGCACGACGGTGCAGACGTACGTGCTGCAACTGCGCGACATGATCGACCGGGCGCTCGGGCAGGTCGCCCCGGCGGCAGGGGTCTCCTGCGCCAAGGACGTGCTGGTGACCTCGCCGGGCGGCTACATGCTGAACAGCGGCGGCGGGTTGACGGACGTCCGGGAGTTCGAGCGCCTGGCCGGCATGGGCTACCGGGCCATGGACGGCGACGACCACCCGCTGGCCGCCCGGATGCTCGGCGAGGCGCTCGGCCTGTGGCGCGGTCCGGCCTTCGCCGACGTCCCGGCGGGCGGCCAACTCGCCGTCGAGGCCAAGCGGTTGGAGGAGACGCGGCTCTGCGCGCTGGACCAGCGGATCGAGGCCGACCTGCGGCTGGGCCGCCACCGCGTCCTGCTCGCCGAACTCACCGTCCTGGTCGACCGCTACCGCACCCACGAGAGCCTGCACGGCCAGTACATGATCGCCCTGCACCGCTCCGGCCGACGGGGCGAGGCCCTGGAGGCCTACCAGCGCCTGCGCAACACCCTGGTACGGGAGTTGGGCATGGAGCCTTCCACCGGACTGCGACGGCTCCAGCGCTCCATCCTGCTGGCCGGCCCGGAGCGGCCCGAGCGCCCCGAGCGTTCGGAGCGCCCGGAGCGCGAGGCGGCCGCGACCGCTTCGCCGGAGGGGTCCGTGGCCCGGTTCACCCGGGTCGGCTGAGGACGCGCGGCAGGCGCCGTCGCTGCCGGGGCGCTGCTCGTGTGTGGTCGGAACGTGCTCGTCGTTGTGAGGGGTGTGGGTCGGGTGGTGCAGGAGAGGTCGGAACGGACACGCGGACGGCTGGTCGAGGCGGGGGCGGTGCTGTTCGACCGCTGCGGCTATGCGGGGGCCACGCTCGGCGAGATCGCCGGCGCCGCGGGAGTGACGAAGGGTGCGCTCTACTTCCACTTCGCGTCCAAGGAGGAGCTGGCGCAGGCGGTGTTCCAGCGGGCCGAGCGCTCGCTGCGGGGCGCCTGCGGCGGTTTGCGGGCCACTTCCTCCCCCCTGCAGACGCTGATCGACGTGGGCTACTGGCTGGTCGACGCCCTGGGGTCGGACGCGGTGGTCCGGGCGGCGTTCCGCCTCGGCCGGGAGGGCGGCTGGCAGTCGAGGACCGCCGCGTTCGCTCCCGCCACGCCCGCCCCCGGCGCGCCGGTCGCGGGCGTGCGGGGCTTCCACGGCGTCTGGGCCGGTGTCGTTCGGGAGTTGCTGACCGGTGCCCGGCGCGCCGGCGAGCTGCGCGACCGCTCGGGCGATCCCGGCCCGGAGACCCTGGTGGTGGCGGCAGCCTGCGGGCTGGAGGTCGTCTTCGGTGACGGCTGCCCGGGCGAGGAGCGCGCCCGCCGGGTCGGCGCCCTGTGGGAGTGGCTGCTGCCCTGCCTCGTCCCCCCGGGCTCCTCAAGCGCCTACCGGACCAGGCCGCTGACGTCGCTGCCGGGCTGAGCAGGCGGTTCAGGGGCGGACAGGCGGGGCGCCTGGTGCGGCGCGCCCCGCCCCGGGCCGGTCACGCCGTGTGGAGGCGCTCCGCCAGGCCGGCGGCCGTGAAGGCGGCCACCAGGTCGTCTCGGTCCTCGGTGAAGTGGGCCCAGCTGTCGTGGTGGACGAGGACGACCCGGCGGGCGTCGAGGATCGCGGCGGCCTCGGCGGCCTGGGCGCTGTCCAGGACGATGGGCGCGCCGTCGAAGAGGGCGGCGAAGCGGGGAGCCCCGGCGAAGAGGATCGCGGTGTCCACGGGGGCGAAGCGTTCGGCGATCTCCCCGACGGCGGGGAGGGAGGCGTTGTCCCCGCTGACGTAGACGGTGGGCAGCCCGTCCCCGGTCAGGACGAAGCCGACGACCTGGCCGGTGGCGGCCTCCACCTCCTCGCGGGCCCCGGGCCCGTGGAGGGCGGGCACGCCGGTCACGGTGAGGGTGCCGCCGCCGGGGCGGTCCAGCGTGACCGACTCCCAGTCGGCCAGTCCCCGGGCCGTGCCGCCGAGGCGCAGGCCACCGCCGGGGGTGGTGAGGGTGAGCGGGACGTCGGCCAGCAGGGCCCGGCCGGAGTGGTCGAGGTTGTCGGGGTGCTCGTCGTGGGAGAGCAGGACGACGTCGACGCGGCCGGCGTCGGCGGGGCTCCCGGAGGAGGGCGCGGTCTTGGTGAGGAGCGGGCCGCCCGGCCGCTGGTAGTCGCCCGGGCCGTCGAAGGTCGGGTCGGTGAGGAAGCGCAGGCCTCCGTACTCGAAGAGGGCGGTCGGGCCGCCGAAGAGGCGGACGGGGAACTGCTCGACGGTCGTGTCGGAAGAAGCCATGGTGAAGCACACCTCACGGTTGAGATCGGTTTATCCGTGAGGAAAGCTAGCCGGTTCTCACGGATGATCGCAAGCGCTACCATGAGACTCATGACGGACGCCGCGGACACCGCCACCGACGAGACCGCCGTGCCACCCGCGCCGGGCGAGCAGCAGTACTCCTCGCTCGCCCTGGTCAACAGCGCCGTCACGCTGCCCGGCGGACACGTCGTCGACCGCCTCGGCACGCCGACCGCCGCCGGTCGGTGGCTCCTGGAGCACGGCCTCGCCCCGGCCGACGCGGGCCTTCAGGAGATGTGCACGGCGCAGGTGCGCTCGATGCGCGAACAGGTCAGGACGCTGTTCGCCGCCCGCGTCGCGGAGCTGCCCGCACCCTCCTCTGCCCTGGCCGCCGTCAACGACGCCCTGACCCGCCTGCCCACGGCCCGGCTGCTGCGGTGGGACGACGGCAGCGGCCCCTACCGCGCGGCCCCCCACCCCACCACCGAGATCGTCGACCACGCCCTGGCCACCCTCGCCGCCGACGCCGCCGACCTGCTCACCGGGCCCGAAGCGGCCCGTCTCACCGCCTGCGGCTCCACCCCGTGCACCCGGTACCTCCTCCGGCACGGCCGGCGCCACTGGTGCTCCACCCGCTGCGGCGACCGCGCCCGCGCGGCCCGCGCCTACGCCCGGCGCACCCGGCCCCAGCCCGACTGACCGGGCTGGCGCCCTCGACCGGCGCCCTCGCCGACGGCCCTGGTCGACACCCCTGGCCGGCGCGGGCCGCACCCCCCCCGAGCCCGGTCCGTGCGAGCCGCGTTCGAACGGGCCGAATGTCAGTGCGGCTCGCCATGATGGCGGTATGAAGGACGCAGCCACCCTGGCCCCTCCCGCCGCCCTGGCCTCCCCGCAGGCCTACGCTGACGCCGTCGCCGCCGCCGTACGGGCCGCCGCCGCGTACTACGCCGACGGCTCCGCCCCGCTCGGCGACGACGAGTACGACGCCCTGGTGCGGGCGATCGAGGCCTACGAGCACGAGCACCCGGACGAGGCGCTGCCCGAGTCGCCCACCGGCAAGGTGGCCGGCGGCGCGGCGGTCGGCGACGTCCCGCACAGCGCGCCGATGCTCTCCCTCGACAACGTCTTCTCGGCCGAGGAGCTGGAGTCCTGGGCGGCCGGCCTGGAGCGCCGGCTCGGCCGGCCGGTCGCCGCCTGGTGCGTCGAACCGAAACTGGACGGCCTCGCCGTCGCCGCCCGCTACCGGGCCGGCCGGCTCACCCAGGTGCTGACCAGGGGCGACGGCCTGGCGGGGGAGGACATCACCGCCGCCGCCGACGCCGTGCTCGGCCTGCCCGCCCGGCTCGCCGAACCGGTCGACGTCGAGCTGCGCGGCGAGGTGCTGCTCACTCACGAGCAGTTCGAGCAGGCCAACGCCGTCCGCACCGCGCACGGCGCCACCCCGTTCGCCCACCCGCGCAGCGGCGCGGCCGGCACCCTGCGCGCCAAGGACCGCGCCTACCGCGTCGAACTCACCTTCTTCGCCTACGACGCCCTCGGCCTGCCCGGCCTCGACCACGCCGACCTGCTCGCCCGGCTGGCCGTCCTCGGTGCCAACACCGCCGCCAGCACCGATGCCGCGCCGCGCCGCTGCGCGACCCTCGCCGAGGCACAGCAGCGGATCGACGAGATCGCGGGCCTGCGCGCCGCGCTGCCCTTCGGGATCGACGGCGTGGTGGTGAAGGCGGACGCGGTGGCCGACCAGGAGGCGGCCGGGTCCGGCTCCCGCGCGCCGCGCTGGGCGGTGGCCCGCAAGCTGGCGGCGCAGCACAAGGTCACCCGGCTGCTCGGCGTCGAGTGGAACGTCGGCCGCACCGGGATCATCGCGCCCCGGGCCGTCCTCGAACCGGTGGTGATCGACGGCGTCACCGTCACCTACGCGACCCTGCACAACCCGGCCGACATCGGGCGCCGCGGGCTGATGATCGGCGACCAGGTGTTCGTCTACCGGGCCGGCGACGTGATCCCGCGGGTCGAGGCGCCCCTGGTCGACCAGCGCACCGGCGCCGAGCAGCCGATCGCCTTCCCCGAGGTCTGCCCGCGCTGCGGCGACGCCATCGATACCTCCGAGCAGCGCTGGCGCTGCGTGCGCGGCCGGGCCTGCCAGGCGGTCGCCTCGGTGATCTACGCGGCCGGGCGCGACCAGCTCGACATCGAGGGCCTCGGCGGCACCCGCGCCGTCCAACTGGTCGAGGCCGGGCTGGTCGGCGACCTCGCCGACCTGTTCACCCTCACCCGGGAGCAGCTGCTCACCCTGGAGCGGATGGGCGACACCAGCGCCGACAACCTGCTCGCCGCGATCGAGACCGCCCGCAGCCGCCCGCTGAACCGGGTGTTCTGCGCCCTCGGCATCCGCGGCACCGGCCGGACGATGTCCCGCCGACTCGCCGCGCACTTCGGCAGCATGGCCGCGATCCGCGCCGCCGACGCCGCGGCGCTGGCCGGCGTGGACGGTATCGGCGTCGAGAAGGCCGCCGTGATCGTCGCCGAACTCGCCGATGTGGCACCGCTGTTGGACCGGCTCTTGGCGCAGGGCGTCGGCACGGCGGTGACCGAGCCGACGGCTCCCGCCGACCGGGCCGCGGACGGCGGCGCGGCGGCTGCGGACGACACCGCGGCGGGCCCGCTGGCCGGCCAGAGCGTGGTCGTCACCGGCAGCATGACCGGAGCCCTCGCCGAGCTCTCCCGCAACGCGATGAACGAGCTGATCGAACGCGCCGGCGGCAAGGCCTCCTCGTCGGTGTCCAAGCGCACCACCCTCCTCGTCGCGGGCGAGAAGGCCGGCTCCAAGCGTGCCAAGGCGGAGGAGCTCGGAGTGCCCGTCATGACCCCGGAGGAGTTCGCCGCCCTGGTCGCCGAGCAGCTCGGCTAGGCCGGCCGCGGCCGGCCAACCGGCCGGACAGCCGGACAGCCGGACAGGACCTGGGCCCGGAAGGCCAGTTGATCGCCCGCGCCAAGGGTGCGGTAGGGTGGCCGACGCCGTGTACGACCGCGACTCAAGGAGGTGAGCCCCATTACCGGTATGTCCGAGCGGGTGCTCCCGGAGCGCGGCCGTGCGGGCGCGTCGCGCGCGTAGCGCGGACGCGTCGGCGCGGTGTCGGCCCTTGCGGGAGCCCTGACGGAGTCGTTCGTCCTCCTCCCGATTCCCCCAAGGGGTCATCTTGTCGGTTTTTGCCTCCGCAGCTCTCCGTTCCTCGGTCGTCGCCCGGCTGCGTGCCGCCGGTTGCGTGTTCGCCGAGGACGAGGCGCGGGTCCTGCTCGCCGCCGCCGCGACACCGGCCGACCTGGCCGTGATGGTCCGGGCCCGGGCCGAGGGCCGGCCGCTGGAACACGTCGTCGGCTGGGCCGAGTTCGCCGGGCTGCGGATCGCCGTCGACCCGGGCGTGTTCGTGCCGCGCCGCCGCAGCGAGTTCCTGGCCGCCACGGCCACCGAGCTCACCGGCCCGGGCGCCGTGGTCGTCGACCTCTGCTGCGGCAGCGGCGCCCTCGGCGCCGCCGTGGCGGCCACCGCCGCGCACCCGGTCGAGCTCTACGCGGCCGACGTCGACCCGGTCGCCGTCCGCTGCGCCCGCCGCAACCTCACCGGGCCCGGGGCCCCGGTCTTCGAGGGCGACCTGTTCGTCGCGCTGCCCGCCGCCCTGCGCGGCCGGATCGACGTCCTGCTCGCGAACGTCCCGTACGTCCCCAGCGCCGACATCGCGCTGCTGCCGACGGAGGCCCGGCTGCACGAGGCCCGGCCGGCGCTGGACGGCGGTGCCGACGGTCTGGACGTGCTGCGCCGGGTGGCCGCCGAGGCGCCGCACTGGCTGGCCACGGGCGGGTCGCTGCTGTTCGAGACCAGCGAACGGCAGACCCCGACGGCCCTGGCCGTCGCCCGCGCGGCCGGCCTCGACGCCGTCGACGCCTGGTGCGAGGACCTGGACGCGACGGTCGTCACCGCGACCCTGCGCTGACGGGGCCGCAGCCCGCCCCCGCCCCCGCCTCCCGCCTCCTGCCTCCCGGTGGCAGGGGCGGGCCCGGCGGCCGGCTGGGCGCTCACAGCTCGCGGATCTCACGCCTGGTCAGCGCGTACCCGAACGCGCCCGTCAAACAGAGCCCGGTCGTCGCGAACACGCCCCGGCTCCCGAAGGCGTCCACCGCCGCGCCGGCCGCGATCACCGAGATCGGGAAGACTCCCAGCGCGCAGAAGGTGACGGCCGCCATGACCCGGGCCAGCAAGGCGGGCGGGGTGCTCTTCTGCACGCCGGTGACGATCAGGACGTTGGTCACCGTGCTGGCGCCGCCGGCCAGGCAGAGCAGCAGCACGGCGCCGACGAGGCCGGTGAACGGCACCAGCCCGATCGCCGTACCCATCACCAGACCGGAGAGCATCGCCGTGCGGCCCCGCGAGCGCACCTCGGTGAGGCCGGCCGCGAACAGGCCGCCGACCAGCGCACCGCCGGTGAACGCGGCCAGCAGCAGGCCCAGCCCGACGGCACCGGCGCCGAAGCCGTGGGTGGCCAGGGTCGGCAGGGCGACACGGGTGGCGCCGCCCACCGTCAGGTTCGCGATCACCGTCACCGTCAGCACCGCGCGCAGCAACGGCGACTCCCGCAGCAGGCCACGGAAGTTCTTCGGTACGGAGGCACGTTCGGAAATCGGGCTGGCGGGTGCGACGAGGCTGCCGCGACCGATCAGCAACAGCGTGGCCGCCGACACGGCGAAGGTGGCCGCGTCCAGGCCCAGTGCGGCGGCCGGGCTGAGCCAGGCGACCAGCGGGCCGGCCAGCGCCGGACCGAGCAGACCGGCGCCGAAGGTGACCGTACTGTTCAGTGCGTTGCCCGCGTGCAGGTCCTCGGAGGGCAGCAGGGTCGGGGTGATCGCCCAGGCGGCCGGCAGGAACACCCCTGCTCCGAGGCCGACCAGCAGCGCGAGCCCGCCGATCAGCCAGAAGTTCGCCGCCCCGCCGGCGGCGATCGCGCACAGCCCGGCGGTGGCGAGCAGCCGGCCGAGGTCGGCGGCCAGCATCACCCGGCGGGCGCCGAACCGGTCGGCGAGCATCCCGCCGAGCGGGGTGGCGGCCAGCCGTCCCGCGCCGTAGGCGGCGACCACCAGACTCAGCTGGCGGGCGCCTCCGGCGAGGGAGTAGACCAGCAGCGGCAGGGCGACCACCTGGAACGCGTTGCCGAACTCCGAGGTGCCCTGCCCGATCACCAGCAGCCGGAAGCCCCGCGCACGCAGGGGCGCGACGCTGATCCGGGGGCGGAACCGCAACAGCCCCGCCGCGCCGCCTGCTCGCGCGCCGCCCGTCCCCGTGCTGCCCGTCCCCGTGCTGCCCGTCTCCGCGTTGTCCGTCCCCGTATCGCTTGCTCCCGCGCCGCTAGCCATCGAGCGAGACCGGCAGCGACTCCAGGCCGCGCAGCATGATCGTGTTGCGCCAGGGCAGGGTCTCCTCCGCGGCGGCCAGCTCGATCCGCGTGAAGCGCTCCAGCAGGCCGGTCAGCGCGACCTCGCTCTCCAGCTTGCCGAGGAAGGAGCCGAGGCACCGGTGCAGGCCCTGCCCGAAGGCCAGGTGGCCCGGATCGCCCCGGTCCAGGATCAGCCGGTCGGGATCGGTGAATCGGGCCGGGTCCCGGTTGGCCGCGCCGAGCGAGAGCAGCACCAGCTCGTCCGCCGGGATCTCCACGTCGTCGACCATCACGTCGGCGTTCGTGAACCGCAGCGTGGCCATGCTCACCGGAGACTCGTAGCGGAGGAACTCGTCGATCGCGACCGGCATCGCCGCCGGGTTGGCGCGCAACCAGGCGAGCTGGTCGGGGTGGTGGAGCAGCGCCAGGGTGGCGGTGCCGAGCAGGTTGACGGTGGTCTCGTGGCCGCCGATCAGCAGCAGGAAGACCATCGAGAACACCTCCCGCTCGGTGAGTTCACCGGCGTCACAGGCCTGCACCAGGTCGGTCAGGATGTCCGCGCTCGGCGAAGCCCGCCGGGCCGTCATCAACTCGCGCAGGTAGTCGTTCAGTTCGGCGGTGGCCTGGTCGAAGGTCATGTCGCCGCCCTGGGTGAGGATCGCCGTCGACCAGGTGCGGAAGGCCTGCATGTCCTCCGGCGGGAAGCCCAGCAGCTCACAGATGATCATGATCGGCAGCGGGAAGGCGAAGTCCGTCACCAGGTCGGCGGCCTCCCGCCCGCGCAGCCCGTCCAGCAGGCCGCCGGCGATGCGCTCGACCAGCGGTCGCATCAGATCGACCCGCCGGCGGGTGAAGACGCCCTGGATCAGCCGGCGCAGCCGGGTGTGGTCCGGCGGGTCGCTGTTGAGCATGTGGACCACCTCCGAACCGAGCGTCAGGCCGGAGCCCCGCCCGCTCGCGATGGCCTGGCTGCGGCGGACGTCCTGCCCGAAGCGCGGGTCCATCAGCGCGGCCCGGACGTCCTGGTAGCGCGTCACCAGATAGACCGGCAGGCCCTCGCCGAACTCCACGACGGAGACCGCGCCGGCCTCGCGGATCCGGGTGAGCGTGGGGTAGGGGTCGCGGATGAAGGCGGACATCCGCGCGGCGGCGTCGTCGACCGCGGTGGTCATGGATCACTCCTCGGGCTCGAACTCCGGCAACTACACGGTCAGCGACGGGAAGGGCCAGCGGCGCACCCGCATGGGCAGGAACCAGGCGCGGCCGGCCTGCTCGGCGATCAGGCCGGCCGCGGCGAAGTCCCGGTGGACGGCGTCCGGCAGCCGGCCGACCTCGACGCCCTCGGCCAGCGCCTCGACCTGCGCCAGGTGGCCCGGCTCGTCGATGGTGAACAGCTCCAGCGTCCCGAACCGGCGGTCGCGCACCTCGACGAAGCCGGGGCCGCGCCGGAAGACGCACTTGCTCGGGTAGTACGTGGCGCGCCAGTCGGTGACGACGTCCTCGGGGCCGCCGGTCAACTGCTCGGGCGGGTACAGGTGGTGGAACCGGCGCTGTGCCGCGCAGCCGTCCGTGCAGTCGGCCTGCCAGAGCACGGCCAGCCCCTGCCCGGTCGCCTCGCGCAGCAGCATCAGCGCCCGCGCGGAGGCCGCCGGCGCGTCCGCGCAGAGCCGCACCGGCTCGGTCAGCCGCAGGCAGCGGACCCCGGCGCGGTGCAGTTCGGTGACCTCCGCCTCCGCCGGGCCGGACAGGGTGCGGTGGCCGAGCGCGAAGCCCGGCAACTCCCGGGCGGCGGGGTCGTAGTCGAGCCAGAGCTCGACCTCCGGGCCGGCCGCGCGCCAGGATGCGGCATCGGTCCTTCCCACAACGGTCCTTTCCACAACGGTCCTTTCCGCAACGGCTCTTCCGGCATCGGTCCTTCCGGCATCAGTCCGTTCAGCCGATCGTGACGGCATCGAGCACCTCCTCGGCGCGAGGGCGGGCGGCGGCGGGGCCGTGCCGGTGCTGCATCCGCATCAGCACCTGGTTGTCGGACTCGACGGCGACCTGGAGGAAACCGTCCCCGTCGTGGAACAGCAGGCCCAGCGCGGTGAAGCGCTCCAGCACCGGCTCGACCGCCGCCGCGCCGCCGGGGACCTTGGCGGCCAGCGCGGCGGTCGAGCGGGGCTGGTTCAGCAGCCGGAAGGCGGCGAGCTCCACCGGATCGGTCAGCTCGACCACCCGCCAGTCGTACCCGGGGCGGGTGTTGACGAGCGCGATCCGCCCGCCCGCGTCCCGGTAGCTGAGCCGGCTGTCGGGGAACCGCGCGATCCAGGTGCCCACCGCCGCGCTCAGCCGCTCCGCGAGGTCGCCGCCGATCCCGCGCGGCGGTGCGCTGAACACGTAGGCCAGTTCGGCCAGTTCGCTCTCCGGCAGGCGGTAGGTCGCGCCGTACTGGAAGGCCGGTCGGGTGATCGCGAAGCCCAGCTCGGGGCGGTCGAAGTACGGGCTGAACCGCTCGATCGCGATCCGGCCCGCTCCGGTCGGCGGGTCCAGGTGGTGCAGCACGGGCAGTTGGCGGATCACCGACTCGTAGTCGGCCGGCTGCTCGCCCGGGAAGCCGTAGAGGTAGTTCCAGCTCACCGACACTCCGGCGCTCTGCGCGTCCCGCAGCGCGCGGACGTTCTGGCAGCCCGTCACCCCCTTGTCCATGATCCGCAGGACCCGGGTGCTCAGGCTCTCGATGCCGGGCTGTACCTGGGCCGCGCCCGAGTCGCCGAGGAGTTGGAACTGGTGGCGGCGCAGGTTGGCCTTGATCTCGAAGTGCAGCCGCAGATCCACCGGGAGCTCGGCGAGCGACTTCAGGACGGTGTCGAAGTAGCCCATGTCCAGGATGTTGTCGACCACGTAGACGTCCAACAGCTGGTGGCGTTCGGCGAGCGTGAGCACCTCGGTGAGGAAGTCAGCCGGCGGCTTGGAGCGGAACTCCATCGAGGAGCCGTTGAGCCCGCAGAAGGTGCAGTGGTGCTTCTCGCCCCACCAGCAGCCCCGGGAGCCTTCGACGACCAGCTTGGGATCGACCCAGCCGGCCGCGACGGAGGCGTCGAGCCGCTCGTAGAAGCCGTCGTAGCGGGGCGCCAGGATCGCCGCGGGCGGCAGCGGACGCCTCGTCATCTCGTTGGCCGTCGACTTCCCGGAGCCGTCCCGCCAGCACAGCCCGGGGACGGCGGAGAGGTCGCCGCCTTCCAGGAGTGCCGGGAAGGCGGCCTCGCCCTCGCCGCGCACCACGTAGTCCAGGAAGGGGAAGTTGCGGTGCAGCGCGGCGCCCTGCGGACCGTCGCAGTTCGCGCCGCCGAACACCGTGCGCACCTGCGGGCACCGCTGCTTGAGTAGCCTCGCGGCGGCGAGGCTCGCCGTGTTCTGCTGGAAGGTGGTGGTGAAGCCGACCAGGTCCGGTGGGTCGGCGGCGAGTTCGTCGACCAGTCGGGCGATGAACGCGGGGGCGATCGCGCGGGTGGCCCGGGTCAGTGCGATCTCCTGCTCGCTCGCACCGCTGGTGGCCAGGTACTCGAAGTAGGCCGCGAACTCGCCGTCGCTGTCGTCGATGTCGCCCTCGATGTCGCCCTCGACGCCGGGGGCCGGGCCGTCGTCACCGTACAGCGCACCGGCGAACGCCCAGTCGCCCGCGCCCTGGAAGTAGGACTTCTCGGAGAAGTACTGGTAGTCGTCCACGCCGAAACCCGCGGTCTCGGCGGCCCAGTCCACGAAGTCCAGGTTGGCGTACCGCACTTCGACCTGGTGGTCGGCGCGTGCGGCGGCGGTGTGCATGATCCCGAGCGCCAGCGACGGCACGTCGATCGCGCCCCAGGGCATGTGCAGCAGGACGATACGCATGGTGGCCACTTCTGTTGATCGCCGGCGGTCGATGAGGTGTCGCTCCGGGGCACCGCAGGCGCCCCGGAGCGACGGAGAATCACTTGCCCTTGGTCTCCGGCTTCGGCTTCGGCTGCCCCTTGAGGGCAGGCGCGACCACCGCGGCCTTGGTGATGTCGAGTGCGAAGGCCTGGACCACCACGGCGCCCCGGTCACGCTCCGGGGTGCTGATCGGGTCGTTCTGAATGCTGCGTCGCTTCATGGATGTTCACCTCCTTCCACCAGTTCGGCGGGTACCTCGGGGCGGTCGCCCCGGGGTGGCAGGGGGAGCGGTGCCGGCCAGGCGTGCTCGGCGAACCGGACCATCGTGGCCAGCACCGATCGGTGGTCGGCGGTCCGGCGGCTGTAGTGGCCGCCGTCCACCCAGAGCAGCTCGTGCGGCACCGCCAGCCGGCGCAGGTCCGCGGCGTACCGGGCGACCTGGTCGGGCGGGCACCGCTCGTCGGTCCGCGAGGCGACCAGCAGGACGGGCGAGCGGACCTGGTGCACGTACGATCGCGGGTCGGCCGCGCGGTAGCGCTCGGGAACCTCGTCCGGGGTCCCGCCGAAGAGCTGCCGATCGAGCGCGCGCAGTGCGGGGGTGGTGGTGCGGTAGGCGGCGGGGTAGTCCGCGATCGGCTGAGCGGCCATGCCGAGTGACCACAACTCCGGCTGCGCGCCCATCGCCAGCAGGGTCAGGTAGCCGCCCCACGAGAATCCGCACAGGCCGGTGCGCTCCGCGAGCGCCGTACCGTCGGCGACCAGCTCCGTGCGGACGGCGGCCAGGTCCTCGATCTGCGCCAGCCCGACCCGGTGGCCGTACTCGTGCTGCCAGCGGGCGCCGTAGCCGGTGGAGCCGCGGTAGTTGGTGCGCACCACCGCGTAGCCACGGCCGACCAGGGCGTTCACCCGCGGGTCGTAGGAGTCGCGGTCGTGGGTGGCGGGGCCGCCGTGGACCAGGAAGAGGGTCGGCCACGGGCCCTCGCCGACCGGGGTGCTGACGAAGCTGTGGATCCGCCCGTACGGCCGGGGCGTCCAGCGCCGGCTGCGGGAGGTGTCGCCCCGGTCCGGGTCGAGGCCCTGTCCGGGGTGGTGCGCAGCCTCCGTGCCGGGGCGCAGTACCAGCGGGCGGGGCGGTGTCGACTCCCGGCTCCAGACGCAGTGCAAGGTGCCGTCCGGAGCGCAGGACAGGTCGTGGATCGTGCCGCCGGGCGTGCTGATCTCCCGGACGGGCGGGGCCTGTTCCGCCGGTCCTTGCCGTGCGGCTCCCTGCGGCGTCACCCGCTGCCGCGTCGCCCCCTGTCCCTCCGGCGGGTCGAGGTCGGCGAGGAGCAGCCGGCTCCGCCCGGCCCGCTCGTGCTGGATCAGCACCTCGCGCGGCCCCCGGTACCAGCCGGCCGATATCTGCGAGTCGAACGACAGCCCCGGGTACCTGCGCAGTCCCGTGCCGGCCCGCCAGGTCGCGACGGTGTACCGCTCGTCCTCCTCGACCACCAGCAGCAGCTCCGGTTCGAGTCCCGCGAGCGGGTTGAACTCGATCGGCCAGAGCCGTAGTCGGCGGTCCCCGGCGATCCGCAGCGGACCGTTTGCCTGCGTGCCCGCCTGCGCGCCCGCCTGGGCGCCTGTCGGCCACAGGACCACTGAGTCGTCCCCGTCGGGCCGCCCGCCGAGGGCGAGGAGCCGACCGTCCGGCGACAGGTCGGCCAGGCTCAGGTACCCCGGCGCCGAACCGATCAGCCGGGCCTCGCCCGCGGGCGGTCCGACGTAGCAGTGCGAGGCGCCGTCGACACCGACGACCACCGCGGCGAGCGCGCCCGTCCGGTCGAAGGCGACGCCGTATGCCCGCCCGCGCGGCACGTCGTGCAGCGCCTCGCCGCCCGCGCCACCGGCGAACGGCTCGCGCCACCACCGGCCCTCCCCGGCGTTGTCGGCGTCGAACCACCAGATGGCGTCGCCGTCCGGCTCGATCTCGCTCAGATGGACGCCCCCCGGCCCGTCGGTGACCACCCGGCGCCGACCCGTCCTCAGGTCCCAGGCCACCGCCTGCCAGCGCTCGTCGACGAGCCGCGTCTCGACCGCGCGGTCGGCCGCCAGCGCGGCGAAGCCGGGGGACTGGAACGCCTGCGTCACGGACCCGGCCCTTTCGGCTCGATGGTGGGAACAGACTGCGCTGAACGTCCCGAGGCCAGTGCACTGATGTGAAGATCCAGTGAACTGGCGTGAAGAAAAGGCCACTTGTGGAGGATCGCCGCCACTCTAAGGGGGTGCCGTGGCTGCGAACAGACCTTTCGCACAGTTGGCCGAAATGCAGCTGAGGTGAATGCGGGCCGGCGCCGACGCCGCCGACCGCGCGTTGATCACTTGTCTGCCATGGATTCCTACGGTCGGGCCTTCGGCAAGTTCCGCACCGCTCAAAAGGATTCCCATGATCGACCAAGCCGCGTCGTCGCGCGGTGGCACAACCATCGGCCTGTTCGTCGCCCTGGTGGCGGTGACCCGCGTCATCGCCGCACCGGTGCCGCTGCGCGCGCTCACCGGGGTGGGGCGGTAGACCGTGGAACCGCGCTCCAACCTCGACGAGTTCCTCTCCGACCTCGCGCGCTACGCCGCCGCGGACGTGCTGACCGCGCAGCTCACCGCGGACACCCTGCGCAAGTACCTGCGGTCCGGGCTGATCGTGCCCGACGACCTGTGCGCCGGTGGCGCCGACGGCTACTCGCAGCGGTTGCTGCACGCCGGACGGACGCACTCCGTGGTGGCCCTGACCTGGCTGCCCGGGCAGTCCACCCCGATCCACGACCATGTCGCCTGGTGCGTGTCAGGTGTGGTGGAGGGCGTCGAGGTGGACGAGGCGTTCCGGCTGTGGCGGCCCTCCAGGACCGGCCGCCGGGTGCTGGTGCCGTCCGGCCGGACCACCTGCTCTCCCGGCCGGGTGCAGTTCCTCGTACCGCCCGACGAGGACATCCACCGGGTGTCGAACGGCGGCACAGGTCGCGCGGTCTCCCTGCACGTCTACGGCGCCGACATCTCGCTGAACGGGGGCAGCTCGATCAATCGGGTCTTCGGGAACGAGGTCGTGGACCTCCCGCCGGACGGCGCCCGCCTGGTGAGTTGGCGGAGCCCGGAGGGCCTGGCCCGGTGACCGCCCCGTAGCGAACCGACGGGCCGTCCGATCCGGACGGCCCGTCGGCCGCGCCCGGGCCCCTGCCCGGTCGACCGGGCGGGGCCGTACGGCCTGACGTCGGCTTCTGTTGCGGCCGACCGGGCCGCACCTCGCGATTGGTCCAGACCTATTGACGAGCTGCGCCGCCCCTCCTACGATCCGGTCCGGCACAGCCCCACATGTCCCCACCTCACCCACAGCCGGGCGTCGCGCCCCCACGCGTCGGTCATGTCCATGGCGTTCGGCGGGAAGGGAGCGCAGCATGTTCCGTCGAAGGTCGCGTACTCCACGTCCGTCGGGCGATGTCCGACCCTGTCCGGATCCCGGCCGCCCCGAAGGCGACCCGGCCGGGAGCGAGCCGCTCCGGACCCCTCGCCCGCAGCCGCGGGCGGGCGTGGAACGCACGGCGCAGGTGAACCGGACCAGCCGTGCCCAGCACGGGCCGAGCGTCCTGCGGCGCTCCCTCGCCGGGGTGAGCGCCGTCGCCGTCATCGGTGCCGGCGTCGCCGCGGCCGGCTCCGTCACGGCCGGGGCCGCCACCCCCAACCTGGTGGCCAACCCCGGCTTCGAGAGCGGACTCTCCGGCTGGACCTGCTCCGGCGGCTCCGGCGCGGTCGTCAGCAGTCCGGTCCACTCCGGGGCCGCCGCGCTCAAGGCCACGCCGACCGGCCCGGACAGCGCCCAGTGCAGCCAGACCGTCAGCGTGCAGCCCAACTCCCAGTACACGCTGAGCGCCTACGTCCAGGGCAGCTACGTCTACCTGGGCGCCACCGGCACCGGCGCCGGCAGCGACCCGTCCACCTGGACGCCGAGCAGTGCGGCGTACAGCCAGCTCAGCGTCGGCTTCACCACGGGGCCGAACACCACCTCGGTGACCGTCTACCTGCACGGCTGGTACGGGCAGCCCGCGTACTACGCGGACGACGTGTCGCTCACCGGCCCCGGCGGCAGCAGCCCCACGCCGACGACCCCTCCGCCCACGACTCCACCGCCCACCACCCCGCCGCCGACGACCCCTCCGCCGACCACTCCGCCGCCCACGACTCCTCCGCCCACCACCCCGCCGCCGACCACCCCGGCGCCGGGTGACACGTGCCCCACGAAGCCCAAGCCGTCGGGCAAGGTCCTCCAGGGGTACTGGGAGAACTGGGACGGCGCCGCGAACGGCGTCCACCCCGGCATGGGCTGGGTCCCCATCACGGACAGCCGGATCGCCGCACACGGCTACAACGTCATCAACGCCGCCTTCCCGGTGATCCTCTCGGACGGCACCGTCCAGTGGCAGGACGGCATGGACACCAACGTCAAGGTCTCGACCCCCGCCGAGATGTGCCAGGCCAAGGCGGCCGGGGCGACGATCCTGATGTCGATCGGCGGTGCCGCCGCAGGCATCGACCTGAGCTCCAGCACCGTCGCCGACCGGTTCGTGGCGACCGTCGTCCCGATCCTCAAGAAGTACAACTTCGACGGGATCGACATCGACATCGAGACCGGCCTGTCCGGAAGCGGCAGCATCGGCACGCTGTCCGCCTCCCAGGCCAACCTGATGCGCATCATCGACGGCGTGCTGGCGCAGATGCCCGCGGGCTTCGGCCTGACGATGGCCCCCGAAACCGCGTACGTGACCGGCGGGAGCGTCACCTACGGCTCGATCTGGGGCGCCTACCTGCCGATCGTCAAGAAGTACGCCGACAACGGGCAACTGTGGTGGCTGAACATGCAGTACTACAACGGCAGCATGTACGGCTGCTCCGGCGACTCCTACCAGGCCGGCACCGTGCAGGGCTTCACCGCGCAGACCACCTGCCTGAACAACGGCCTGACCATCCAGGGCACCACCGTCAAGGTGCCCTACGACAAGCAGGTGCCCGGCCTGCCGGCCCAGCCCGGCGCGGGCGGCGGCTACATGGACCCGGGCCTGGTCGGCCAGTCGTGGAACGCGTTCGGCGGTTCGCTGAAGGGGCTCATGACGTGGTCGCTCAACTGGGACGGCTCGAAGGGATGGAGCTTCGGCGACAACGTGAAGTCCCTCCAGGGTCGTTGATCACCCGCTGACGTCCTGCTGACGTCCCGGGGGGGGGGGGGGGGGGGGAGGGGGGGGGGGGGGGGGGGGGGGCGGGAGGGTGTGGACTGAGGGGGAAGTCGT